>JAGQPR010000100.1 GCA_020426625.1 Planctomycetales bacterium
GTTTGGGCTCTTCCCGCCGGACTCGGCCAATTAAGGTTGAAACGCTTGACGATCAACACGACTTGCGTTGTGAGATCGTCCAGCGTGACAACGTAACTTAGCAAGGTCGAAAAGCACGAGCCGCGCCCTCCCCCTGTGTCGGTATGGCATGAGCCGACTGCAACGTCCGTTCCCCGCAGCACGGCCTCCGTCTCTAGCAGCACTGATGTTGGCAGTTCTCAAGAGAGCATCGACGTGGCGGTCGTTCGGACATTGGTGGAAGCAAATGCGGACACACCACTTTGTTGCATATTCCGAATCTGCCCCTCCGAGTGCTGTGTCCGCATCTAGTGCTGCATCACGTATCCTAAGAGTGTCTGTCGGCACGGCACGAGCCGGTTGGCATTTCGCTTGGTCGTTGATTCTAGCAGGAATTGACCGGGATGAAGTTGCGAACTTGTTTCAGCATCAGTCTCATTTTCCATTGCAGGTTCGCCCTGCTCTCGGAGGTGTCTGAACGAAAGATGGCACTCCTTGACGTTCGGCGATTTCTTCCGAACGGCAGCCACACCACTCGTCGTTTCCAAGGATTTACGGCAACGCTTCGGAGTAAGGGATAACCTCGCCCTAAAGGTACGTTCTCAGTGAGTGTCCTTAGAACTACACCTTGGGAGACATTTCCGGGACAGAGCACGCCTTCGAGGAATAGTGCCCAGCGTGAGGTTCTTGGCACACCGCCCGCTGAACTGCCCTGCCCCCTGCTTTATTGTGGATGTCGCATCTGGTAGAACGCTTAATTGAATCGAGAGTTCGCTTGCACCTTTATTGTGAGCTTCGAACGGTGAGAGCCAGATCCGTTGCGCCTGTGATCCATTCAGATTGCCCGGGTTCAACCGCACTGATTAGATTTGTTCCGTTGTATTGCGAGAGAGGCCGACTGTGAATCTTAATGCAACACAAACCGTGTTATTGAATTCGTCGCTTGGACTGTTGATTTGGTGGCTTCTATTAGCGAATACGGCGAAAAGTGAAGCTCCGAACGTCCAAATTGCGCCACATGCAGTTGTGCAACTTGACCAAGCTGGGATGGTAGAGCTAGATCACCAAGGTAGATTCTTGACCAACCGTGGTTCGACGAGCCCAAGGTCTATGCGACGCGTATACGACGTCGATCAACCCAAAATCACGGATATCGGCTTCTATCACGGCGCAGTTCGGGGCGGTAGGTGGTTCGTGGAATCTCCGCTGGATGCGATCTACGTGTGGAGTCTAAACGGCAAAAATTGGCCGCTGCAATTGCAGATCCCAGTCAGCAGGCCGCCCCAATACTCGGATCCCAGGATTGACCCGTCCGGCAAGTACCTCGTGTGCGTCAACAAGACGCCTGGCAGGCAGGCCCCAATCCACATTTGGGAACTGCGTGAAGGATTGCCCCGTGAGCGAGTCCCCACCGAACTCGGAGCCGCCGCTCAAGTGAGGTTAAGGATCGGCATAAAATACGAATTTACCGCGAATAACGGATTGCTGGTAATGGACTCAACAAGATTCTTGCGTTGGGATCTAAATGAACCAGACTCACCGCCGAAAGAGTTTCAATTAGGCCCAGACGCAATTCCGTCACACCATTGGCAATTGGGACAATGGACTGCCGAACCGCCTTTTCGAAAAGGCGTGCAGAATCTGCCCTTTATGGTCTGGGAAACGCGAAACGGTGATTGGTATTACACCGACTTTCCTGCGAATCCAGTTTCCCACAGCAAAGTGAAACTCCAAGGACGGCCTGTCGCAATTGACGGAAGCAGAGCAATTTCGGAGCAAGGGGGGCAGTTGTGGTTCTGTAGATTGGACGACAGTGAGCACAACCATTGCGTCCAACTTGGTACGTCTGAATACGAACTACCAAAGCGCTTGCAAACATTGGAGGGTTGGGAGAATACGATTCTTCCAATGGCTTACTTTATTGGAGATAGTGGATTCGTGCTTGTTCGATTAAAGAGTGGATTCGTGCGTAAAGTAAATAGGTCGCGGACATATGTGGCTGCGACCGATCAGAATGTATCGACTCCTGTAACGGTACAAGAGTTAGACCAGCAACAATATGATGCGCTTGGGTCCGACACTTTTCGTTGGGGAAAACGCGGGAATTGGCTCGTGGGTCGCTTTCCTGATGGATATCGCTACTGGGACCTAAGAGAGTCAGTGATTTCAGGCGAGGGACGAATGCTCGAAGGACTGCAGGAACCGAGTGGTTCTAGTTTTGTTCTCAACGATCGCTGGCTGATCCTATTTGAGATGAATGGCGACATGTCCTGCGCTGACCTTCACGCTGACCAACCACCGAGAGCAACGAAGTTTTTTTCTTTGGGTACCAAAGATTTTCGATTCCGCAAAGACTCACATGTTGCGGCAAGTGGCTTTTGCGTCCGAGATCAAGAGAATAACACTGCGTACGTCTGGCGTGCCGCTCAATTCGATTCGGCATTCCAACGGGATTTCACTAGTCCATGACACACTGAAAAGCCTGTGCTGAACGTCGTGGTTCAGCGACGATCGCCCTTCTCCATCTGTGGTCGGTGAAGCAGACGTACTCAAATTAACGTGACTTAAAACTGCGGTCGATGCAACGCTATCTCGGAGCAGGCGGTTCAATTTCCTTCGCCATGTCACACCGTCAGCTCGAGCCATTCGATGAACTTGCCGAGTTGTCGTCAAAGAATCGACACCTACCGCAGATGGCCAGATTCGCGTCAGACAGGAGACTTTCGACTCGATTGGCAGTGCACGCGAAATGCGAGCCGAAGCATAGTTTCAAGATATTGGATGCTAAGCCACCTCAGCATCGTCCGACCCGTCCAACCTTCACGGATTCTTTTTCGAGCGTTTTCCTCTCGCCACCTCACTTGCCAGAGCCTCGAACTTCGGTGCCCAGAAGCGTCGAAACGGGGCAAGCCATTCATCCATCTGCTCGAAGCCCGTTGAGTCCAGCGTGTAGAGCCGTCTATTTCCGTCGATGGCGACGCTTGCGAATCCGTTTTCTCTCAACACCTTCAACTGTTGAGAAATTGCCGATTGCGAAATGCCGAATTTCTCGCCAACGGTATCGAAGATCTCTCCGGAAAGAAATGCGGACACACCACTTTCTTGCATTCCGAATCTGCCCCTCCAAGTGCTGTGTCCGCTGTGCCCACATGTCCGCTGTGCCCCCAGTGGCCTGTGTCCGCTGTGCCCCCAGTGGCCTGTGTCCGCTGTGCCCCCAATTCTGAATGGCACGGACACTGAGTCGCTGAACTTGTCTTTTCGCTTTGGTGCTTCGGGGAGATGATGACGAAGAGTCTCTCATTGCGTCCGTGCCGGTTACGACCGTCGCCACGCTTGAGACACGCAAGGTTGATCGCCGGATCGCACAACATCGGCTATACCGCGATGCTAGATGCATATCAAGCGGAAGGCACCAAACTGCTTCAAGGTTGCAACAACTGGTCAAGCTCGCTGAGCAGGAGGTCAAGAGCTTTTTGCTCCCAGTAGTTGCCGAGTTCAGCGCGGTATTCGACTCGCTGAATCTGGGATGCGTAGCTAGTTGCCGCGTCGATGTCTCCCCGATATGCGTTTGCTAAGGCCAAGGCGATCAAGTTCGCTTGATTTTCATCTCCACGGAGTTTGAGAGCTTCTTCAGCAGCCACTTTGGCTTCATCGAAACGCCCCAGCCGTAACAACAACAGACTGTGGCTGTCCAACGATTCAGCTCGCCTCATTCTCTGATCTTCTGGGAAATAATCCAAGAGTTGCTGTGATAGTTCGAGCAGCCGTGGACTATCCTCTAAGTCCACTTGCGACAAACCTGCGCAGTAAATGATTGCTCTCGCAAGGCCAAGCGTAAGAGCTGCCGATTCGCTGTAGTCGAGCATCCTGGTGATGACGGATTTCGAGAGTGAGCGATTCACGAAGGATGCGGCAATAACGTGGCGATCCAGGTCGTCGACCGACAAAAAGCCGTCTCGATTGCCGCGCTCGTATAGGTCGTAGCTGCTCTGCCACGCACCAGCTCGCCCACGTTCCTCGGCGATTAGCAAGACAAAACCTGGTTCTGGATCTAATTCGAGTGCGCGTTTAATCGCTGCCTCACGCGCATCCCCTTGTCCAAGCTGCTGCAGGGTCTTAGCAAGATCACGATACAATGTCCATTCCTCGCCTCTGATCTTGATTAGCCGGTCCAAATACCAATTGGAGACAATCCAATTCTCCTCATTCATCGCATCGACGATCTGATGTCTGTACCAGTCGGAGAGGAAGTGACGCGGCGAATCTGCAACGAGTTCATGGGACTGTTGATACGTTCGCTCTGCTTCGGGCAGCCGGCCGACTAGCGCCTGAAGGTGAGCACGTTGTGCAAGAATCATCCAGGGCTCCCAAGCAAATGCTTTGGATGCTGGAAACTTTTCGACCTCGTCTAAGTAGCGAAGAGCTGCAAAACTGTTGTCATCTTCCATCGCGTCGTTGAGACGCTCGTGGAGTCGCGTTGCATATTGACTCTGCGTTATTCCCCGATCTTCCTCGCGAACACGGCTGGTTGGTTCCCAATCTTCGTCAGACATGCGAACTGTGGAATTTGCGTCTTGATTGAATTGATAGCCAGTATCGGCCTCAATGCGCCGGCTCAGGGCGAGCACGTCTTCTAGCGCCGGTTTGGCGGGGACAACTGGCCATTCTCGCACACTCGAATCGGCAGCAACTGCAAAGCTCATTCCGTTCGTCGAGAACCGGATGCCAAGTATCGGCGACCGCAAAATCCTCGGAGGACCGATACGCGAGAAAGTAGTGGCGTCGCATAGTTGACATCGACCACTCTTCAGGCCGACTACAAAATAACTGCCATCCGGACTGTAAGCCAACGCAGAGATTGAATCGTTTTGCCATGTCAGAGTGTTGCGTTGACGCTCAGTTGGCAGCCCACTATCTGCTTGGAAAAGCGAGACAGTTCCGTCGCTGCCTCCCGTCAATAGAAATCGGCCATTTGGACTGAAGATGGCGACTCCCAAAGCAGGTGAGTACTGATGCGGCGACCCTATTAACTGAGAATTCTTTGGATCGCACAAGCGGAAAAATCCATCCGCCGACACAGTGAGCGCTTGCCCACCATCGGGCGCAAAGGCAACACTGCTAACCCAGCCGTTGTGCTCGATCGGTGCGCCGATCTGTTTTCCGGTAGCGACGTCCCAAAAATTGGCAGTCGATGAGCCACTTCGGGAATCAGCAGTGCCGACGATGACTTTTGATCCGTCTGGACTAAAGCACACGCTCAACGGAATGTCTGGCTGTTCAATTTTGTGTATGCGTTTTGGAGTCTCAGTCAACAATGATTCAACGTCCCATAACGTAAGAGTAGCAGCATAGTCGCCGATAGCCAAACTTGCGCCATCAGGACTAAATGCGATCGCCCGGACCCAATTTGACTGTGGTAACCAACGGGTTTGCGGGCTTCCCGTCGCAGCATCCCATAAGCGAACGTAACAAGTGATCTGCTCCCAAGAAAAGCATGCTGTCGCGACACGTTTGCCATCCGGACTAAACGCGGCGGCAAATACGTTTGACAATGGATGTTGAAGCGGAACACCTAGGGGGAGCGAGTTTCGCGTATTGAACAAGCGGGCAACTCCATGGGTATCTCCAATCAGTACAACGCTCGCATCGGGCGAGAAACAAACTCGATTTTCGGCAAAGCCGCCCGCACTCGCGGCGACGCGAGCTGGTTCAACGGATCGTCGCAGAAAGTTTGATGCGTCCCAAACCTGAACATTCCGGTTGTTGAAGGCAATAAGCTTATTGCCATCCTGACTCCAAATCGCGTGGCCTCCGGTTTGTAGCTGTGAATCGGCAACTCGATTGTTGTATGTGTCGACGATTGAAGTCAGCCCCGTCGAATTGCAATTGAGGTAGCTTCCACCGTCGGGATGAAACGCAACACTGCGAGTGCCACCAACTCGATCCAGCCGATCACCCAACGCGTCGAGCGTAGGAAACGCCAAGAGCCGTGTCGTAGAATCGCTCATCACGGCAGCAATCTGGCTTGTCGCGGGATGCCAAGCAAAAGAGAAGCTTTCCAATTCGTCCAGTTCCAACGAGTCCAAGCCTGCTGTGTTCAAGCTAGATAGTACCGTTGTTTCCCTGCTGTGCATGTCGAAGCGAATTAATTTTCCATTGGCGCGCAGCAGCACTGCGGAATCGTCAGGAGTGAATCTCAGATTGCGGGGCACCCCTTCGAACGAGAGAAGGCTTTCCAATACCTCACCGGTATCAGCATCTAGGATCCATATCGAAGCGACATCGCGGGTTGCAGATGTTCCTGCGACAGCGATCCAGTCCGTGTTGTGGCTGTAGCAGGCTTCAGTCACAATGCCGGGCGCTGTATGCAGCCTACGAATCTGTTCCCCTGTCACCGAATCTACCTCGGTTAAGGTGCCTCGTAGATTTTCACCGCTGAAGCTGCCTCGTGTTACCAAGAATTTAGGTCGAAGCGGATGGAAGGTAATTGAGTTTACCTGGAAGATAGATTCATCCTCGTCTTCCGCTTCTGTAGCGCCTAGCAATTCTCCGCTGTTTAAATCAAAGCGACGAACTCGACCTTGCAGCCCGCCAGTCACCAACATATCCGAGTTCGGACTGCAAGCCACGACAGTTACGTTCTCGGGCAATCTCAGACGATGCAATAACTGCGGCGTGTATTGTTGCCAGGCGGCGATGTTGCTACGAATCGTCGCTTCCAGGGCTTGACTACCGTCGTGATCAGCTATGGTCCGCAGACTTTCAACCAACCAGCTAAGCCCTTCCGTGGCATTACCCGATTCACAGAGTTCCTGCCCGCGCTGGAAGAGCAACTCGGCTGTTTGGAGTTGCATATTACTCGCGATTTCGCCAGCCCGCACACTCTGCAGGCGTGCGCGCTCGGCGTTATTCGAGGCTTCAAACCACTTCCATGTACTAACACTGGTTCCAACAACCAGGGATACAGTCAATAACGCGCTCAGTGCGGCTGGCTGTGGATTGCGTTTGCACCATCGCCAGATCCGTTCCAACTGCGTGATCGGTCGGGCCTCGATCGGCCTGTGATCTAAAAACCGGCCCAACTCCAGACGCAGCATTTCGGCGGATTGGTACCTTCGATCAGGTGACTTCTCCAAACACTTTAAACAAATAGTCGCCATATCGCGCGGGATCGTACTGTTTAACCGCTGAGGATTGGGGGCCTCTTCGCGGGAAATTTGATCCAAGAGCATCCGCACGTTGCCGCGAAATGGACGCTCACCGGTCAACATCTCGAAAAGTATGACACCCAAAGAATAAATATCACTACGACTGTCGGCTCGATTGGATTCACCGCGGGCCTGTTCCGGCGACATGTACGCGGGCGTACCCAAAATATGGCCGTCAGTGGTCATAGTCGCTTCAGGCGAGCCACGCAGGGCTAAGCCAAAATCCATAATGTACGGTCGTTGTTGTCGATCGAGCCCGATATTGCTGGGTTTGAGGTCGCGGTGCACGACCCCTTGTTCATGTGCGTGTTGCAAAGCTCCAGCGATAGTGGCGCACAATGCAGCGGCCTCTCTCGCACTAAACTGTCGATCAACCAGGTAGTCGGCGATTGTGCTCCCTTCGACAAAATCGCTGACAATATAGATTTGACCATTGTTGCGACCAATTTCATGGACACTGACAATATGAGGATGATTGAGTTGAGCACTAGCGCGCGCTTCGTGCAGAAATCTGTCCGCTTCGCTGTCGGTCAATTGCGCGCGGCGGGGGATTTTGACCGCCACTGTGCGATCGAGTTCCCGGTCAATTGCTCGCCAAACATGCCCAAAGCTACCGCTACCAACCACTTCGATCAATTCAAAATGCCCGATGCATCTCGGCTGTGACTCTACTGTAGAGTCATCAAGCGTGTTGATAAGCTGAAAGGACTGCCGGCAATTTGAACAAGTCATTCGCGATAAAGACGCGTTTCGGTCAACAATAGTATCGCTGGCACAATGAGGACATCGCGTCACAATGCGGCCGTATGCGGCGGAAGAACTGGCTCTATCGTTGCCATGCGCGCGATTCCATTGGACCGCCCGTTGGCAACCGATCTCCGATTCGAATTCGGCTCGCTGGCCGTTGGCGACAATCGCAACCAATTTTGGGTCGAGTTCCAAATCGTCGAGAGTGGCTGCACAATCCTGACACTGCGTATCCCCAGCGTCCTGGCTGCATTTCCCATCAGCCAGTTTCTTCAGCAAACAGGTAGAGGCCGTCATATAGTTCTTGCAACGATCGAACACAGTCTGTCCACCTAACCAAGAACTTCTCTTATACGTGCAAGGACGCGGAATTTGGCTTGCCGCACCGCAGCCTGGGACATGCTCATTCCCGCAGCCACATCTGCTGCTTTTTGACCCTCGATTGTGAACTGCCAAAAAGCGGTCCATGTTTGCTCACTAAAATCCGCTTTAACCAGATCGAGGCTCCGGCGGATCAATGCGGCTTCTTCACTTGCTGGCAATTGCGGCGGTTCGGAGGCGTCATCGTTAATCCAGTCAGGGGCTTCATGGATGCGACGATGGGCATGTGAGCCACCCTCAGCTACAGCAACCTGCACCCCTTGCTTTGAGAAAAAATCCGCAGCCACATGGCGAGTAATCGTCCAAAGCCAGCCCCGGAACGTTTTGTTCTGCCCGCTGTACTGGAACTTCCGCAAGCCTTGAGCAACACGCCGGAATACCTCTTGGGCAATGTCTTCCGCGTCCGCTTCCTGCAGCTGAAAACGCCGAGCCCAAGCATAAACCAGCGGCGTGTATATGTCGCACAGAGCCTGCCAAGCCCCTTCCTCATCAGCCAGGACTCTTCCCAGCAGAGTGGAGGACGTTCCCCAGCTATGGGGTTTGTTCTGTGGTTTCGTCAACGCTTGCACGCCCTGTTAAATCGAGAACGAAGTTCGAACGCCGAATTTATCGCAATCAGCGCTCCGAAACAACTTTCGGAGCTGAGTTTCTCACCATCCCCCCAAATTGCTGCTTGTTGCCCAAGCCAACTCAGAATCACAACTCAAACAATCGGTACTACGAAGCGTCTCCCTGGAGGCGCGTTCCCAGCAAACATCACCTGGGATCAATCATTTTAAGGCGTAGATGGAACCTTCCACATGTTTGCCCTGTGGCTCGGCAGGCCGGCTAGCAAATTCTTGGAGTTTTTCGCGTAACGCTCTTCGGTTCTACGTATCAGCGGGAAATGGATTGTTGCGGGCCAAGCGAATTGGCCTTAGTTGCAAAACCTTTCAAGAAACCTTGTTTCTTGGATCCACGAGGTAGTCCAGGGCCCGCTCACAAGAGCCAATCAAGTTCCCCCTAGTTTCTTCATAATTTGAAACGAGACATCCAATGAAGATGAGCGATCCTTATGCCGACTGCGCAAAGAGAACGTGGAGCAGGGCATTC
This sequence comes from Planctomycetales bacterium, assembly GCA_020426625.1. GTDB lineage: Bacteria > Planctomycetota > Planctomycetia > Pirellulales > Pirellulaceae > Aureliella. The sequence goes on from JAGQPR010000100.1 coordinate 9,447, forward strand.
AACGCGTGGTCATGGGCGTTCTTAACAATTGCGGCTACCGATTCAATGTGTCCTTTCATTGCCTCTGCTCAAGAGGTAACCGGCGCGAATGTGAAGTATGTCGAAGTAGGTGTGCTTGGCAAAGCAGGTCGCGAGAACACGAAACGTGGCGACTACCGCATGATCGAGCCTGGAGTCTGGCAGTACAAGGAAGCGCCCTTCACGGGATACCAGACGATAACTCTGCACTACGCGGAGCAATCTCGCGATCCTTGGTCGGTTTATCTCGAACCGATCGACGGAGGCCTAGGACGAGGCGGATCTCATCAGAATTTCCCGAAGATCGGCCGAGGAAGCAACATCAACACGGCCGTCCAGATCGATCTTTACCGTAAACAGATTCTGTTCAAAGGATCGTCCGACACTCTTCACGATGTCCTGACTTCGTCTTCCACTCCTCCCGACGTGGTAAATGGACAAAACGTTGCCCTGGTCAAGTATCGCTGGATTGGTGGCGGGAGCCAAGGGTATTTTCGAAACGACAATGGCACCGGATGGGAACAAATCGAAGGGGGCGAGCGAAAGGCCATTTATTTTCAAACTTCTCGCGATCCGTGGTCTGTCTTCCTTACGGATGGCAAGACTCAGCGACTCCGGCTGGATCTTTACTTTATGCAAGTGTACATCGGTGAAGGAGAGAGTGCTAAGCCCATCTACAGTATCGATTTCGTTCAGGACAATCGCAGAATTCCCGTGAAGGAAGAAAAGCCCGCGCCGTCCCGACCAAAATCAAACGGGTTTGCCAACCATCCGTTGGTGGATGCCGAAGGATATCCCAAGCACGATATTAAACATACGGGTGACATTTCGTTTACCCCCACAATCAGGCATCACGACAACTATGGCTGGACGATTCCGGACGATGCTACTTTTCGAAAATTCTTTGTCTTTAACGCGTCGAATGAGCTCTTCACGAAGTTAAGGAACCAAACCCTGCTACTGCCCAATGTTTCCACCTCGGCAGGTGGCCATTGGATGATGGTGAACAATGTAAACAACTTGAACGGCACTGAAACGGCGACCTTCGCTGGCGAAAGTTCGATCACGATCAGCCGCGAATTCTCGGCAGAAGTGAGTGTTGGTTACAACGCGTCGGCGATGCTGGCGGTGGCTCCGCTGGGTGTCGGCGCCGAAATAACGATCGGTCAATCGATCGAGTTCACTGCCGGAGTGGCCGTCGGACAGGAGTGGACCAAAGGCGTCGCCGTAGAGTTTCCAGTGCCTGCTGGGAAGTTCGCCCAAGGTTGGCAACAACGGATGATCATAAACAGCAAGTTTCATACGGCCCGAATGTTCGAAAGACCCTCATCAGGGCCACGGAACAACGAGGATCAACATTGGTTCTCCACCACCGCAGTTACGTCTGGGGAAGATCTTTTCCTCGTTACGATGGCGGAAAGTTATGGAAGCATCTTCTTTCCCAACGAGTACGCGGACCTGCGAGCTCGGGCCCTCATTCGGTCCAACGACAAGTACCTAGGACTGCTGAACGCTCTCAAAGACAGCAAACAAGAGGGTTATGGCACCAAGTATGAGTTCCTGAAAGCAATCTTCTCATACGAAGGATTCAAATCGATCGGCCTGGTCGAGAAGTCGTACGAGCTCCCAACGCCAGAGTATTACGTATCGCTGCGCGGTCCAAGGTAGTCCGCTCCCATTAGTAAGCTCCGCCTTGATTCACCTATTACCTACCGGAGAAATTGTATGCGATCCATTATGTATTTTTTCGTACTAGCAGTTGTGGTGTTAATGGGAGGACGCATCGATGCGCAGATCGAGTCTCCGTCCCAACCTTCCACCTATCAATGGGTTTCGCTTGAGAGCCCACGAGCCATGGAGCGAGCTATCCCCTTTGGCTCGAGTGCGGTTGGAGCGAGCGCAGATTCGCGACAGGAAACAGCCGTCGCAAGGGGAAAACTCCGGCTGGGGCAAAGCGAGGTTCCAAACGCGCTTGGCGAGACGGACGGCATTCGCTGTGTGACCTTGATGGTCGACGCTCGCCAACAACGCAGTCGCGAATTGGAATTGAGTGAAACTCAGTTGTTGATTGCGAGGGAGGGATATCAAGCAGAATGGATGGATATCGATGAATCGCGTTTGCGAGGGATGACCGATTCCGAGGTCGAGGAACTGGGCGGCGTCCGCCTTGAATCGATGCTGGCTGGTCAAGGCAATTTTAGGGGGTTCATAGCTCGCTACGAAAATCGGGATAAGACCCATACGCCTGGACTCTATGCACGCTTGGCCCACTTGCCAGGCGATCAACCTTGTCGATTCATTCAACTCCGAGCTCAAGAATCAGACGGAACCCTGCAATTGCTCGTGATCAAACGGGGGAGTAACTCCGCTTCCAGCGAAAAGATTCGCTAGTACTCGAAGTTGTTTGATGCCGCGAAACATGTTTCTCACTTAATGAAATCAGAGGGATCAATGTTGTTGTCCTACATGCCACGTCAGCTTACCAGCGCGAGCCAGCTGCTAAAGCGAAATGCCCTCGCGATCCGGTGGCTCCTAGTTCTCGTTGCTCTAGGTTACCTAACCGCGCAGCGTGCTGAGGCCCAGATAGACGTCGACGCGTTGCTGGGCGAGTATGAGCGTACGCCTGTCGAGAACGAGTGGCACTCTGGAACGATCAGCAAAGATCGTTCGGGGAATCTGCGCTGGACAAATAGGGCGGGCATCCAATGGTCACTGCGAGTGGACAATCAGCAGGATAGGCTTCTGACCGCCGGCGATTGCCCTTATCCAGGTCAGCATTTCCGCCTTACACGCGTACAGCCATCGCGAAAAATCGACGGCTTCCAGTTCCTCGATGACACGTTCAAAGCGAAAGGAAAGAGCGCCACCGTCGTGGTTGAGGACATTAATGGTTTCAATCTCAAACGCGTGAGAATTGGAATTCCGGCCACACAAGGCCAGCCAGCGCAGTTGCGCGCGGAACTGCGGCAGTTCATCCCGGGTTACTGGCAGTACAGCGTCCGCGAAGACGTCAATGTAAAAGGGATCCGCAAGCAGACTTTGCACTACGTTGAATCGGCCAGGGACGCTAACTCTGTAACACTGACTCCCTCGAGAGGCTTGGGGGGACTCAATAACGAGTTCCCTGCGGGAGGTAACAAGAACCCTCGGGCACGCGGTGATCGCGGACGCGTTGCTTCCAACACACTGGTCATTGACTTGAGAAAGAACGCCATAGTCTTCGGAGAAACAGATTCGGAGCATCATTCCATTTTGGAGAAGTTTAAGATCGCTCCTGAACCTGTCACCGGGAGGAACGTGCGATATGTAAGGGTCACTCCCAATGGGATTACCAATGACTTCTATGAATACTATTACCTAGTCAGCGGCAATAACTGGGAGAGGCGCTCAGTCAACCTTCAACAGGTTGACCAATTGTTCGGTGCCTATACCGCCTATGCACGTGACGACTGGTCTGTGTATTTAAGAGAGAACAGTTCCGGCAAGAAGCTTCGGCTGGACCTCTACCGAATGGAGGTGCTGCTAGACGATATCGTCATCGCGAAAGTTGCTCTGACGGACATCGAAAAGCCGGTACGACAACTCACGCTTAAGAATTTACTTACGACAAAACAGCGGTTGAGGAATGGATTTCACGCCTTTCGCTTCAACAGCGGCACGTGGACCGAGGAAACCACTCCAGAAGCATTGCGTTTGATGCTGAACACGACATCACCTCCGACCAGTGGACACCAGGGGAGAAACGAAGATTGGTACTACGTTACGTTGGACGCGGCGAGAACGTACCGGTTTGAAGTCAAAGCGCCTGGCTTTCAGCCCCGCATTGGCAACGCACAATCTCTACCTGGGCCCACTCAATGGTTTAGCGCTGAAAGCAGCTCCAACTCCGTGGCGGTCTTAAAGGACGATGTAACAAACTCCGCAGAGTTCCGTCCTTCTGTTTCGGGCCCGCAATGGATCGTCGTCAGTACACGCCTCCCGCCCAGTCGCGCAGGAGACTCGGGAGATTACGACTTTACGTTTTCGCAGCAGAACGGTCTCTTTTACGGAAGGTGGAAGCGCTACGATGGCCGTCTGATGCAGATTCGTCAGAGCGGTGGCGATGTGTTTCTTCGCGGGACAAACGGCGGTATATCTGACTTACCCGCCAATGGTACCGTTGAGGGCTTGTCGATCTCATATTCAACCGCAGCAAATCCGGAAATAAGAGGCAACGGCACAATAAATTCCGCCAACGACATTCTGACCTTGCGAGGTATCGAGACGTTTTCGCGAGATAAGAGCTTCCAGATAGACAACAAGGACAAAGAGTTTTTCGATATCTATCGAGCCGCAGTGGCTATGGATTTTATTAGCGCGGAAGTGAATAGTAGCGCAACGCCCACCCTGGGTGAGACAACGAAGTACGAAGGAGTCGACGCGGCCCTCGAAATTCAAGCGGAATTGGCACGTGAAAACGGATTCTGGCCGCGCACAAATCATTATGAACCGTCAGACATCTTCATGTCGGTCGAGGATCTCTTCGAGTTTGGCAAGGAATCCAGCTATCGCTTGACGACTTACCGAAGCAAGGGGATCAACAATGTCAACATCGCCGTCATGTCTGATGCCAACACAATGTATGTCAGCATTTACGGGACGGTTGGAAACAGCCCATTTGACGGCGACACTGGCAGCAACTTCAATGCGAATTTAGCCTTGCCAGTGATCAATCCTGCGTACGATTACCAGTTGACTCATGCGGGTTGGGCATCGGTCGCGTTTGACAACTACGGGTGGCTGACCGAGGAAATGAGTCGACAGGGTGGGCAAAACAAAAGGCTGATCATTACGGGACACAGCCAAGGTGGAGCTGTCGCCGGATACTTTACCTACTTGCTGCTGAAAAATAGCTATCTGCACAAGGACCTCAAGCACCGGCTTGTGCTCTTTGGCACTCCGCGATTTGCTGGCAGCTCGTTCCGAAAAAAGTTCTTCGATTACATCACGAACTCCGCCCCCCTGATGAAGGCGTACGACCTAGAAATCGAAGAAGACAGTCTCAAGACCGTCTGGACGGACATCCTGTCAGCCACCATCGCTTCTGAATACTATGGCCTGGGGAGTCGATATCTGCGCCCGAAATCGTTTATGGACAATACCCATGAAAATGCGCATAGCGGAGTCAACTATGCCTTGTTGGCCAACGCACTTCTTCACGCTAACAATGCCAACTTCCGAGATTTTTACGGTGAACTGCGGGGCGTAGGGGGGGCGGGCTTAGCGAAATCCTTGGGCGACGCGAAGCTGGCAGATAGTTGGGATGAGATCGAAGTGACCAGCGATTTGATGGGAACAGATAACGCGGACTTCGTAGCGTTAAAGTTGAAGCTGGAGGCTCCCGTCACCTGGTGGAAAGGAATCAAGGTCTACGTCAACGGAATTCTAATAAAGGAGCTCGAAGCGGAAGGTGAGAATACCGGTTCGGTTCGAATCAAAGTTGAGGCGCAGGACTTAATTGAGCTTGAATTCGGCAAGGCAAAAGCCTTCGGAGTGCACACATACTACGAACGCAAGCGAGTCGATTTTTATCGGGCGAAAGGGAACCTATTTATTTTTAACTGGAAGAAAGATTAGCGCTGGCGAACATCACCGCCGACTCGATCAACTGGCGGATGAAAGGTGTATACCGAGCAGTCTATGACGGCGATGAACCTGTTCGCATTGAATCTGAGTTTGCTGAGCCAGACAAGCACCTTTGGTTGGAAAATCCTGTTCGAAAAAATGGCCTAACTCATGTGTAGTAGCCAGTATTTGATCTGACAGGTGTTACCCAGATTACGCACTTGGTTGTAAGAATTGATCGAGCCTTTTTTGTTCGGCCAACTTTTCGAATCAACAACCGTCTGTCGCGATGTCTAGTGGGGAATTGCGGAAGAGAGGAAATGCGGACTCAGCAGTCTGGCGAGTGCGGTTCTCAGCGGTCTGGCGAATGCGGTTCTCAGTACAGAGTGGGGATGTTGTGTAAGCTTTTTTTCGTTGCGTCCGTCTTACCTGAGAATTTGAGTAGAGTTCGTGTCCAGTACTGGTTGAAGAAGCGGTTGACGAAAGCTGCATCCTATCATCCGGATGGTCGGATGCAGCTTTCGCTACCAATAGTCCAATTTCTGTGATTGCCACTGAAGCTGTTAGCGACGGAATGCTGGCAGTGAATGGTTCACTGACAGTTCACTGCTCTCACAAAGTTCGAGTCAGTTCGGTCAACGCTCAGGATTATCACCGTTGCGATCCCGGTTGCGTGCGCATGCCGCAACGATTGAGTCAAACTCGAACACACACACCGTTCACGTGGACGGCCAAAGGCAAAATGAGCTGCGTCCCCTTTTTTCCACTCAGATAGCTTGCAGGATATTTGCCGCCGCAGGATCATGGGCGACTGCGGCCGCCACCGTTCCTGCCGTATCTTCTGGATTCGCCGTAGCGTGCGCGTGAGCGGCCTGCGCGGCATTGATCGCTGCGTCCGTCCTAGTCTGAGTAGCATGGTTGGAGAGAGCGAAGAATACCGCTTTTGCATTGTGATAAATACTAGGTGGATCATTCGGATCATCGCTTGCGGCCGAACATGCTGCCCAGAAAACACGCAAGTGTGTATGCATCGCAGCGTGCAAAGCGATCAATGGTCTAACATCGTCCCTAGCGAGGAGATCTTGCAGTGTCGTATCTCGGGCTACGGTGATCACATGGTGCGGGCCTAGGGGCAGTGCTGCAGTAATCATGTTTCGCAGATCGCCCAGGTCATGAAGTACAAGGTTCGGTGCCGGGTTCGGCCCTCTATAGATTGTGGGCAACTGAAGAGCGGCTAAGTCATCGACGGCGCCTCCTCTTCCGGGTTGTCGAACTATCAGTCGATCGATCGGCCGCTGAGCGACAAGCGCTGTTACAGGCCCGTCGGTCATCGCAGAGCCAACCGGCTGCGTGATCCAAAGCTCGACTCCGTTTGGAAGATTGAAAGTTTGGCCTCCACCCATATACGTTCCGTGTCCACAGAAAACAACATCATTGGCTGTGGTTTGTATTGGCATAATCTGGTTTTCCGTTGGGAATGAATTAGGAGACGCTCGTACATTTGGTCGAGGAGTCGAATTCGTTATCGGAAACGATTGTCGCTGTGGCTGGACAGCACATGAATTCGAGACACCCATTACTGAATTGGTGTGAGCGTGATTCGGAAGCCAATGGACGCCATTTGAATTCTACTTGATTGGGGTAACATACTGAACCCAATGCCAGGACGCCATGGGCGAAGTGAAATTGTTGCGACTATCCACTGAAATACGCGTACGACAACTGTCGTACCGCTTGGCAATCCTGGGAGAGAAGAAAGGGGACGACCAACGAAACATCGCGCAAGACGGGTTCCCGCCTGCGCGGGAATGACGGCTACTTTGAAATCGCTCAGAATTGTGGAGACAGCTGTCGGGCTGGTGAATTTTTAAATAGGAATTAGGGGATTTTGTGTAAGCAATTTTCAATTTCTCCGTCTTATGTGTTGAAGTCGCGCCGATGCGTTTGAGCCTGCTCGACTCGCAAACGAATAGGCGAGACGATTCGAGGAGTGTGAAATGGTGCACGTTTGTCGGAGAGTCCCATTCCGCTAAAGTTTGGTTTGCTTTGAGACATGGAACCAGCGCTACCAACCCCACATAACAACTTCTTTCATTTCGCGATCTCGCAGACTCCCAATGCGCGGAGCCTTATTGGACTCAATTCTCACCGCGTGCGCTTGCGGAACTAGACCTGGACTCGTTGCAACTGCAGCCTGGCAGTTTTATTGACGCTGACCTTCGCGAGAAATTCTCTGATCTCACCTTTTCTGTGGGGTTGGCGAACGATCGAGAGCAGCGTGACGAAGCGTTGGTGTATTTTTTGTTCGAACACCAGAGCCAAGCGGCACCGTTGACGGCCTTTCAATTGCTCAGCTACATGGTGCGAATTTAGGAGCAGCGGTTGCGTGAGGGCTTGTCACTGTGCCCCATCGTACCGCTGGTCGTCTATCATGGAGAGAGTGGTTGGTCGGCTGCTCAATGCTTGAGCGATTTGATTCGTTATCCAGATGGATTGTCGGAATATCAGCCGGAATTTGTATTTCGACTGTTGGACCTCAGCCGACTTTCAGACTCCGAGATCACAGGCGATGTGGTTTTGCAGAGTACGTTGCGACTGCTAAAATATAGTCGTAGTCGGCAGTTAGTCGAAAAACTGGTCGACATCCTGACCTCACTGGCAGGTGCCCTACTCAGCAGCAGTCTACCTGCGTGGATTGAAGCCGTAGGAGTTTATTTGATGTCTGTGAATCGTGACATAGATGCTGAGCATTACAAGCAAACACTAGCGAGTGTTCTTCCAGTTCAGTACGAGCCCGGCTCACTCGCCGACCGCTTGCTTATCCAAGGGCGTGAGGAAGGACGCAAGGAAGGGCGCGAGGAAATCAAATTAGTGGTAGCCGGCCAGATTCAGCTTCTTGAGGAATTGTTGGGAGATACGCTCACTACGGATGCAGAGTTGCAGAGTACGGGGCTGGACGCACTTACAATGCAGCTTGCTGATTTACAGCAGCGTCTCCGCGATCGTCCGTCGTAAAGAATGCATCTACGATGGTTGCCATTACTCGTACGCTGACGCCCAGACAATCTTGCTCCAAGGATCCGATTGGGTATGTGGATGGAGAGAATCTGTACGCATACGCGCGGTCCAGGCCAGCAGACGGGCTTGATCCCAGCGGAAATAGTATTTTTTGTGTGTGCAACAAATTTCCGGCTCCGCCCGCCGGCGCCCCCGTTGGGGCTCTACGTCCGACGGTCGCCATCGGAAGATGCGTTCCAAGAAACGTTTTGGGGATATGTGCGTGCCAAAATATAAATATGCAACCATGTGTGAACACAGTTATTTGGAGGCGAGTATTTTGGAGTTGGTGGCCGATTATTAAATTTGTCACATGCCCATAGTTTGATTGTTTGATGGTTGTGGGGAGCACGTATGGTCACGCCAACAACTTCTCCGAGAAAACTTTGGAGGATTCCAATATTCTCTGTAGCCGCTTTTTTGGGATTTCATTTAGCAGGTTTGCTCGGGGTAGTTTCCTATTACATGGGAATTGAGAATCCTTATGGGATAGTTAGCGTTACTCTAGCGCTCGATGTGTCGGCCTTATTTATACTTTACCGAATCACGTTGAAAGACATGATCCAAGCGATTCTTCAACAGGGCATTCTTGCATTGCCGTCGGCTTTTTTGGGCGTTTTCTTTTTTGGAGTCGTTTTGGGTGGGACTGCATTCTGTGCGATTCTATTTCTTGCGCTGTTGCTGGGCAGTCCGTTCCCTCCACCTTGACGAAGGCAGCCTCTAACCAATCATGAGGGCAGACTGGACCGCTGCCTTCTTTCACTAGATTCTCTTCTTAAAGCTTCTTTTTTAGCTGCTGTTCTCTTAGCCGCTGAATCACCCCGGGTTCCAACGTCGCGTTCGTCCTGCGCCAGGGAATCGGCAGCTATTTGGCTGGCTAAAGAAGAAGCCTTCTATTCGCATGTCGTACGTGCATCCAGTACAATGAGACGCATGGTAGCCCTCATCGACAATTCGCCTTTACCGCTCAAAACCGCACTTCGCGCGCGGGGCTACATTGCCACGAAGTGCACCGGAGTCGACGCCACTTAACTCCCGCAACCGCACCGAGTTCCGCCGCTTCACTTACGGTGGTTGCAGACGATTGGAGTCTTGCTCCAAAGATCCTCTGGACGGCTCGGCAGCTGCTGCCTGACAAGCGTGGTTCCACGCCTGAGGACGCACCTGATATCTTGCACCGAGTAGGATTGACTAGCAGAAGCTGGCTGGACGTAGTCAGCAACTTTGG
>JAGQPR010000101.1 GCA_020426625.1 Planctomycetales bacterium
GGGAGGGTGAGTTGCGATGAAACCGTGGTGGCGATTAGCGAGAAGTGTCGGTTTTTCGAGAAAAACCTTGATTTTGTAGATGGGCGAACAAGAATTGACGAAATGCTATTTACGACTCGAGAGTCGTGCTTTAGGATTCGTGTGAAATTGGCTTGATGCCTTCGGCTCCGCGTGGACCGCCGGGCGATGATTCAAGTTCTTAAAAGAGAAAAATCATGCAAAACTCGTTGGGATTTTTCGCCTTAATTCCCACAATCGGCATGTTTGCCCTGGGGTTCCTAAATTCGGCGTGGGCAAATGGACATGTCCGACTGATACGTCGTGGGGTACAGGCCGCGACGGTAGCCCAAGTTCTAGTTGCAGCACTAGCGGCCGTTGGCTGGCTTGTGTTTATCAGGGAGTCTGTATCAGTCCGGCTGCTGCCCAGCGGCTGGTCGAGATTCTTTGCAGAGGACTTTGCGCTGCTCTTCAACGGAGCGAGCGTGCTGATGTTCTCCTTGATCAGCTTCGTCGGTTGGGTGATCTGCCGCTACTCGATACGTTACTTGGACGGTGATCCCAACCAAGGGCGGTTCCTAAGACAGTTTTCGCTAACTCTTGCCTGCGTGAGCGTTCTCGTCTGGTCTTCATCGCTGCTGATGTTTGGCATCGCTTGGTTCGCGGTCAGCTTGGCTCTCCATCCCATGTTATTGCATTGCAGCCAGCGTGCTGGGGCGAAGCGAGCGGCCTGGCTAAAGTTTGGCATCAGTCGGACCGGCGAAATGATGTTGGCCGCAGCCGCGTTTTTGCTTTTGAGAGAGTTTGGCACGACTAGCTTTGCTGATTTAGCTGGTGTTGCCGCTTCCGCATACGGAAGTACAGGTGCAGTTCTTTCGGTATGCAGCTGGCTGTTGGTCTTGGCAGTGGTGCTGAAGACAGCGCAATTTCCTTTTCACGCTTGGCTTCCCCAAACGTTGGACACGCCAACCCCCGTTTCAGCACTGATGCACGCTGGAGTTGTCAATGCGGGTGGCTTCCTCATGATTCGAGCGGGACATTGGTTCGTGTGGGACTCATCGCCATTGATCTTGCTGACTGCCATCGGAACTCTCACGGCCGTCTACGGCGCGATCGTAATGACGACTCAGCCAACAATCAAGCATCAATTGGCCTACTCAACCGTGGCCCAGATGGGCTTCATGTTGCTGCAGTGCGGACTGGGTGCCTTTTCAGCGGCGATGCTGCATCTGATCGCACACGCGCTTTACAAAGCCCATGCCTTCTTGTCGAGCGGTAGCGTAATCAATGACCGGCAAGCGACTGAAGTGACTGCTGTGGTACCGGAAAAGCAACCTGCCTTCCAAGGTAGCATCATAGTTGCACAGTTGGTATTGGCGTCAATCCTAACGATTGGCAGTGTAACTCTACTTATTTCCCTTGCTAGCAGCAAAGCCGGGGCGTTGCCTCTACTGCTGATGTGGGGAGCGGCCATTTCTTATTACGCGGGTTCCTCGTTCAGCACAGGTTGCCTTAGAGTTGTCACACGGTCTTTGTTGGCTGTCGGTGTGCTGGCTATCGCTTACTCGATCAGCCTGATTGCAATTCAGAAAATGTTGCCAGGCGGAGAACAAACGCCCGCACCAAACTTCGTATCAGTATTCATAGTACTCACTGGGTTTTCACTTCTGCTTGCTTGGCACGCTGTCCAAGCACTGAGCCCAACAAGCCCACGGACCAAGTCACTGTACATTCACGTGCTCAACGGATTCTATTTAGAAGCGTACTGGCGACGTTGGCAAGCAACACGTTGAGTTAGTGAAAGAACTACTCTTTGACCATTTATTGCAGAAACAAAAACAATCAAGGGAATCATCTATGTCGCTCGCGACTTCAACTCAGAAATCGCATCCGAATATGCAAGCCGTTGTCTCTCTGGGCTCCTCCCGCAGTTGGAAGAAATCGATTGGCTGGATTGAATCAATGGTGGCGGATCTACAGCAAATGACTGCACCCGTGTGGCCACTTGCTGACTACGTTGCCGTTCATCCTTATTTGGGATGGCTTGACCATAAATTCGACAATGCACACGCAGTTCTGCGCGCCGTTTCGGACTGCGAACTGCTGCCCAAGTTAGAAGACTTTTCGAGCCAATTTCAGGCTGGCAAATTCACAACACAACACATCCAAGTTGCTGTCGAGGAATTGCTTGCTCCTGCGGTTGATGCGACACAATTCGTGCGAGAACTTGCGCTCAAGCTGACCGCAGTTCACAAGCAGCCGGGCAGCGACGTGGAGGACTCCGACAACGATCTCGACGTTCGAAGCCATATCTGTCCAGCGTCCACATTAGTAGACGAATTGCTTGGAACCGAGTGGACGGAAACGATTCACCACGAAGTCGGTCGGTTCTGCACAAGCTACTACGATGAAGGCCAAGCGACCTGCGTTAATCCTTTTCAGTCGCTACCGCTGTTTGCCGCTTGGAAGGCGATGGCCAGCATTGACCGTAATCTTGATATTCTGGGGCTGAACGAATTCTGTAAATTCGTGTCCAGCTTACCCACCGAACCTCATGCTGCAATTTCGTATTGCCTGAAAGAACTTGCGGTTCCCCAGCGGCTGTGGAAGGAGTTCTTGCTAAGCCAGATTCTGGCGTTACCCGGCTGGTTTGCCTGGACTCGATACAAGACTGAAGCCAACATGCGTCAAGACAACCCGCAAGATGACTTTGCGGAGCTATTAGCTGTACGAATGGCTTTCGATCTGGGATTGTGTCGCGCTTTGAAAATTCCAATTGTGTGGGACGCGTTCGAGGCACGATTGTCCGAGCTGAACGACCAAGAGTACATTCCGGTACAGGATCCTAAAGTCGTTGAGCGACACATCTTGTTGCGAGCTAGCGAAGTGGCTTTTTGCAATGAAGTACTGTCAGAATTGGGTAAGCCAATCGGTGCGGTCGGCTCCCAATATCTAAACGAACGCAAGTTGGCGCAGTTGATCTTTTGCATCGACGTGCGATCGGAGCGGATCCGCCGACACTTTGAATCGGTAAGTGGAGCAGTGGAGACGTTTGGCTTCGCTGGCTTCTTCGGTGTGCCCATGGCCTATCGGCGGTTAGGTGCAAAAACGTGTTCCAACCAATTGCCGGTGTTGCTGACCCCGAAATTCAAAGTACAAGAAGGACTGCCAGGCGAAAAGTCTGCCGCCATAGAGAGTGAAGTTGGCGCGCTGAAGCAAGCGACCCGATTGTCTCGTAAATTATGGAAACAGTTTCAGAGTACTGCCTTCAGCTGCTTCGCATTCGTAGAATCGATGGGCTGGCTGTACGGTTGGAAACTGGCTCGACAAAGCCTTGGCTTCCATGCTGGCTGCCAACCGCACTTAGACGGGGCAACGGATTCTCAGTACGCTCAACTTGGCCCGACATTGGCTGGGCTGGAGGAGCAAGGATTCGGATTGAGCGAACAAACAAAAATGGCTGAATCGATACTAAAAAACTTGGGGCTGACAGGTAGCTTTGCTCGGTTGGTTGTCTTCTGTGGCCATGCCAGTAAGACGTCCAATAATCCATTAGCTGCCAGCTTGGACTGCGGTGCTTGTGGAGGCCACAGCGGCGAAGCCAACGCGCGATTTGCCGCAATGCTGCTCAATCAACCTGCAGTGAGAATGGAATTGCAGCAGCGAGGTATCGAAATACCCGAGGATACCCATTTCCTGGCCGCTGTGCACAACACAACAACCGATGCTGTCGAGTTTTTTGATGTGGCCGCGGTGCCAGAGGGCCATCAACAAGACCTTGTCAATTTGCGAGATATCGCAGGCGAAGCGAGCTACCGAAATCGCTGCGAGCGAGCTCTGACTTTCGCAGACGCTACTCCGCACGGATTATCCTCACGAAGTGTAGATTGGTCCGAAGTGCGACCCGAGTGGGGACTAGCGGGAAATGCAGCATTCATCGTGGCACCTCGGCAAGTGACGCAAGCTGCCAATCTGGCGGGACGAGCTTTCTTGCACAGTTACGATTGCCAGCAGGATCCGGATGGCTCGGTATTGGAATTGATCATGACGGCGCCGATGGTCGTCGCGCACTGGATCAACATGCAGTACTTCGCTTCGTCGGTCGATCCACAGCACTTTAGCAGCGGTAGCAAGACGATTCACAATGTGGCGGGACAATTTGGCATCGTCGCGGGCAATGGCGGTGACCTGTGTATCGGTCTGCCGTTGGAATCTTTGCACAACGGAGTTAGCCGCACACATCAGCCACTCAGGCTACTGGCGATTATTGCTGCGCCCCGGACAAGGATTGAACAGGCAATTGAAAAGCATCACCTGCTGCAACATATTTTCAAGAACCAATGGATGCACTTAGTTGCCATTGATGACGGGCGACAGTATAGACTGCAGACAGACTTGACCTGGACAGCGTATAGATAGCCAGTGAACAACGAGAAGCCGCTGATTCACGGGAGAGTCAGCGGCTTGTCTTAGGCCTTGTCATTTGTCTATGGCGCGATACAACCGAGCGCAGCGAAGCGGCGAAGGTGCAGTGAAATAGACGACTTCCCTGGTGTGACGAGAAAAAATGAAATGGCCCAGCAGGGCTGCCTGATCGTTTTCGCATGGCGCAAAACGAAGCCGAACAGATGCCTGCGTAGCAAATGCGACGCAGATAATTCAGCGTTTGCCGCTGTGTGGAAACCATGGTTTTAATAAACCGGAGAAGCGATTAGCATGGCCACTACAAGTGAAGTTCCAACCCGCACGGACTCGTTCCAGACTTTGCGTGGGGAAGTTAAATTCTTAGGCGATCTGCTTGGCAACACCATTCGCGAGATTGCCGGAGAATCAGCGCTAGCCTTAGTGGAAGACGTGCGCAAGCTTGCCTGGCAGCGCCGTTGTGGTGATCCGCAGTCTGAGCAAGCTCTTTGCGACAAAATACGGCAGCTTGATCAACTCCAGCTACGCATAGTCATTCGCGCATTCACGTTATTCTTGGATCTCCTCAACCTGTGTGAAGATCGACAACGCGTCCGAACGTTGAATGCACGACGTGCCAAATCTGCCGGATCTGGATTGCAGGAGTCGGTCTCGCGGGCAATCGGTCAACTCGGGGAACACGGTATCTCGGGCGAAGCTTTGGCGAGTCTAGTGGACAGACTACAAATTGAACTCGTTTTCACGGCGCACCCGACAGAAGCCAAACGTCGCTCGGTGCGCAGCAAGCTGCGTCGCTTGCGCGAACTGATGAGCGAGCTGGACGCGATCGAGTTTCCAGAGCTAACTCGGCAGATGGATGGAAAACTGCAAGCCGAAATGGCGAAACTTTGGTTGACCGACTTTGTGAGGCAATCGCGGCCAACGGTGATGCAAGAGGTCGCCCGCGGTTTGTCCTTTAAGCCGGTGCTGTGGGACGAAGTGCCTCAACTGATGTCGGAATTGCGGACAGCGATGAGTGCTGCGCTCGGTCGCCCCTTCGAGTTCTCGGCACCTCCGCTGAGTTTCGGCAGTTGGATTGGTGGGGATCGCGATGGACATCCGGGCGTGACCGCTGAGATCACGCGCACGACTTTAAGCTGGCTGCGCGAAGCTGCGCTCGACTTTCATTTGCAGACCTGTCAGCAGTTGCGGCAGAGCTTGAGCCTTTCGGAACGCCAGCTGCCGCATGCACAGAGGCTTGGCGAAGCAGTTGCTGAATCGTTGACGCGGTGGCCAGCTTTGGCAGCCACTGTGGCAGAGATACCGGCAAACGAGCTTTGTCGTAAGTGGTTGTCGATTATCCAGTGGCGTTTACAACAATCCCTGCAAATTGCGTTAGACCATCCGCGTGTTGATGCAGCCTATTGCACTTTCGCTGAATTTCGCCTCAACGTGGTACTTTTGAAGGAAGTCGTTCAGCACGCCCCTGGAGGCCGCTTGATTGTCTCAGAACTACAGAGTTGGCTGGATCAGATTGACGTCTTTGGATTCCACTTGGCCAAACTTGATGTGCGGCAGGACTCTCGGCAGTATCGCGCAGCGTTGGATGAGATATGGCGTCTTACTGGCATTTGCGGAACTCCCGAGCAGCTCGATGACGGCGAGAGATTCTTGATGCTGGAAGCGACGCTGGACAAATCGCTCGAGATTGATCGGACACAGTTGTCAGCCAGCGCACAAGAAACGTTAAGTTTATTTGAGCTTTTGCATAAAACCCTAGCAGTCTTCGGGCCGTCCTCGATCGGAGGTCATGTAGTCAGTATGACTCACCATGCGGCCGACTTGCTGACGGTGCTTTGGTTTTGGCGGCAAACACGACCACAGAATTGTGCTCCAACGAGCGGCGACTGGGCGAGCATGCGAATGATGCCGCTATTCGAAACGATTGATGACTTGCAACGAGCAGCCGAGATTCTGCAACAACTATTGCGTTGTCCGGCTTATCGTGAGGTACTGGCCGCGCAAGGCGATGAACAAATGGTGATGCTGGGGTACTCGGACAGCACCAAGGACGGCGGATACCTGTCAGCTTGCTGGTCTTTGCACGAAGCGCAGCGTAACTTGACTGAGCTCTCACGTGAATACGGCGTTAGCTGTCATTTCTTTCATGGTCGCGGTGGTTCCTTGGGCCGCGGTGGTGGCCCAGCAGCACGCAGTATTCTCTCGCTGCCCAAAGGTACATTTCACGGTGCGATGCGGCTAACTGAGCAGGGAGAGGTTTTGGCGGAAAGGTATGACGATGCGATGATTGCCCATCGCCACTTGGAACAAGTTCTTTGGTCCTCTCTGCTGGCTGCTGGTCAAGCTCGTAGTTCAGAACCCGCGGAATGGTACCGGGTCATGGAGCGCCTATCGTATGATGCAGGGCAAGCATATAGGCATCTGGTCGAACGCCAAGGCTTTGTACAGTTCTTCCGCTCCGCCACACCGATTTCGGAAGTTGAGCAATTGCCCATCGGATCGCGTCCATCCCGGCGACGCGGTGGCAGTACTTTGAGCGACTTGCGCGCTATCCCGTGGGTATTCTCGTGGACACAATGTCGCTGCTTGATTCCCGCTTGGTATGGTCTAGGGCAAGCTTTAGAGCAAGCGTTGCAAGACCAATCCCAACTAAAGTTACTACGTGAAATGTATGCCAACTGGCCTTTCTTGCGCGCCACGATAGACAACGCCGAACTAGCCTTGGCGAAAACGGATATTGAAATTGCCAAACACTATTTTCAACTAGCAGCAGCCGGTCCGGAGTTCTCTGCAATTCGCGACGATTTGTTAAAGGAATACGCGCGCGCTAAGACAGGTGTACTGTCCATCACCGAAAAGCAAGACTTGCTGGATAGTACTCCTTGGTTGCAGGAGGCGATTCGCGTGCGCAATCGGTACGTCGACCCTCTGAACGTCATCCAAGTCGTTTTGCTAGAAAGAGCATCTACGGAAGAAAGCAAACAAACGTCCACTAATACAAACGCGACGATGGTTGAAGAACCCAGCGAATTGCGTGTGCTCGCCAGGCTGACGGTAAACGGTATTGCCGCAGGAATGCGCACTAGTGGTTAACCGTAAGATTTAGCCTAAGGCATAATCTGCGACTTTGATTACCACCTCCGCTCCGAGTCCGAGTGTTTCAAAAACGAACGCTGCGGCTTGGTAGTAATCAATCCGTTGAAGAGTGGATGAGCCGAGGCAACCTTCATGCCGTCTGACTCCGGTGAATTCGTGTAGTACTTCGCAAATTCGCGAGTTTTGGGTGTTCCGAAGTCGTCGAACATTTGGGGTGGCATAAGGTCCAGGATGGCGTGAGACAGATTGCGATTCAATCTCTGGCAGCCAGATCGAATGTCAATATTCGGCAGGCGTCTCATGCTCAATAGCAGTAGCGCTGTGTGGATCGCCAATTCGACTGGAGTCATTTTTCCACCTGACAATTGCTGATGCGCTTCCTCTGTTCGTTCGATGTCAAAGCAGATTGTTTTCATGGCTTCGATATTCTCAAGCGAAGCGATCAGTTCGTCCGTCAACGACTCCATCGACTTGCGCAGCCGGTTCAGGCGTACCACATCTTCCGAGGGTATGCCTTGACCAAAAACGATAAGATTCAGGCACCGATTCCTGGCTTCTAGGTGCGAAACAAACGATGTTTGTGCCAAGTTTACAAATTCTGTGTCCAACTTGTGATGTGCCATGATCGAAGCGAAGTAGGCGACGCAGCGGGTCAGCGGTTCAGTCAACAGCACCTCTTGCAGCACAGGATAGATTTGGTGCCACTGTTGATTGCGAAAGTTCACACCGGGGCGTTGGATTTCAACGCGATGCCTGGCCAACCTGCAACTCCACTCGTCATGGCGAAATCGGCTGGCCAACCAATACGCGTTCATTGCCGCCCGACTCGGTACACAGCCTGTCGTTAGAAGAACAGGAATATTCCGCACGAAAACGACTGCCAATTCTGCCAACTCAATTGCGTGCATCGTTCGACCGTTGCCTTGTCAGCTGGAGTTCAAACGCAGCCAAATGGGCTGCTCACGGTGACCATTTAGTCTTGGGACTTCAACCGATTGTGCTCGCACATTCGCATCAAGTCCGTTTCCAGAACCAGCTACAAAGGCAATGCCAGCGTTGGCCGCTTTAACGAACAGTTCATAACCGCAATGCTACGGCAGCAGAACAATTGCTTGCGGCAACGAACAGCAACATATCGCCTAACATGTTGCCGGATTGCCTTTTGAACTCGCGTAGGCACGAGTTTGGCTGGTTACTCGCAAAGGCATGGATCGCAGAAAGTGTGCCGATGCTCGCGCAGTTCGATGGAAGCCCAGGTCTCGACTACGTAAGTCGTTACCGAAAAAGGCTTTATGGAAATCGCCGCATGTCGCAAGCCGTAACTACTGCTACTATTGCGATGTAGTTTTGCAGCGAGCGCGTTGCCAAGAAGCAACATGGCACAGCTTACGGACTATTATTTGCGAGAAGTGTCGGAATTGGCATCGACTAGCTGGCAAGACCGACTAGTGGTTTGGGACAGCTAAAAATTAGGATTGGTCCGTAGTGGGATTCGCCAGAATTCCCCGATTGATTCGCCAGAATTCCCCGATTGATTCGCCAGAATTCCCCGATTGAGAGGAATTCTGGCGAATCCCACTACCCTAAAATTAGGCTGTAACAGACCGACTAGGCTAGGCTAGCCACTGATTGGTGTTGGCAATCGCTTGCTGGAATTCACTCTCGTGCAGATTGAGCAGCTCCCGAGTCTTGAGCAAAGCGTTCATTCTTCCGTCGGTGATCTCACCATCCGCGGCGGCAACCCCAAACATAGCTTGTACCAGCAACAGCTTCTCCTGGTGATTCCGTCTGGCAGCAGCAGTGGTTAGGAAACGTGTCGTGTTCATGCGACGCTGTTGCATCTGCGCGCAAACTGCCCCGAGTTCATCACGAGAGAGATTGTCTTCGGCGATGTTGCCGTACAGTTGGCGAGCGATGCGAATCTCGTTCTCGGAGACATGACCGTCTTCCAGCATCATCAGCGCTAGAACACTGATCAAGTCGACCTCGAATGGTACCGCTGACAGTCCCTCTCGGCCAGAAACAGCTTGCGACGGCTGAAGGCGATCGCCCAATACCACTGTTTCGAAAGTATTTTTACAACCGGAGCACTGTACGAACTCCTCGAGTCCGCCGATGGGCAGTACCGGGATAAAATACAAGGTTAAGAAGGGACGCGATGCTCGCAGCCGAAACTTTTCAGTAGATTGACATTGAGGACAAGAGAACATTCCGCTCATCTTGGTACTTGCCCAATTCATCGTTCCAATAAAAATCATGATTTGCTTGCTGTTAAAATTGAAATACTGCTCGCCCTTCACACCACGATGCCAGCCGATCCAATTCCCTCCTCCGTCCGACAAAACCTGTTGGTAGAAAACCAGGCAGAAGTCGGCGATCGAGCCGTCGGTGGTTTGTCCCAAGCTAGCGTTTGGAAATGCCAATCACCAAGCGGCCCGTTGTGTCTGCGTGTTTGGCCCAGCCATGTCACCGAAACCCAGCTGACAATTATCCACCGGGCTATGCAACTTGCAGCGGCAGCTGGGCTAAGCTTCGTTCCGAGGCTATTTCATTGTAGGAAAAACTATGGAATTCAGTTAAGTACTGCCGTACATGATGGGAGGCAGTTTTGGGAACTGTCAGAATGGCTGCCCGGCAAAGCGGATTACCTGCAGCTGCCAGGTTGGATTCGTCTAAAGTCTGCTATCGGCTCGCTAGCTGACGCACATAGAATTTGGTCCCAAGAGTCAGTTGATGGGCCGAGCCCGACTGTTGCCGGTCGCATCCTGCGACTCCAGCAATGGCTCGGCCCGTGGGGAAGCGATGTGATCCAGCTTCTCAATCCCACGGAACAGTTGGAAGCTACGCTAGTTGCTGAGACCGCTCACTACCTGAAACGCTTTGGGCCAACGTTAGTTTCCCGCCTGAAAGAGTTGTCGCAAGAGCATGTCCGGCAGCATTTCGTGTTGCGGGATCCCTGGAGCGATCACATTCTCTTCGAAGGCGATCGCGTTACCGGACTGATCGATTATGGTGCAGGGAGAATAGACGATCCTGCTGCGGATGTAGCGCGAATGCTCGGTTCGCTTGAGCCAACTAACAAGCAATTGCGCGACCAAGCGGTTCGCGTTTACAACGAATTGACATATCCAATCAACGTCGCTCGCGTTGAATTGTTTGTGGAATCGACCAACCTCTTGTCAGCCCTACAATGGTTGCAGTGGTTGGTCATCGAAAAACGGGAATTCTCCGTGCGGAGGCAAGCGCTGCTATACCGCTGGGCCAAATTCCTGGAGATCATGAAACTGCAAGAAATGTCGCAAAACGCACAGTGATCGCCCAAGCTAGCATTGCGGGTTGTCCAGCTACCGCATGTCCAGCTACCGCATGCGTCAGCCAAATGCCATCTACTTGCTATTTGGCGGAGGGATATCTACGGCCTTAGCAAATTGACTTGGCAGTGTTCTTCGTTTAGGGCCGGGCGAATCACCGTTGGATCATTCGCACGTTTATTCCTCGGCATTCCAGAGTCTGTCCGCTCGCGTCGCGGCTCACGCATTGTGAGTAGCGGGCCGTCGGGCACCGGTTTTCCGCTTCTTGAGTTCTGGGCCGCGAGCCAGCGGGGTTGTACTCAACAGTCAATCGCCTATCCATTCACGCTGATTTTCTTCGGCTTACTCTTTTCGCTTTTCGGCAACGTGACGCTTAACACACCGTTGCTGTACTTGGCCTCGACATCCTCAGCATTCACGTCACATGGCAACGTCAGTGTGCGTGAGAAGCTGCCACTGCGGCGTTCGACTCGATGGAAAGTCTTGCTCTTGTCCTCGTGCACTTCATGCCGATGGCCGCTGAGCGTGACGACGTTTCCATGTACCTGAACGTCAAAATCCTTGGAATCCTCACCGGGACTATCCATCTGAACTTCGTACGCGCTTTCGGTCTCGGATACGTCCAGAGCTGGAGACAATTGCCGCACGCCTGATGTACCTTCGTAGCCGGACCACATCCGCGAGATCAAATCGTTCATCTCTTCGCGAAGAGAATTGAATGGATCACGCGTAGTCCGAATAGATGCGTTACTAGGTTCCAATCGCGGCGCAATCTTCGTTGTCATAATTCTTTCTCCTGTGGATGGAAATGGTCAGAACAAACCTTCAACGTTGCAAGTATTGTGCCACTGCCATTTGGGAGGCTCTTATCTGAGGACTTCTCTAGCGGAGTTACACCGCGCGATAGATTGAGGGTCATCCATCCACTGCCGATTTCATGCAGAGATCTTATCCAGCGTCGCCCCAAGACTCCCAACCTCTCTGATTGGCCACACCGATGTCTTCAAGACGCCCCAATGCCAGTGTTTCTTTGCCCTGTGCTCTGCTGATTCATCTTGACGCAGCTCAGCGAACCTGGGACACCCACAACATTGGATTGACGTGCAGGGGTGCGCAGACGTTTTAGATGAATCATGTCTTACGGACTCTACCTCTCGGCCGCAGGTGCAAATGCACAGACGCATCGCCTGGAAGTGCTTAGCCACAACCTGGCTAATGTGAACACGACAGGCTTCAAATCGCAGCTGGCCATGATGCAGAGCGAGCACGCGGAAGCTATCAAGCAAGGTGACGTGATGCCCGGCGGTGGCGGCGTGGACGACATTGGCGGCGGCATTGACATTCGCCCGACGACGACGACATTCCAGCAAGGGGCTGTAAAACAAACGGGTAATCAAACCGATTTTGCGATCACCAGTACGGAAGGGTTCTTTGCGGTTCAACGTGGAGACCAGCAACTGCTCACACGCGCTGGGAATTTTCTGTTCGACGCGTCGGGTACCTTAGTCACTCCCAATGGCGATCAAGTTCTTTCCACCGCTGGTGGACGCATCTCAATCGATCCATCGCGACCTTACCAGATGATGGACAACGGAGGTGTCGTGCAAGATGGCAACCGCCAAGCGATTGGTTTGGTGCAACCGCAGTCAACCGGTGACCTTTCACGTGTTGGTGACAACCTGTTTGAGTCCCTGACGCCCGTCACGCCCGTGCCTGAAAACCAACGCAATCTTATTAGTGGCGCTCTTGAAATGTCGGCGGTGGAGCCGACGCAGGCAATGATGGAACTGATAGAGGCGTCGCGCGTTTACGAAGCGAATATTCGACTGATACAAACCCAAGACGAAGCGATGGGGCAGCTCATTGGTCGCGTGTTGCGACAATCTTAGCATGCCAGCAGGTCCGATTGATCTCCGCGTCATTCTTGCGAATTAGGAGCAAACGATGAGTGTTCAAACGCTGTATACAGCTGCAACCGGCATGGACGCGATGCAGACCAAGTTGGACGTGATTGCTAATAATCTGGCCAACATCAATACAACTGCCTTCAAAAAGGATCGCGCCAATTTTGAAGACCTGTTGTACCGCAATGAAGTTTTGCCCGGCCAGTTGGATGCAACCCAACAGGCAACTCCCGTAGGTACTCAAGTTGGCCTTGGCACCCGAGTTCAAAGTACGCAAAAGGACTTTGGGCAAGGTGCCTTTCAGGAGACAAACCGCAAGTTGGATGTGGCGATTCTCGGTGATGGCTTTCTGCAAGTTCAAGACCCGGTCAGCAACAACATTGTTTACACGCGTTCGGGGAACCTGGACATCAATGCCCAAGGCAACTTAGTGATCGGCTCTGCTCAAACGGGTCGTCCCATTGAGCCAGCGATCGCCATTCCTCAGGACGCCCTCGATATCGTGATCAGTTCGACGGGGATCGTCAGCGTGCTTCAGCCTGGCGTGCAAGAATTGCAGCAAGTTGGGCAACTCCAATTAGCCAAATTCATTAACCCCGATGGACTGATGAAATTGGGTGAAAACCTTTATCAGCAGACGGATGCGAGCAGCGCTGCGATCACTGGCGATCCCGGCACGAACGGACTGGGCACCTTGCAGCAACATGCACTGGAGGCGTCCAATGTTCAACCTGTCGGAGAGCTGATTGATCTGATCACGACCCAACGCGGGTTTGAACTGAATTCGCAGGCTGTTCAGGCGGGTGACCAGTTGATGCAATTGATCGCGAACTTGAGGCGGTAACTTTGATGCTTAGACTTGCTATCCTTAACCTGGCCCTCCTGGGTGTTTTGACGCTGGCGATACCGATCAAAGCAGACGAAGAAGTCGAGCTGCGATTCAAATCAGATCCAACCTGCAACCGTACTGTGTTGCGTTTAGGCGATCTAGTGGAAGTGACGCGCGGCCAGAATTCTTCAACTAAGGCGATGATGGAAATCACGCTTGGGCCAGCTCCGCGGCCAGGTGCAACTCAAACCTGGTTTCAAAGTGACGTTCAACAGCATTTGGAATTGCGAGGTTTTCATGCCAACGGCATTCGCTGGCTCGGTGAGCAACAGACTCGTGTTCAACGGGTTGATCGACTAATCGAGATGGAACTTGGCACTACGGTCACCCCAGCGTTTCTCGATGAGCGGCGCATACGGCAGGCCGAAGGAAACGTGGCCTTGGCGATCGCAGACTATCTTTCTCTCAAGACTGGCGAGAGAGCAGACTGGCAGGTGGAAGCCTTTATCTCCAATCAATACGTTTCCTCTTTGCAAGTCCGGACCAACATTACGGGCATTGGTGGTGGCAACCCGCCCTGGACTGGGAAGCAACGATTCGCAATCGAAGTCAAACACGAAGGCCAGATCATCGCCCTACCCATAGACGCTACAGTTTCATTGCCGCCTATGGTAGTGGTAGCTAGCCGCCCACTCAGGCGTGACGAAGTATTGGATGAGAAAGCCCTCACCTTCAAAGCCCTTGGCTCAAAATTCAGCAAGGAGGCACATTACTTCCATGATCTATCTGAGTTAGTCGGAAAGCAAATGCGTCGCAGCCTCAGCACGGGACTACCTTTGACAGCCGAGCTGGTCGGGGATCCAGTGGTTGTGTCTCGAGGTGAGATCGTCACCGTTGAAAGTGTGGCAGGCGGTGTTGTCGTGAGCTCTCAGGCCAAGTCGCTAAGCGCCGGTGCTGTGGGGGATTCCGTCCAAGTGGAATTGCCCACGCGAGACAAAGTTTACGCAACGGTTGTCAGCCCGTTGGTGGTACGCATCGCTGCTATCCCGGCCCACACGGGGCCTTAGGAAACTTTGATTCATAACCTCAAGGATGATTTCCCGATGAATTCAATCCATGTCTTTCTAGTTTCTCGCTTTTTGCTTAGTTTCACCCTGCTGGCTGTTTCCGCAGAGTTGATAACAGCGCAAGAAAGTAGTCTTTTTCATAATCCGCGCGTTCGCATGCAAACCGCAACGGTTCCGAGCGAATTTGCACCTAGCGATGCTGCGGGGACAACAGCCATGCAAGGCTCATCCATCCCGCCAGCCAATGCAATGCAGCCGTCGTCGGCGCTGCATTCGGCGTTCACCTACCAGCCGCCTTTGCCGAGTCGAGTACTCCGCCTTCACGACATTATTCAGATCCGCGTCGATGAGGCATCCCGCATGACCGCGGATGGAATTGCTTCATCAAGGAAGAATGGTATCTACAGCGCGGTGCTCTCAGATTGGATACGACTGGATGGTTTGTCTGTTAAGCCAGCACCGCAAGCGGACGGAGACCCGACGATGGCCGGCCAGACCAACCAAACATTTCGTGCCAGTTCAACTCT
Source organism: Planctomycetales bacterium (assembly GCA_020426625.1). Classification (GTDB taxonomy): domain Bacteria; phylum Planctomycetota; class Planctomycetia; order Pirellulales; family Pirellulaceae; genus Aureliella. Next base: position 15,154 of record JAGQPR010000101.1, read on the forward strand.
CACCACTCGCGAGTCTTTGGTGTTCAATATCGCTGCCGAAATTGTCGACATCCGCCCCAATGGAAACATCGTTCTCGAAGCGCATCAATCGATTGATATTAATGATAACCGTTGGCAATTGTCACTGAGCGGCGAGTGTCAGGCCGATGCCATAGGTCCCGACAACGTAGTCTTAAGTCGCGACATTCTGCATTTACAAATTGGCAAGCATGAAGCGGGACAGGCTCGCGATGGCTACCGCCGAGGTTGGCTTACCGAATTTGTCGCTAGGTTCAACCCGTTTTAATGAGCCTGAGTCGGTGGCAGCAATGCGTCAATGTGATGACTGAACTCCACCCGAATTGCTGGATGAAAAGAAGCCTCCATGATGCGGCCCCTTCGCAGACAGGATTTGCACTCGTGGCAATTCCGGACCTTCGGCCCAGGGAACGCTGTGTGTAACGGGCGCGTCGTAAATCACACAACCCTTCCGTTCGCGCAATGGCTCCAACACGTAGTGTGCGACATCCATTCGCTGCTCCTCTATGTTTTCTAGCGCCTCGCGATATGGACAGCGGTAGATTCTTGGAACGCGCAACAGAACCTGAGGAGCCCGCTCTAATTCGGCTCCGATTGGCGCTGCATTGAAAAGATTTTGCTGTTCCAAATAAGGCAGCAATTCAACGGTCCAGCCGCCGATTCGTCCCGGCTTGCCAGCACCGGGAATTCTCTTGTGGGTGTGAATGAAGTTGGCAACCGCAATGTTCATCTGGTGCAGGTTATTCTTGCAGATTAACTCACGGGCTCGATTGCGAGTCGAGAGAACGGCAGGAAGTAGCAGCCCCATCAAAATCGAAATGATGGCCAAGACAACTAGTAGCTCAACCAATGAAACTCCGCACGCGCGGCGCGAAACCGACATGGCTGACATGAGAGCGATCCTGGAAAGAGATGCGAGCAAAATGCAGATGAGAAGTGTCGACTTCAGTATACTCCATTTTACGCATCAAGAATGCCCGTTGATGGCGGTATTGTCAGTCACAACGAACGAACGCGAATCATGCAACCCTGAGTTTTCCAAGATTTAAATCACTGCAAGCCACAAAGTGTTTTCCATTTCCATCTCGCCGCGACCGAGCGGTTCTACGGCAGATCGGGCGGTTGATGATCAATTCAAGCCAAGTGGACTGACGACTCGGTGTTTCGCTTCTGCGGAAAAACTCAGAGTGTAAAGTTGACTACGGTGCCGTCTTCCAAAACTTCAACTTCTTTCGGGTTTATCTTCAAATCCTTGGGCGGGCCAGGATTCCTTTTGTGCAGATTCATTTCATCTTCTTCTGACAAAGGCTCATCTGAACCTGCAGCTTCGAACATGACGGTGTGCTTACCAATGATTGCTCCGGGAACATTCAGCTGATACATGGCTTCGAATTCCCCGTTCTCATCCGTCTTGGCAACGGAGGGGCGACCACCTGCAACTGGCGAGAACATCAAACTTCCATTGGCGTAAGGCTTGCCGTCCGCAGTGATTTTCCCAGTCAGCGGGGCTAGTGGTGGCAGGTCACTGCCGCAGCCAGTAAACAATACGGCGGCCAGAGAAACAAAAAGTCCTACTCTTGAATTCACTGTTTCAAGTCTCCGTTAATATCGCTTAGAACAACCGAAATGTGAACATTGAACGCGAAGCCCATCCGAAGGCGCATGTGGCATGACAGCGCGAATGCGCCTTCTGGGGTGAGCGACCGAAACTAAAACTCTACGTTGGCAACGGTGCCATCGTCGCGGCCACAGAGCGCATTGAAAGTAACACCATGATCGATGTTGTCCGAGATGAAATGCACGGCGCCGTCGCCGAAAACAAACTGAACGCCACCCGTGTGCGGGGAGCGATAACCATTGTGCAATCCTGTCGAAGCTCGGTTGGTCGGATTGTTATTGAAGCGCAGATGATTGATCGGAAATCTGACCGCAGTAATATTCCGCGTCCAACCTCCGGAGGCAAAAAAGCATCGTCCTGCGTTCCACATGCCCCCAGGTCCCGAACCAGGGCGAGTATCCGTCTTCACGCCATCGATGTCATATTCAAAATCGGAATGCTCTCCGACTGCGATCGTATTGCTGGTTCCGTCAGTGATGCCGCCAATTTTGGGACCGTTGTACCGCTCATTCAAGATGCCCACGATTCCAGTGTCCTGCATCCAGCCGTATCCTGTCCAAATGTTGCGTCCGGCATCAGATCGTCTTCCCGGTCCGCCGGGGGCTGGCAGAATATTCCAGTAGCCGACGTTACCTACGTAATCCGGTATTTGAATTTGATAGCTTGCCGGTGCGCCCAGCGTTTGCGTCCCGGAGGTAGCAGTCTGCGAACGCAGCGGATCCAATGGACTTGACGGGCATTGATATACGGGCACGCGAACCTGCGACATGACCAACCAGTTTCGATTGGTGCCTAATCGATCAGCGAAATCGGTATCGACCCACACCAGCTGATTGTATGCAGCACTTTGTTCCAGCTGCGGCAGGATCTTGACCAACCACGAAGCACCAGTTGTATCAATACCCTGCAGCGTCGCCGTGTTACTGGCAAACTTCTTAAAGGTGTCGTGGTAGTTGTGTAGGGCCAAGCCCATTTGTTTCAAATTGTTTGAACATTGCATCCGCCGCGCTGCTTCTCGGGCAGCCTGAACAGCGGGAAGCAGCAAGCCCACCAAGATGCCAATAATCGCGATCACAACCAGCAACTCCACTAGCGTAAAACCAGCTCGACTTCGTCGCATGAGATGTTCCTTAAACGTAGGGCCGAAATGAAGCAGAACAATACAGATACTGGACGCTCTAGCTGAAGGGCGGGGCATGGTTGTCTCGCACCTGGCATCGTCCATTGGTGATTCCGCCTGAACCACATTCATTTATAGGCACTGCCAAACCGTTGTTCTTGGATAGAATTTGTAGGAATCGCGACATTGTGCGCACAAAAGCAATGTTGTATTCTTTTCCGCAAAGACGCCGGAGGGTCGTGTAGTGGTGTCTTTTGCGACCTTGCTGCGGGCCTGCGATGGCCATCTTGTCGTAATTGCAGTGCGTTTGATTACCTAGATTGAGTTCGCGTCTGTTTTCGAAATTCAGACGGTGTAACTCCCGTCGCCACTTTGAATGACCGAGTGAAGGCGCTTTGGTCGTAGAATCCACTTGCCAAAGCAATGTCAGCGATCGAATCCGGCGATTCAATCAATAGGCGTGTTGCGACAGCGATTCGCGTCTTGGTCATTAATTGGCCAGGAGTCAATCCAAGAAGACGCTTTGTTAGTCGCGCTAGACGTTGCAACGACAGGTTGGCTCTTTCAGCAAGGGAGCTAGGAGTCCGAATCTCACTGATGTTGTCCTCCAAAGATTTTAAAACCTTTGCTAGTTCAGCGGACGATTCGTTTCCTTCGAACGGCATTCGCACATCGCGGGAGAAACCGATAATCCCTGAAACCTGTCCGTCTGCTGACACGATGGGAAGTTTGGTCGTTGAGCACCATACCGGCTCATGGGGCAGATGCCATTGCATTTCCAGGTGATCAATTAGTGGAACTCCAGTTCTCAAGATTCTGGCATCCTGCTCAGTGGGAACCTGTCCGAATTCGCCTGGACAAATCTCGCTAGGCCGTTTCCCGATGGCGTCCGCTTTGCATTTTAAGCCGTGCCGCCTTGCCAAGGATTCATTGATGCCAACATACCTTCCCTCTGCGTCTTTGATGAAAAATGCGATTTCAAAGGCGTGTTCGAATAGCTGAACCAATAGCCCAATATCGATAGGCGGGACCAGGTCCGCAGCAACGTGCGAGAGTTGATTTATCCGCTTGCGCATTTTGATGG
>JAGQPR010000102.1 GCA_020426625.1 Planctomycetales bacterium
GTGGAGGTTGTTAAACCTCCTTCACCAGGATCTTTGACAAGATCCACTACGTCAGTTAATGATCCCGCGATGCCAAGTCAATTCAATGTTCTCGGGCGCTGGCACAGGCGGGACAAAATCGCGAATTAATGGGCGCAGTGCGGCAACCGGTGCGGGATCAAACAGCCTACGAATCCAATCCTTTAATGGCTCGCGAATCGTGATAGTATGGTATCGCGGATTGTCAAAGACAAAGCGCGTGGCTGCATGGCATGAACTGAACTACACGACGAGCAATTTCACCAACAATGAGTAATCGTAAGGGACCAATTCTGATTACCGGTGGCAGCGGCTTCATTGGATCCCATGTGATCGATCGCTTGCTCGATGCGGGCGATCGGCGAGTGATCAATCTAGACAAGCTGACGTATGCCGGTACGGATTTGCTGCGAGATGCACCTGGGACGCAATACCGATTTGTTCAGGGCGATGTGGCGGATCAAACGCTTGTACAAGAGCTGCTGAAAGAAGAGGCGATTGAACAGATAGTACATCTAGCAGCCGAGACGCACGTCGATCGTTCGATTGATGGGCCGTCACCATTCTTCCGTTCCAATGCACTCGGAACGTTTTCGCTTTTGGAGTCCGTACGCGCGTATCTCAGCAGCAGACCAACTCACCTAGCCCAGAATTTCCGCCTGTTGAACATTTCGACCGACGAAGTGTATGGTTCGATCGCCGCTCCGGAAATGACAAGTGAGTCTGCTCCATTCCAGCCGGGGTCGCCCTACTCCGCTACCAAGGCTGCCGCTGACCACTTTGTTGGAACCTACTACAACACTTACGGTTTGCCGTGCTTGACTATTCGAGCTTCCAACACATTTGGCCCTCGACAGTTCCCTGAAAAACTGATCCCATTGATGACGCTCTTCGCTTTAGAGGGACGCAAGCTGCCTATTTACGGCGACGGCCAGCAAGTACGTGATTGGCTTCACGTAAACGATCATGTTGAAGCCGTGCTGCGAGTACTGGCAGTGGGGCGCGTTGGGCAAGTCTACAATGTGGGCGGCGGTAATTTACTCAGCAATTTGCAACTGGTTACATATATTGTGGACTTGGTTCATGAATTTCGGCGACAGGCGTCTTTCGAAGGAGATTGCCCTGTACCTGCGGAGGTTGAATTTGTGGCCGACCGCCCCGGCCACGACGCCCGTTACGCGCTGAATTGCAACAAGATTCGCGCCGAATTAGGCTGGGCACCACAGACAGCATTCCTACGGGGACTGCGTGAAACGATTGCTTGGTACGCCAAGAACCGCGACTGGACGAGTCGCGTGCTAGCGCACGGTCAATACAACCTCGATAGGCTGGGAAATGTTTGACCAACCCTGTGTTTGAACAACCCTGGCCCCCCTTTGCCGAGAGGTTTCGCTCCAAACACAAGCCTTTGATCCATAGCTACACGTATCACGATTTGGTCCGTCCGACCGCCGATTGCCAGCGTACTTGGTGGACTAGCTGAAATCTTGACTTTTCATCCTCCTAGCATATTGGTGCATCAAGTTATGCTCAATTCCTTTACGCTGTTCGATTTCATGCATCGTCGTGTTGCAAGTCGCGTCGCTGCCTGCTGCGCAGCCTGGATCAGCATGTGGCTGATGTGCCTTGGCCAGGAACCGCAGAGCGACCATGGGCAGCAAATTGGCGACTGGAATCTAACTAAGCTGCACGAGACGCCAGCCATGCACTGGGAATCGCAAATTGGCCCCATTCATTCTTTGCTGTACACCGGAGAAGAATTTGATGAACATCCGACCGAGGTGTTCGCATTCTATTCCTCTCCCTCGACGCTTGGCGAGGCGCCTGCAGGTGAAAGATTCCCGGGGATCGTATTGATTCACGGTGGCGGCGGCACCGCGTTCGCCGAATGGACTTGGTTGTGGGCCAAACGCGGATACGCTGCGATTGCGATGGATCTATCGGGCAGTCGACCAATCGATCCTATCTATGACGATGACGGAGTCCCAGTACCAAATCAAGCCAGTAAAGCCGATACGCGAACGCGATTGCCTTTTGGAGGTCCTAATCACGGGCATGCCGAAAAATTCGACAGCATTGGTGGCGATTTCCACGACGACTGGCCGTATCACGCGGTTGCTAGTGTCATTCGTGCTCATTCTTTACTGCGATCATTTCCAGAGGTGATTGCCGATCGCACAGCGGTAACCGGCATCAGCTGGGGTGGCTACACAACCTGTCTGGTCGCCTCGGTCGACAATCGCTTCAAAGCCGCCGTGCCCGTGTACGGTTGCGGTTTTCTTTACGAAGGCGAATCTGTGCAGAAGCCAGCCATCGACAAATTGGGCCTGCGACGCGAGCAATGGATTGAAGCCTACGATCCGTCGAGTCTGCTCGTGCACTGTCGCGTACCGATCCTGTTTGTGAACGGGACCAATGACGTTCACTACCCTTTGGACAGTTATCAGAAAAGCTACGACGTCATTCCCGGCAAGAAACAAATGCGCATCGAAGTGAACATGCGACACGGCCACCCACCTGGCTGGAAGCCGCAAGAAATTGGCCTATTCATCGATTCATTCTGCCGCAACGGCCCGCCTCTGCCGGAACCAGCAGCGCTCGTGCACGCAGATGGCATGATCGAGTTGTCGTATCTCAGTACCGTCCCTCTTAAGTCCGCCACGCTGCACTACTCCACCGACGCGGGCTTGCGTTCAAGTCGCGCCTGGCAAAGTCTTCCAGCAAGAATAGAGGGCGACAAAGTCATTGCCCCCAAGCCACCTGCAGGTGCGAATACTTGGTTCATTGCGCTGACCGATGAACGAAATGCCATGACCACCACTCCCGTCCAGTTTGCACGAATAAATTAGGTTCGCTAGGAAACAGTTGTGTTTGCTCGGCAGGCAGCAATTTGCTACCATGCAAGCTCGGTTTGTGAGCGACCAATAACGGCTCGCCTCAGCCCAACACTATATGCCCGGCAAGCAAACTAATTGTCAACGATTCGGGTATACCGAAAAGCTAATAGACCAAAGCCTTAGGCGTTGTTCAGAGGAGACTTTATGAAACGGTTGATTGCGGCAGCATTCTTGTTGCTGGCCATAGCGCCAGCCGCGCCAGCCCGGGGGCAAGAGGGCAAGGTTCAAGTCGGTAAACTTGCACCGGACTTTGTAGTGACGGGCATTGATGGGAAAGACTTCAAACTGTCTAGCAAACTTGGCAAAGACAAGAACATAGTCTTAATGTTCAGCAGGGCTTCCTGGTGACCGCACTGCATGAAGCAACTGGTCGAGTTGCAACAGCACGCTGAAGAGTTCAAGAAACTTAACGCTGAACTCATCTTTGTTTTCCGGGAAGAACAGGCTGGGGTTGATGGGCTGAAGCAGATTCGTGACAAACGCAAAACGACGTTTACGCTGACGCTCGATTTGGATAAGAAGTCGAGCAAGATGTATAGTCCCGAGAAAATGACCTTCGATAATTTCGTTCTCGACAGCAGCGGTACCGTGCGATTGATTGTGGACGGAACGCTGACCACCCGAGCTAAAGCGGAGCAACTGCTTAAAGTGCTTAAAGAAATCGAAACGGAAAAGTCTAAGCCTAAAGCCGAGTAACATGTCACAAGTCAATTTGCTGCATTCCGCGCCGGACTACAAATTAACTCACACACGATTCGGTGTGCGGCGAGATTGGATGAACGAGGCTGGTGTCCGCTACAGCGATTACTGCTCGCATCGCCAAATCCTGGGTATGCCCATAGTGGCCATGGCCAGTGGCATTAGCCCAGAAACCGGCCGGAAGGTTACAGCAGTAGGGTTTATTGCCATTGGTCAAAGAGCGCGCGGAGTGGTGGCGATTGGTCAATTCTCCGTAGGCGCTATTGCCATCGGGCAAGTGGCTATTGGGTCGTTTGTGGCTGTGGGCCAATTCAGCGTGGCACCGCTCTGTCTGGGACAGCTAGCTGTGGGCTTGATCGGAGCGGGCCAGGTGGGAATTGCAGCAGTTGGTGCGTTCATGAGCGGTGTCGTGGGTGTCGGCGTCACCATGGCTGCAGCTTTCAAGCCCTGACGGCAGTGACCATGCTGTTCGGCAAAGTGACGACTGATGGCTGGTGGTACTATTTTCCCGTTGTTGCTTTGCTGAAGAGTACGCCAGCTGAATTGTTGTTGGCATGTGTGTCTTCTTCTGTCTCGGTGCCTACGCACTGCGGCTGATATTTGACTTACTAACAGCCATTAGACTGACCGCTCGCCATGGCTGTTGATTGAGTTGCGCGAAAAAAATCGTGGGATAGGCATCTTACCTGTCGAGTTTATCCAAATCCGGCCGCCAAGTTCTGTTAGCAGTTGACAGGCAAGATGCCTATCCCACGTTTACATCAACAGGTCGCAAAATCAGCTCAAGCAAGTTGTCTACCCAGTAGCCGAAAATGGCGAATCGAAGACTACGGGTGCTGTCTATTATTCTCTTGTTTGTGGCTGCCGGTTGCTTACCGATGAGTTCATTGGACAGACTCATGTCGTGTACCGGGTGGATTAGCCGGTCCACGCAGCATGCTTCATTCTTTGCGGATTTGCGACTACACTGCTGGCATCCGCTTCTCGATAGGCCACTGGGGGAAACTCATGCATTTGTCCGTTACAAAACTTGCCATCACAGTCACGCTGTGCCTGCTGCCCAATTGCTTGATTTCGGCAAAACAGCCTAACATCCTGTTCGTATTCTCCGATGATCACTCTCCCCGGGCCATCGGTGCCTACGGATCGCAGATCAATCGCACACCAAACTTGGACCGCATCGCCAATGAAGGCGCTGTGTTCAAGAATTCGTTTTGCGCCAATTCGATTTGCGGTCCCTCACGAGCATGTATCTTGACGGGCAAGCATAGTCACATGAATGGGTTTCTCAGAAATGGAAACCGTTTTGACAGCACGCAAACCACCTTTCCAAGGTTGATGCAAGACGCCGGTTATGACACGGCTATGATTGGCAAATGGCACTTGTCGAGCGATCCAGTGGGCTTCAGCCACTGGGAAATCCTGCCCGGTCAAGGCAGCTACTACAATCCAGATTTCTTGCAAATGGACGGTTCGCGGCAGCGCTTCCAGGGCTACTGTACCGACATCATTACCGAACATGCCCTGGCATGGTTAAAAGAAAAACGAGATCCGGATAAACCTTTCCTGCTTATGTGTCAACACAAAGCACCGCATCGGAATTGGGCTCCACCACCAAGGTATTATGCAATGTACAAAGATCAGGATATCCCCGAGCCTGATTCTTTGTTTGACGATTACTCGGGACGAAGTTCATTACTATCCGAAAACGAGATGTCTATCCGCAATCATTTCTATTGGGGACATGACATGAAGTTTCACGGGGACAGTGAATTCCCTGAGCACTTCTTGCCCAATCTTCAGAACGGCGAATACAATCGCATGAACGACCAGCAGAAGGCTGCCTGGGATGCCGCCTATGAAGCGGAGAATCAGGCGTTCCTAGCGCAGATGCGTGCTGGCAAGTTGACAGAGAAAGAAATTGTCAGCTGGAAATATCAGCGATACATCAAAGATTATCTCAAATGTATCCAGGCAGTTGATGACAGCGTTGGTAGTTTGCTCGACTACTTGGATCAATCCGGCTTAGCCGATGACACCGTGGTGATCTACAGCTCTGATCAAGGATTTTACCTTGGCGAACACGGTTGGTATGACAAACGCTGGATGTTCGAAGAATCGCTGCTCATGCCTTTCCTCATCCGCTGGCCAGGTGTCATCAATCCGGGAACTCAGTCGACTGCGCTGATTCAGAATATTGACTATGGCCCAACGTTCCTGGAAATGGCTGGCACAAATGTGCCGGAAGAAATGCAAGGCCGTTCGATGGTATCGATGTTGCACAACCAGGGCCAGCCTTCGGCCACGTGGCGGGATGCGATCTACTATGCCTACTACGAAAATGCAGCCGTACACAACGTGCCGGTGCATGACGGTGTTCGGACCGATCGATACAAACTAATGTTCTTTCCTCGTTCTCGCGAATGGAACTTGTTCGATTTGGTGACTGACCCACATGAAATGCACAGCGTCCACGCCGACCCACAATATGCAGAGATTCTGCGTGGGATGCAGCAGCGTTATCGCGACCTGCGACAGTTGTACGAAGTCAACAGTGCTACCATTCCCGCGACTCGCGGCGATGAAACGCGTTGGAGAGAACGAGACGCGAAAATTACGGAGGAAGCCAAGAACAGCAAGGCCCAACTGGCTTTCATCGGTGACTCAATCACGCAGGGATGGGAGGGCGCTGGCGCAGAGATTTGGAACAAATACTACAAAAGTCGCGGTGCTATCAATCTCGGAATCGGCGGAGACCGCACGGAACACATTATTTGGCGACTCACTAACGGTAATCTCGGCAAGATTCAGCCCAAGGTAGCCGTGCTGATGATCGGTACCAACAACACCGGCCATTTTCTGCAGGACCCTCAGGAAGTTTCAGCGGGTGTTGCGAAAATCCTAGATATCCTGAAGGAGCGCTTGCCGGACACCAAGATTATCCTGCAAGCAATCTTTCCAAGAGGTTCCGATGAGTTTGATGAGAAGAGATTGAACAACGTTGCCATCAATCAACTGATCCGTCGGCATGCTGACGGCGACCGCGTCCGGTTCGTTGAGCTGGGAGACCAATTCTTAGAACCTGATGGGAGCATTAGCACATCGGTTATGCCGGACTTGTTACATCTGAGCGAAGAAGGCTATCGGCGTTGGGCTGAGGCACTGGAGCCGCACTTGGTTGACTTGGGTTTGTAGGAATTGAGTCTTGTCGCTGGAATCCACGGGTACACCGCCCGAAGTACTAAAGCCACTGTCGAGTCAAGCCGATGTGGCAGAAGCAACTGTACACCACAAATCTCGACGACCGAGATCGGCTCGCTCGCGAGTGCTAATGCTGCTGCGCAGAATCCATCTGTACGCCGGATTGTTCTTGCTGCCCTGGGTATTCCTTTACGGTATCACGGGAGCGATGTACAACCACCAAGGCCTGTTCTCTGAGGCATCCATTAGTTATGTACATTCAGAGCAGTTGGCTTCATCGCCGCTGGCCAAAGTCGGTACTGCAAATGAGCTTGCCCAAGCAGTGGTTGCCGCACTTGCGCAGGCCGCTCCACAGCACACGATCCTGTTGACGGATGATCATCGACCAGAGTTTACCAATGACATCAGCTTTGAAGTCGAGGCCACCAACGGCAAACATCACGTGCATATCGATCCAGTTCAAAAGCGGGCGTGGGTGGCGACACATGCTACCAATAGTGAAACGCCGCAGCCCGCATTGAAAGATGTCAACCACATTTCGCTCGAGTCCGATCCGCATATCTGGGCTATGCAGTCTGTAGATCAGATCCTTTCCGAAGCGGGATTAGTTGCCGCTGGAAAACCGCGCGCATTGGGCTGGTCAAAACTGAATTTCTTGGTGGAAATCAATGGGCAGCCAGCCAGGGTGACTTACGTGCTTCGTGACGGTCACGTTGATGTGACGCACTACACGCAACAGGACGGTATGACTCCGCGGCAGTTCTTTTTGAGGATGCACACGACCCACGGACAGCCACCACAATGGAACGGCAGGCGATTCTGGTCGCTCTTAGTAGATGCTATGGCGATTGCCATGGTATCTTGGGGAACTACGGGATTGGTCATGTGGTGGCAAATCAAACGCACCCGCCTAATTGGCGCCCTTGTGATTGCTGCCAGCTTGGCGACCGCAGCGACGCTCTATTTTTCACTGCACCATTTTTACGCAACAACCCTGCTTTAACTGTACATTTGCGCTCCATCGAAGGGAGCTCATGCCCAAGCATTGGGCATGGCTGCAAATGAGGCTGTCAGTTGGCTTTGGAACAGGTGGGGCACGCGTCTCTCGGCAACGCCTACCAAGGGATCGGTTAATTCCCTAAAACGCAATTATCAACTATTAATGGAGTTTGGCGCACCCTTTGCGTCTGTTGAGATAGTTCGAAATCCGTACTCACCGAATGGAGGGTGACAATGAACTATCCGAACCGCATGAATCCCATCATTGAATTTCCCCAGGTCCTTAAGTGGGAACGGTGTGACGTCAATCAGCTAATCGAGCGATTCTTTTCCAGCAAAATGACTTTGCTGGTTTGCAAGATTCTGATTGGGGTCGTTTCCGTGATCGACATTTACTTGACCATCAAATACGTGGATTCTCTATACACGATGGAGTTGAATCCACTAGGGCGTTTTTTGATGGGCCTAGATTCAGGTCCCACCTGGACGCTAGAAATGAGGGGCGACATCAAACCTCTGGCTGCGTTCATCACCGCCAAAGTAGCCGGGAACTTCATCGCCTTTTCGGTGATTGAATTGCTGGCTGGCTGGAAATGCTACATTGCCACGTCCGTCGCTCTACCAGTGGCTCTACTACAATTGATGTTGCTGTACACGCTCACTGGACTGTCGCCTTGAACCGTCCACGATTAGAAGAGGATAGTTATTAATGGAACATTCTTGATATGAGCTTCGGGCAGGGACAACTTGCGACAAGACACGAGAGATTGCGTGGCTTACAATGGAGAGGATAACATCCCCACTACGTTAGGCCGCTCTGGGCGTTTTGCGACGCCGATTTTGGAGTCTTGTTCGTGCTGTTTACGCCTTGCTTCCGAAACTCATTCACGACAACTGGTGCTTTGCTGTTGTCGATTTTCGTCTCAAAATACACCAGAGGTGACGAGGCCGTGAGTTTCTTTCGCGGCCTGAATTTAAATGGCCCGGCGGTGCTGATCGACGGAAACCGCTGGGAAGGAGGTACCGCAGAATCCTATCGATGCGATGATCGACAATTCGAGAATCAGAACATTGCGTTGCACCCCGTGACTGACAGAGACCGGGCAGCAATGATTCGCAGCAGTCGTTATGGCGGTAATCGCGTTGAACTGTTGAACGTTCCTCCCGGCGAATACTCCATTCTTCTCTATGTTTGGGAAGATAACGACACAGAAACGTACTCGGTTGCGCTGAATAGCGAAACCGTACTCGAGCGACACGAGAGTGGCATCCGAGGCCATTGGGATCGGTTGGGGCCTTGGACTATCCAGGTTGGGCAGGAAGCGACAATAGTCGTGACCAGCAAGGGGGGCACTGCCAATTTCTCTGGAATCGAGGTCTGGCGGGGTAATTACGACGGTCAGAGTCGGCCGATTACCGAAGAAGAGTTGGCCTTCTTTGAAAAGCGCATCCGCCCACTTTTGGCGGACAAATGTTATGAGTGCCACAGCGCGGATGCAGACGACGTGCAAGGTGAGCTGCTTGTCGACTCACGAGATACATTGCGTCGCGGCGGGACCAAGGGGCCAGCGGTAGTTCTCGGAGATGTCGAGCAAAGCTTACTTGTCGAAGCGGTCAGCTATGAAAACGACGAGATGCAAATGCCGCCCGACCAGAAGCTGAGTGATACCGAGATCGACGATCTAAAACGCTGGATCCTGATGGGAGCGCCCGACCCAAGAAGTACCGTGACCAAGTATGCTGGTAAGCAGATTGATGTAGACCAAGCTCGGGAGTTCTGGTCGCTGCAACCGATCCAAAATGTGGTCATTCCGCAAGTGCACGACCTTGCTTGGCCACTCAATGCCGTCGATCGATTTGTATTGGCCTCGATGGAACAGCATTCCCTGGCCCCGGCGACTGATGCCGACAAGCGGGCTTTGCTTCGTCGAGCTACCTACGATCTGATCGGGCTGCCTCCGACACCAGCTGAAGTCGACGCCTTCCTGGCAGACGATTCGCAGGACGCTTATGCCAAAGTTGTCGAGCGTCTCTTGGGCTCACCTCGCTACGGAGAACGCTGGGGGCGCCACTGGCTGGATGTCGTACGTTACGCAGATACCGCCGGCGACAATTCGGACTATCCGATTCCGCAGATGCATCGCTATCGCGACTGGGTTATAAGCGCATTCAATCGTGATCTACCCTACGACGAATTCGTGCGGGATCAATTGGCGGGCGACTTGCGCGGGGGCAACACAGAAGCAGAACGACGAGACAGGCTGATTGCCACTGGCTACCTGGCCAATTCTCGCCGCTTTGGATCTCGTGTCGTGGACTATCCACAGCATTTGACGATTGAGGATACTATCGACAATCTTGGACGAAGTTTTCTGGGGCTAACGCTCAGCTGCGCACGTTGCCATGACCACAAGTTTGACCCGATCACCAACCGTGATTACTACGGACTTTACGGAATATTTCACAGCACGCGATATCCCTGGCCCGGTATTGAACTAGACAAGAAACAGCGAGATTTCGTGCCGCTGGTTGAGCCCGAATCCGTTCAAGATGCGGAGCGTAAGCTAAGGGAACGTCTCGCCGAACAACAACGACTGGCTGAGGCAGTCAAGACGTTGAAAGAGAGTCTCAAAAAGGCGAATCCCGAGACCAAACCAGCTGTTGAGCAAGAGTTAAAGAAAGCGGAGCAACAGGCCCGGGCTCACCGCGAATTGCCGCCACCGTTTGAAACCGCATATGCCGTCGCCGAGTCGAAGACAACAGAAGACGTCGCGATCCAGCTCAAAGGTGATCCGGCCCGTCCTGGCGATGTAGTTCCCAGGCGGTTCTTGACGGTGCTTGGAGGTCAGCAGTTGACAGATCCGCACGCCAGTGGCCGTCTGCAGTTGGCCGAGTGGCTGTTGGCCGACGACAATCCTCTACCCGCACGAGTGATGGTGAACCGCATCTGGCAGCATCATTTCGGCAACGGTCTGGTGCCGACACCAAACAATTTTGGACGCCAAGGAAAACTGCCCACGCACCCCGAATTGCTGGACTACTTGGCGGATCGCTTTCGCGCTGAAGGCTGGTCGATCAAAGCCATGCACCGCACCATTATGTTGTCGCGAACTTACCGACAGTCGTCACTGCGCGATTCCCAGTCGGTCTTACAGGATCCGGAGAACCAATGGTTGGCCGGTTATCCTCGCCGCCGCCTGGATGCCGAAGCCATTCGCGACACTCTGCTGGCGGTTAGCAAAGACTTGGATCTATCCAAGGCCGGAGCTCATCCGTTTCCTCCTGAGCATGCTTGGGATTTCACTCAGCACAAACCATTCAAGGCCACCTATCCGTCGCAGCATCGCAGCATCTACTTGATGACTCAGCGAATTCAGCGACACCCGTTCTTGGCGATTTTCGATGGAGCAGACCCGTCAACTAGCATCGGTTCGCGGATGACGAGTACAACGCCTTTGCAAGCCCTGTACTTCTTGAATGATCCCCTGGTACACGATCAAGCCAGTCGACTGGCATCACGAGTTTTGAGCGAAGCTGACCAGTTCAGCGATCGCGTACAACTGGCCTACGAATTGTTGTTCTCCCGTTTGCCCACTGATGAGGAACAACACGCCCTGGAGCAATTCATAGCCCAGGCGCGCATTTTGCTTCAAGCTGAGGGATTGTCGTCGCATGGGCTGGAGGATCAAGCTTGGCAGGCATGTATTCGCAGCTTGGTTCGCTTGAATGAATTCGTTTACTTAGATTAGAGCACCCCGTATGGCCCGCCAACAAACCCCGCCTGTGATTGGACGCCGAGAATTATTTCGTTCGATGGTCGCCGGTTCCCTGCTGATGCCGGGCGTCCTTGCGGAGTTGTTCGCTTCGGAGCAACCTCAGGTAGAAGATCCACTGTCACCCAAACAGCCACATTTTCCGGCGAAGGCGAAACGCGTAATATTCGTGTTTTCCAACGGCGGTGTTTCCCACATGGATAGCTTTGATTACAAACCAAAGCTGTTTCAGGCAGACGGCAAGATGCTGGGTGTTGGCGGTGGATTGTCTGATCAGCCTCGCAAACTATTGAAACCTCTGTGGGATTATAAGCCAGGAGGGGAATGCGGAACTTTGGTCAGCGATCTGTTTCCCTACTTGCGAAAGCAAATGGACGATATCTGCTTGATCAAATCGATGCATGGCAATGACAACGAGCATTACAATGCCACTCTAGGTATGCACACCGGATCGTTCTTTTTTTCCCGGCCTAGTATCGGCTCCTGGATTAGCTACGGGTTGGGTACGTCCAATCAAAACCTGCCATCATTCATTGCGCTGGCTCCGCAAATGCCCTATGCTGGCACGCAGATTTTCAATAACGACTTCCTGCCAGCCTACCATCAGGGAGTACGAGTCATTGGTGGAGCGGAGCCTATCGCGGATTTGAATCGCAGAACCACTACTGCGGATCTGCAAGAACTGGAGCTTGGCTTGGCCGATGTACTCAACAACCGTCACCTGAGCCAACGCGGTCACGACAGCGACCTGTCAGCCCGCGTTCGTAGTTTCGAGACTGCCTTTCATATGCAATCCGATGCGCCTGAGGCATTTGATGTGGCTGCCGAGACGGACCAAACGCTGGCCATGTATGGACTCGATCGGGGGCAGAACGAAGGGTTCGGTTGGCAATGTCTTGTCGCTCGCCGGTTGGCCGAACGTGGAGTCCGCTTTATCGAGTTGGTTGATGGTAGCAGTAGCCACAATTGGGACCAGCATAGCAACATGCCAGAACACGCTCAGCATGCCAAAGTGATCGACCAACCGTTGGCCGGATTGTTACAAGACTTGAAAGACCGAGGCATGTTGCACGATACGTTGTTGGTCTGGACCACAGAATTTGGCCGGACGCCCGGAGTCGACGGCGACAACGGGCGAGGTCACCACAGCGCTTGTTTCTCGTCCTGGATGGCCGGTGGAGGCGTCAAGGGCGGCATTAGCTTCGGCTCGACAGACGAGATTGGGGCTACCGTCGCGGAAGATGGCGTACACGTCCACGATTTCCATGCGACGATCTTGCATCTACTGGGCATCGATCATACTCGGCTCACCTATCGTCATGCCGGTCGCGACTATCGCCTGACGGATGTCCATGGACGAGTCGTTCACCAGATTCTTGCTTAGAACGACTAAGTCTCTGCTGACTCCGATGGTACGCCTAGACGTTGATCCGCGGGGAAGCGATGGAGATTTCCGACGTGGTCTTGGTCGACGAAACGGACTATGGAACCACGCAGCCTTGAGCAAAGAACGATAACTCGGTCCACTTGTACGGCATGAAAATGCTTATGATTGACGTTTCCGTCATCTCTCTTTCCATTGCTATTGAGGATGAATCTCGCAAGCAATTCGTTATCAGCGATAGGCGGAATGCTCTCGGCGTCAATCACCTTCGAACCCCCGTGCTATTTGATCAACAATAATAGTCGTCAAGGACGGTGTTACCTAACTTCGGTACCACCTATGAGATTGGGGCCAGTCAGGCGAGTGCCGTCAAGAAAACGCTGTGCGAGTCGATTTGCCATCGAGTGGTTTCCGTTCGCCGCCCGTTATCGATGGCGGTGCCCCGCCAACGCGAGTGGAGCTGTGGCGCTGGTGGCCAGAGGAATCAACAAGCTGGATGCTGTCAATGCAAGTAGCCAGCCGGGCTGCGCCTTTAAATCAACCATCCACGTAGCTACCGTCACCACATAAACCAGCCATAGCGCGACTATTGCCCGAAAGTATCCGCGGCTGAGCATGCCAGATTGGCGAGCACGGATGATGCACAGACCTGCAAGAATGCTTATCGCCCCGCTTCCAATCCAGGCGTAGCTCACCCAAAGTGCTCGCAGCCTCCATGCATGACTCATGTCCCACACAGCCAACAAATAATGGATCATGAAAATCGCAGTGAGGATTGCTGGAATACGGTGGTGCAGCGATGCCCATAACGAACCTGCCAACATCATGGAGGTCGACGCAACGTAGAGAAACGCGAAGCTCAGTCCTACAGCCAGCCACCAATAGGATGGAAGATCTTTGGCTGCGACGGATTCTTGTACGCGACCAAGTACTTCGCCCCACAGCGGCCCTTGGCCAGACAGCCACGCGTGCAATCCAGCAATGGTTGCCATCCAAAGCCAAGCGGCAAGCGCGCAAGCTGAAATCAGCAGCAGCTTTACCGCAATCAACTGATCGTTTCGCAGGGAGCGGGTGGCATCAAAAACGGAAAATGAAATGGCACCCTGCTTAGCACGCAGACCAAGTGCGCCATCGGCACCGATCATCTGCGTTGCAATCGGCAGGAATGCGACGAATGCCAGCCAAATCAACGGTTCCCGATCCCAGCTCGGGTTCAATAGCGAGACCAATATGACCAGCGTCAACGGCAGCAGTGGTGCAACGAAACCGAATACGAGCATCCGATGTCCAAATCGCTGAAATTCGTACCAGCACTGCGCCGACCAAGCCGATCGAAACGTGGTTTGTGCCAACTCGCTTGAATGCTGGCGTTTATGCCATGTGAATACGCTGGACGCAAAGGCTTCCAGCCTCCACTGCTCTCCTTGCCGTTGCTTCCGCACGCCCGAAATTGTTACGGCAGTGGCTATGGCAGGTGCAGCAGCCCACGGTAGATACTCGTACCATTGCAAGTGAAAATACTCGGGTTTGCCAATCGCATAAAGCAACGGTTCAGTGGCACCTCTAGTTTGATGAAATGCGGCCAGCGAGCCAACAAGCAAGACAACAAAGGAGGCTATTGCAACTAACTTGCTGGCGTTGCAAGTCGGTGTCCAAGCGGCGCAGGCCAAGCCTGAAACGATGCAAATGCTCAACAAAGCCGGAAAAATTAGCGGGACCTGAATACCGGTAAGCGCTTGCAACGAAACGGCGGCAACCCAATAGCAAACGGCCGTCATGATGGACATGAACAGCATGGGAATCAGTACCAATTGCCAGGTCGGCACGGGGCGCGCATATCCCAAGTGGAAGCAGAATCCCGCTCGGCGGCTTTCGAATGAGTGACGCCACGATTGCGAAAAACCGCTAGTGATGGTCGTCGTCATCATGAAAATCCCACACAGGACCGGCGAGACTTCCTCGCCATCCAGTTTGTGATTGAAGTATTTCAAGCTGGCAATGGCCAAGACCCACGCAAGCTGCCCACAGAGGACCCACACGGTTGCAAGACGACTGGTCCGCCACAATTCCCAGATCATTGCCATCGCAGGAGACTTAAACATGGCCTACCCAATCGATTGATGATGGCGGTCGCGGCTAGCTCGAGCGACAAAAATCTCTTGCAAGTTAGCCGACCGCGACTGCAAGACTTCTCCTCCCACGTAGGTCAACTGACGACAAACGGAATCGACCTCACCAGAACACACGATTTGCCAGGTCTTGTCGCCAGCCGTTGCATAGGGCTCCGCTTCGGCCGACAACAAACCCTTTATGTTGTCAAACTCTGCTGAATGGGATGAAAAACGTACCACGATGCGAGCATGCATTTGTTTCACCTCGTCAATATCACCTTGCAAAACGAGGCGGCCGCCATCGATCATGAACACTGAGTCCGACATCTGCTCGACTTCATCCAGCAAGTGCGACGAGAATAATGCTGTGCGACCGTCGTCGGCAACCATTCTTACCAGGGTGTTCAAAATATCTCGGCGAACCACAGCATCCAGGCCAGTGGACGGTTCATCCAAGATGAGCAAGTCAGGTCGATGGGCAGCGGCTGCAATCAATCCCGCCTGTGCTCGCATCCCCTTGGACAAATGCTTGACCTTCTTGCGTGAATCTAGTTGAAATAGGTCCAGCATCTCCTGTGCATAGGCCTGGTCCCAGCCAGGGTGAAAGGCACTGGTGTAGCGTAACAATTCGTCGATCCGCATCCACTCTGGCAAATCCCGCTCTTCGGAGAGGTATCCAATCCGCTGTAGCACTTGCACGGGATGAACCACTGGGTCCAAGCCAAACACGCGAACCGAACCCTGCTTGGCGCGCAGCAGTCCCAGCAGGTGCTTGATTAGCGTGGTCTTACCCGCCCCGTTAGCCCCGACCAATCCATAGACCAGGCCGGGCTTCATTCGCAACGTTACATCATCCAGCGCTAGTGACTGGTCATAGCGACGGGAAAGTCGCTCGACGTCAACCACGTTGTACGACATGTTTGCCCGCTCCCTGCTTAGAACCGCCGGTCAGCAAATCTTGCCGTTGGCGCAACAGCTCGATTACTTCATCAAAGGTGAAATTCATTTGTTTGGCTTCGACCAGCAAGGTGTCAGCACGCTCGGAAAGGATCTTTTTCTGAGCCTGGTGGGTCATTCGCTGTGTCGGATCATTAATGAACGTGCCTGCCCCGTGGCGTTTGACAACGATGCCCTCGACCTCCAGCGCATCGTACGCCTTGACGATCGTATTGGCTGTGACGCGCAGCTGCAGCGCCAACCCTCGGATTGGCGGCAATTCATCACCCGAGCCCAGCTGCCCAGAAGCGACCAAATACTTGATTTGATTGGCAATCTGACGGTAGATCGGAACACCATCTTGCAGCGAAATATCGATGTGCAATGCCAGCTCCCAAATTGTATAACTGTTGCAGTAGTGTAATACAATGCGGCGCGGCGTCAAGTGTGCCAACGCGAGTAACCGCCGAGTGGTTTGCGGTTACCAGCGGATCGCCGTGCAACTGGCAAGGCAATGCGACGGCGTGGCGAGAGAGCGCACGGTAGAGTGGCGAACGGGCACACGCGAAGCGGGATCGGCGAACGGAAGAGTAGCCTGCGACTCCCATCCTCCCAGCGAAAGTTACGTCTCTCTGACTTAACTTTCGCTAGAATTGTGAGTGAAGTCCGAGCGGCGTTTAGCGATAATTGTCGAACAATCGCTTGACCGGATAGCGCGGTAGGAGTCTTCTAATA
This sequence comes from Planctomycetales bacterium, assembly GCA_020426625.1. GTDB lineage: Bacteria > Planctomycetota > Planctomycetia > Pirellulales > Pirellulaceae > Aureliella. The sequence continues at coordinate 16,754 of JAGQPR010000102.1, forward strand.
GCGCACAGGTTCACTTTGAGGGAGAAAACTGGCCTCGGGTGCAACAGGCTGTGGGACGAGGCCAGCACTTGGAAGGGGCGTTGGACCGGCCGGTGGCAAGCGAGCACCCGCAGGGAGACTAACGTTGAACTTGCTTACGCCCGACGCCCCGTACGCTCCCGGCCCGATTGAGCTCATCCATTCACTGGGCAAGCCAATACCTGACGAAGGATGCTCAACCATCATCATGATCAGTTTCAGGAACTCGTCTTTGGCCGCTTTTCGTTGTTCCAATTGATCGCGGAGTTGCTTGGCTTGGGATTCAATCTCCGCAAGTTGTTCTTCGCGGTTAGTCAGGTCTCGTTCCATCTGCTCGACAACCAGCCCTCGCAAAACCGAACGCGCCTGCTCTCTTTCTTCTGGAGACTCGTGTTTTGCTCGCAATTCCGAAACCGCCTGCTGAAATGCCTGCAACCGCAGTTGCTCTTCCTCGGGAATCTCTTCATAGTGAGTCTCAACAATTGAGCGTGTTCGGGTAACAGCTCGCATTGGCTTCCTGGTGTTCAAGGAAAGGTCGTCCCCAAGCTGTGGGGCTTGCCTAGAATTCGAACCAAATGGATCGCTGGTCCCGACATTAAAGGGATTGCTGGGCGCGCTTAGTGCGTTGCTGGTCCCAAACGGATCGTTGGTACCAACTCCCTGGCAGTGCGCCGTTTGAACTGCGAACTGGGTAATTAGCGTGTACAGGATCACTACTGGTGTAAACCTCATTGGTATTCTCCATGTTCAAATAGGTGAAGTCTGCTCCAAACAACATTCAGGTAAGCTACGGCAAGTGGTTACTCAAGCTATTCTCCACTTCGGTCAGCTGCTCAAATAGTGATTGGACTTGTTGGTCACCGACGTTGCTGCTGGATGAGAAGAGAACTTGCCAAGCTCGGTCTGGAGCAAGAGCATGTTCAATCTGAGATTGCAATTGGCGGGTTTCCTGCCGCCACTGATCCTCGGCCCGAATCCACTGGTCTGGCCGTAAATCGGCTTCCACTGGTTCTGTCAGCGGCTCGGGAGTGCTGACCACTGGATTGGCGAGTCGCCACTCGTTGGCTGGCATCGCCAATTCGGCAGCATTTGAAGAGTATTGATTGAAATTGCCGAGGCTGCTGTTCGGCACGGTTTGCTCTTTCCGTTCACCTGGAGTGGTCAGGCCCGACGACTGATATAGCGTTGTATTCTCTGGCAAGATTTCCACTGCACCCGTCCGATGCAACAGCCAGTTCCAACCCGCAACGGCAATCAAGGCCGCAGCGGTCGCACTCGCGATCCAGCCGAGGCGTCTGTTCAGTAGCCTGCGTTGGCCTGCGGTCAAGATACCCATCCTGCCCTCCTGGATGCTAATCAATAGACGATCGATAACCGCTTCCACAGCCTCAGCCGATTCGAACCGCTTTGACGGACGCTTCTCCAACAGCCGATCAACCAAGCGTGAGAGTTCGCGGGGAAGACTGGTATTGACCAGGTGGAGTGGTCGATGAGCATGGTGACAAATGCGGTTCAGAACGGCCATGGTCGATTCCGCCCGAAAAGGTGGCCGGCCAGCCAGCATGAAGTACAGCGTGCAACCCAGGCTGAACAAATCGCTGCGTGTATCAATCGAATCGCCATTGGCTTGTTCAGGTGACATGTAGTGTGGCGTTCCAGCCACAATGCCGGTGCGTGTCAAGCTGGCGTCATCTGCCGTGCGAGCCAACCCAAAATCTGACAGCTGCGCTCGTTCACCACCCTCCTCCAGCAGGATGTTGGCGGGCTTAACGTCTCGATGCACCAAACCCTGTGTGTGCGCAGCTTGTAGGGCGGAGGCGGTTTGTTTGGCTATGCGCAAGGCGGTGCAAATATCGAGCGGCCCCTCCCGATCGACTCGCGTCTGCAATGACTGCCCAGCGATGTACTGCATTACGAAGTAGGGTATCCTTCCCTCGGACTCAACGTTGAAAATCGGTAGCACATTGGGGTGCAAAACTGCGGCCGCCGCTCTCGCCTCGCGAGAAAACCGCGCTCGA
>JAGQPR010000103.1 GCA_020426625.1 Planctomycetales bacterium
GATTCGCCAGAATTCCCCGATTGAGAGGAATTCTGGCGAATCCCACTACCCTAAAATTAGGCTGTAACAGACCACTAATTGCTGCGCATAGTCACTGAAACAGAACGATCCAGGAGGCCTTAGAATTTGAGTTCACGCATTCTCTATGAATCCCATTCACACACGCCACTTTGCAACCACGCAATTGGCGAGCCGGGCGAATACGCCGCAGTTGCCCACGCTCGCGGACTGTTGGGGCTGATTGTCACCTGCCACAATCCGATGCCGGACGGTTTTTCCCATCATGTTCGCATGCGGGAAGATCAATTTGGGCAATACATCGACTTGGTTACGAGAGCTGCTGAACAATGGCGTGGCCGGGTCGATGTGCGGCTGGGGCTTGAAGCGGACTACTTCGAGGGCTACGAAGCATACCTGGAGAAGCAGTTGGGCTCCGCCGAGTTTCAATTCGTGCTGGGATCGGTCCATCCTCAGATCCCTGAGTTTCGCCAACGATACTGGCAAGCCGATGAACGTGAGGTACAGCGCACGTATTTTGAACTGTTGGCCAAGTCGGCAGAAACTGGTTTGTTTGACTCGTTGGCCCACCCGGACCTGGTCAAGAATCACACGTGCTCGGTCTGGGACCCCAATGCAATCCTGGATGACATTCGACGAGCCCTCGATCGCATCGCAGTCACTGGCGTCGCTATGGAGCTGAACACGTCGGGTTTGAACAAAACCATTTCGGAGATGAACCCGTTCCCGGTTATGTTGCGGGAAATGGCGCTGCGCAAGATCCCCGTTACGCTTGGCGCCGATGCCCATCAGCCAGACAGAGTGGGAGCGGATTTTGAAACGGCCCTGACGCTCTTGGCCAACAGTGGCTTCTCGCATGTCAGCTACTTCTTGGAGCGAAAGCGGAACGAGGTCGAAATTGAAATAGCAATTGCTAGCCTTGTCCAGCTGCAAACAACGTAGCTGTCTATCTTGCTACCGCAGAGTTTGAGTCGCAGTATTTGCTCCCAGACGTGTCCGCTTTCCGTGTTCGAAATAGATTTAGATGATATGAGTTAGTGAAGATTTCAAGATCCCGTTACATTACACAAAGAATGCGAGCCGCTTATGCCATGGCGTCAACTACAAAACGGAACTTTGGCCGCTCTAACTGACGGCAACCGGGATATAACTTTTCCGGAGCATGGGTTCCCCAGGTTTTTTATGAGCGGCGATGGCCATCGTTCGCCACCCTTTCAATGGGCAATCGGCGACAAGAACCCCTTGAGGATGCACTTTCTTCAAGAGATGGCAAACGGGAATCTGTGTGTTCACGTAGAATTGCATCAGGATCAGGTAACAGCGGAAGCTGTTCCCGGTTTGTTCCAGCCACTATTCGGTCAGCAACAGATTTTTGGCTGGGAGTTGCCGTTTTATAAAGATTTGCAAGGCCCGATGGAGGAATCTATGTTGCTGGCAGGCGATGTTGGCGCACTTCCGGCACGCGATATGGCAAATCGTGTGGCTGCGTTTGACCGAGAACTAGTGAGGTTGCATGCAATGCTACACGCTGTAGGAAACCCGGCTACGTTGACAACTGCGATGGCGCAACACCAGCCATTTAGAACGTATTATCAGGGTCTTGCTGGCGGCCAGGCGGCTGTCGCAGGTATGGACGACCAATATCGAATCTGGCTTATCGCCTATCACAACGCTGCCATGGGATTGCGGACGACTGTCAACAACTTCATTGGTGACAGAATTAATCGCAACATCAACTTGCATCCGGCAAAAACTCACCTGATCACCTGCGGCGATGCCCACATCCTTCACAACGACTTGTCGCTATACGTTTTGATTCCCGCTACCGAAAACGGAGTCGTGGACCCATCCAACATGTGAATCGCGGATGAAATGGCATATTGGCTTGTTAATTCCGTCATCCGGTTCTTAACAATGCGTCAACTCACGAGCCGACGCGTTGGGGAGAAGCCGCTGTGCTGCAAAGAAACAGTACCTCCATTGAAGCTCGGGCCAGCTTGGATATTAGCATTTTCATTTGTGTTGACTGGCGCGATTGGATGTCGGCAGCAACAGCGGTTGGATGCGGCAGCCGAGTCGGGAGTAATCGACCTGGCCAATTGGGAGCCCGAGCTGCATTCACTGGTCAGCTTAGACGGGCAATGGAGCTTCTATCCCAATCAATTCGTCCCAGCGGATGAACTGGACGAACACTCCGCTACCGCGTCACCGTTTTATTTGCGGGTGCCGGGTACCTGGAATCAACTGGTCAGGTCCGAAAATCTCAGCGATCGAGCAGCGAGCCAACCCGGATCGTTGATAGGCACGTATCACTTGGTTATCGACATGCCAAACAGACCAGGCATCTATGGCCTGCGGCTGCAATCGGCCTTGTCCGCCTATCAATTGTGGGTCGACGGGAATTTGATTACTTCAGTTGGCCAGATAGGGAACGACGAAGCTACGACGGTGCCCCTGTACGTTCCTCGATCCGCCCTGTTCTATTGTGCTGGTGAACCGATTTCAGTGGTAATTCACATTGCTAACTTTCATCATCGCGATGGAGGATTGTATCGCAAAATTTTGTTGGGCACCGATCAGCAGTTGATCGCGCAGGAGCGTTTATCCGTCGCTTCTGACATGTTTGTATTGGCCAGTGTCACCATGTTGGCCGGATACCAGTTGATCCATTTTTTCTGTCGCCGCCAAGAATTAGCGTCCCTCTATTTTGCGCTGGGAAGTCTGTCCGTCGTATTCTGGCATGCTTCGAACAACGAACACCTGCTGCATGACATTTATCCGCCGTTATCCAGCCGCGCGGGTCAGATCATCGACTACTGTTCATTTTTCGGCAGCACATCCTTCTTCGCACTGTTCCTGCGGGCCATGTATCCGACTTACTACCCCCGACTGTTGGTCGCCGCCGTTCTTTCAGTTTCCACGATTTACGCGATTCTAGTTCCGCTGGTGTCTATGCTGACGGCCAACCGATTGATTCCCGGATTTCAGGTAGTTACTGTCGTTGCCAGTCTGTTGTCCGTGGCGCTTTTGGTCCGTGCCGTGCTGGCGAAAGCTCCGCTGGCAGGCTACATCGCCTGCGGTGTTGTCGTTTTCCTGGCAACATTTCTGCACGACTTGATGTATAGCCACGGACTATTGCAAACGATGTGGCTATCGCCTTACGGATTGGTCTTCTTTATTTTCATCATGTCGATGACTATTTCCATTCGATTCAAGAAGTCATTCAACCACATCAGTGATTTGAAGATCGGTTTCGAAAAATTCGTGCCCAAGCGGTTCCTCATGCGGATCACCGACGAAGACCTGTCGCGCATTGAATTAGGGAACGCACGCGAGGAGGAAATAGTTGTCTTGTTCTCCGACATCCGTGGATTCACTGCAATTTCTGAACAACTTAGTCCAGCGCATTTACTTGAATACTTGAATATGTATTTCCTGGAGATGGCCAACGTGGTTAAGCGACACGGCGGCTTCATTGACAAATACATCGGGGATGCGGTCATGGCCTTGTTCGACAGTGACGAGCCCCAAGATTCATTACCGCCAAATCAGCGGGCAATGCGAGCAGCGTTGGAGATGCATGGTGCTTTGCGTGAGCTCAACCAAAGGTTGGTCGCCAGAGGCTGGCCAGAAATCCGGATCGGCGTCGGGATTCACTTTGGTCCGGTTGTCATGGGCACAGTAGGTGCCGAGTTCCGCATGGATTCAACGGCGCTCGGTGACACGGTCAATATCGCCGCGCGTCTGGAAGGACTGACCAAGCAATACCAAGTGCCGATAATCATTTCGGGAACGGTATTGGCGCAGCTGCCCCCGAATCATGAGTTCTCAATTCGCGAGATTGGTACGGTGCCTATCCACGGCAAACAGCTACCGGTGCAGATCTTTGAATTGATGCTGGCTTGATACCCATGTCCACCAACGCACAAGGTTTCTATGCTTGAACAATCGTGGCTGCGGCCATAGCGGCCAATTATGTGGAAGAACTTCTGCGTGGGTGCTTACTCTGGGTGAACGTCGGAAAAGCTACTTGGCGGTCGACTTTCCACCTCCCAACAACTTGGCAATCAGTGCCCCGGCGCCGATTACTCCCACGATGATTAGCTTCTTGAAAGCCAAGATGGCCAGCCAAATACCTTTGAACAAACCGGCCTTGGCAGCGACCCCTCCTGCAACCAACGCAGCGATGCCATATCCGGCAACTTTGTCTGTGCTGGGATCAAAGTCCGCGTAGCGGTTACCGGGATTGAACGCCACTGCTTTGAGGACTTCCGGGGACATTTTGTCGATCTCGGCCAGTTGGTTCATGGTTCCCACGAAATTTAGCTCCAACACGCCAACACGTCCCAGGGCGCGGATCGAATAGTTGAGCGTATGTTCAGGCTCTCCACCAAATTCCAACTCCTTCGCCCAATAGAGTTTGTTGCCAGCTCCGTCATAGCGGGGTTTCTGAGCCCAGCCAACAATGCGAACTGACTCGTATCCCAACTTGGCGCGTTCGGCGTTCTCCGCCTGTTCGCCAGATTTCATGGTAGCAAGCAATTCATCGTAGTCGATTGAGGAGGCATCATCGTCGGAGATATGACCGGATTCCTCGTACGTAATGATGGCTGAAATAAAGTCCTCGTCGAATGGTTCTTTGTCTGACGGAGCGATCATTCCGAGGTAAGTGCCGCCAGGCGGATTGCCCCATAATTCCTCGACTACGAACTTCGTCGAATCCGGTCCCAAGAATCGCAGCGTGGGGGGCAGGCTTAGCGTGGCCAAGTTTCTGCCAACTACGATCGTACCCGTCTCATACTTTAGTCGCGAATTCAGTTTCGCCAGCAGATCCAACTGCTCGCTATCCAATTCCTGTGCATTCGCGACTGGCGCCATCGCGAGAAGTATTGCAAGAAGGGTATAGATCTTACGCATGGCAGACTCCAATCCGAAGGGTTACGACTGAGGGCAGCATTCTACCATCGCCCCATGAGAACGCAACTTTTAGGTGCCAATTTGTCATCAGTATAGGGGCCCCGGCAGTTGCCCAGCCGCAACGGCACGTCAAGCATGGGCCTATCTACGTCAAGCCGGTTATGAACTACTATGGAACAGATGCTACTGCGGAGGCAGGCTTCATTATTATTCGCCCGAGCCGAATTTAAGGCTTACGCAATGATGCGTGCCGATAAGAGAATCCAAGCTGGACGCGACCTGTACAAAAAGGAATAGTTCTTGACATGCGCGTTGCACTGTTTATCCCCTGTTACATCGATCAGTTTTTCCCGCAGGTCGGCTTGGCGACGGTGGAAATCCTCGAGAGATTCGACGATGTGGAAATTGTCTACCCGCAATCGCAAACCTGTTGTGGGCAGCCCATGGCTAATACGGGCTGTCTAGCAGACACACGCCCCCTGGCCGAGAAGTTTGTGGAAGAGTTTTCGGGATTCGATCATGTGGTCAGTCCGTCGGGAAGCTGCGTTTCGATGGTTCGCAACCACTACAAGAACTTTTTCCATAATCACCGGCAATACGCGGACTTAAAGAGCCGAGTGTGGGAACTGTGTGAATTCTTGGTGGATGTGAAACGCGTGGGCACGGCTGAGCAGCCGTTTGAGTTGCAAGCTTTCCCCCACCGAGTCGGATTACACAGCAGCTGCCACGGCTTGCGAGAACTGCGGCTCGATCCGTGCAGCGAACGCGTTCTAGAGCAAGCAAGTAAGGTGCGACGGCTGCTTGAGTTGGTGCCCCAAATTGAACTGGTCGAACTGCAGCGATCGGATGAGTGCTGTGGCTTTGGCGGCACGTTTGCGATCGCAGAAGAAGGCGTCTCGGTATTAATGGGGAAAGATCGAATTGATGACCATCTTGCTGCCAGGGCAGAAGTGATGACAGCCACGGATGCTAGTTGTCTAATGCATTTACAAGGAATCGCCAAGCGGCGTCGCGACTCGCTAAAGATGATGCACATAGCCGAAATTCTAGCCGGGCACCCATTGTAGACATTCGAAAAAGGCACTTTTCAAGCCTTGAGAGCTTTCTGTGAGGTGGCTTGGCAAGCGCAAATCGCAGCAGCAACCGCTTGGATCTGTTAAAGTATAGATGCGAGCTGCGGCCACCGCCCTCGATACATTGCCCGCAGCGCCTCCCACCCAAACACCCGCCTTTCAGTTTCTACGATGCCTACGAATTCTCATCGAATCGAGCGATTCCTCACGACAACTTTGTTGATTGGGATCAGCTGCTTCACGCACCGGTCTTGCAATGCCACTGAGCCATCGCCGACGCAACTTAGCCGCTTCCTCGAACACCGGTGCTTGGACTGCCATGGTGGCGAGGACTCTGAGGGTGGTCTCGATTTGTCTCTCCTGATGAAAGAGTTGGCAGAGCATCGAGGGTTTTCAGCGGATCATATGGAACGCTGGGTCGCGGTGCACGACCGGGTGCGAGCCGGAGAAATGCCTCCTGCGGGTGCAATCGATCGCGATTCAGCTTTTGCAGAGGAACGCGATGGGTTTGTGGGTCATTTGTTCGAGCAATTAGTCGAGCTAGATCGCGAGATCGTTGCCAATGAGGGACGGACTGTTTGGCGGCGGATGAACCGATTCGAATATGAGAACAGCCTGCGCGACTTGCTCCAGGCACCGTGGCTGCAATTGGCAACGATTCTGCCTGAGGATGGCGAGCTGCACCGCTTCAACAAGTCGGGGGAAGCGCTTGACGTGTCCCACGTCAACATGGCCAGATACATGCAAGCAGCCGACTATGCATTAAGACAAGTGCTCGAGCGTCATGATTCGCTGGGGGCGGCAAAGATTCAGCGATTTTATGCTCGCGAACAGGAGTCATTCAATCGCAGGGTGCACTACAATCCATTCAACCGGAGTCCCGAGCGGGCTACGTTTCCCTTGATCGGCTACCAAGCTGATTTGGCTGTGCTGCGTGATCCAGACCAGCCATTCACCGTTGGTGAGTCGGATCCCGAGTTGCGCGAGCAGGAGTCCTTTGGTGTGGTAGCCAGCAGCTACGAGCCGATCGAGATTCGGTTTAGTGGATTCGAAGCTCCCGAGGCAGGCAGGTACAAGCTGCGATTCAAAGGCTATACCTTTTGGGCTGCTGGCGAAGACAAGCGATGGTGGCGACCCGATCGGGAGAAAATTTCGCGTGGGCGGCGCTCCGAGCCCGTGACCATTTATTCGCAATTGCCACCGCGGCAGCTGCGAAGGCTTGGCGAATTTGATTTTCAGGTTGAGCCATCTGTTCAGGAGCTGGATGTATGGTTGTTGGAGGGTGAAACCATCCAACCCGATGCGGTGCGATTGTTTCGCTCCCGCCCTTCCAATTGGCACAATCCACTCGCAGAAGAGGATGGCATGCCGGGTGTCGCTTTTGCCTGGTTGGAGGTTGAAGGGCCGGAAGTGACCGAGTGGCCATCTGCGGGGCATCGATTGCTGTTCGCCGATCTTCCGCTCATTTCAAGTGGCAATCGCGTAAGTGTCTCCTCTGCAGACGAACGTGGCGACGCCAAGAAGTTGATGAGCCGCTTCTTGGATGCAGCCTATGCACGCCCTGCACACCAGTATTCTGACGACGAGGAAGACTCAGAGGCCGCTCCTTTTCTGAATGTCGTCTGGCAATCACTCGACGCAGGACAAGGCTTTACCGATTCGATGCTGGCTGGCTACACGGCCGTACTCTGCTCGCCACGCTTTCTATGCACCCAGGAGTCTCCCGGGAGAATAGCGGATCCAGCCCTAGCCGTTCGTTTGAGCCGCTTCTTATGGAATAGTTCCCCTGATGCCCAGCTGCAGCACATTGCAAACGAAGGCCAGTTGCAAGAAGTTGAGATACTGCGAGCTGAGGCGAGACGCATGTTGCAAGACGAGAAACTCAGTCGATTTGTCAATGCCTTTCTGGATTACTGGCTTGACCTGCGAAAGATCAACGACACGTCACCCGATGAACTGCTTTACCCGGACTATTACTTGGACGATGCACTGGTTGACGCAGCACTGGAAGAGACTCGACTTTTCTTTGCTGAAATGGTGCGAGCGAACTTGCCAATTCGCAATCTCGTGGACTCCGATTTTACATTCGCGAACGAACGCCTGGCGCGGCACTATGAATTGCCCCCATTCGAAGGCGGCGCGCTACGGCGAGTCGCGCTGCCAACTGACAGCGTGCGAGGTGGGCTATTGACTCAGGCCAGTGTGCTAAAAGTTACGGCCAACGGAACGACCACATCGCCGGTGGTTCGCGGTGCTTGGGTGAATGAGCGGATATTGGGTATTGAGATTCCGCCGCCTCCGGCCAGTGTACCTGCCATCGAACCAGATACTCGCGGTGCGACCACCATCCGTCAGCAACTGGAATTGCATCGTTCCGATGAGACCTGCAATCATTGCCACGCCAAAATCGACCCAGCCGGTTTTGCGCTGGAGTGCTTTGACGTTGCTGGTGGGTATCGCGACTATTATCGGATTTTGAGGGATGAAGGCGAAGCTGTGCCTGGTTTCGGCAAGAATGGGCAGCCGTTCCAATTCAAGGTTGGACCAAGTGTCGATGCTTCTGGCATTTTGCCCGGTGGCGAGAAATTCAATGGGATTCGTCAGATCAAGCAATTATTGCTCAACGATCAGCGGCAGCTGGCTCGAAACCTTCTATCACAGCTGGTGGTATTCGCCACCGGGGCGGCTCCGCGGTTCAGTGATCGCGTCGAGCTGGAAGCAATCCTGGATCGCTGCGAAGCGGGCGGCTATCCTGTTGGTACCTTGGTAGTGGAAGTGGCATCTAGCCAGTTGTTCCTCAGTAAGTAGCGGAACGTGAACGTTGATTTCAGTCGAAAACGAGAGTATTAAGCGACGAGGTGTATCATGCCAAATCTATTGAAGAATCAAGCATTGCCCCGTAGAACTTTTCTGCGTGGACTGGGCGTGGCGCTATCGCTTCCCTGGTTGGACGCGATGCGGCCTGCAGTGGTTTCGGCGGGCGAATCGCAGCGTTCCAGTGACGCCGAGTCGCCACGGAGGATGCTTGGGATTTGCAACAATCTCGGCTTGCTGCCCGAAAAATTCTTCCCGAGCGAGTCGGGTAAGGGGTATCAGCTTTCGCCATACCTCAAATTGCTGGAACAGCACCGAGATGATTTCTCCGTTTTCAGTGGTGTTTGGCACCCAGACGTGGATGGTGGGCATCCGGCAGACATTTGCTTCCTGACCGCTGCACCCCATCCAGGCAGTGGAGGTTTTCGCAATACGATCTCGCTCGACCAATTTGTAGCGGAAAGAGTCGGTCACCTGACCCGTTTCCCGTCGATGACATTGGGGGTGAACGTCAAGCAGGGCCAACGCAGCTTGTCTTGGACCGGCGCTGGAGTACTGATTCCATGTGAGGAAAGTCCACTCCATGTATATCAACAACTCTTCTTACAAGGAACAGAATCGGAAATCCAGCAACAAGTACAACGATTGCAAATTGGGCGAAGCATCATGGATGCTGTGGCCGATCAAACAAAGTCCTTGGTTCGGACACTCGGCCCTAAAGATCGAGCTCGCGTCGATCAATACTTGACTGGTGTTCGCGAGTTGGAACAACGACTTGAAGCAGCCAAACAGTGGGAATTCGTGCCCAAGCCCGAACCGATCGGCCAGGCTCCGCTGGATCTGACCGATCCCAAGGCGTACATGGAAAAAGTGCGTTTGATGTACGATATGTCGCGTCTCGCCTTGGAAACTGATTCCACGCGTGCGATCACCCTGATGTTGGATAGTGTCAACTCACCTGCCATTGATGTCGAGGGAATTGAGTTGACCGACGGATACCACAACTTGTCGCACCACGGCAAGAACGAGGAAAAAGTCGCACAATTGGAAGTCATTGATCAGTGGCACATGCGATTGCTGGACGAATTGTTCACAGGGATGAAGTCGGTCAAAGAGGGCGAGCACAACATGCTCGACAGAACAATGGTGCTGTACGGCAGCAACCTAGGAAATGCCAACACGCACGTCACCACCAACTTACCAGTGCTGTTTGCTGGCGGGGGTTTTCGACATGGTTGCCACCTAGCCTTCGACACTGAGAACAACTATCCGTTGCCGAATTTGTTCGTTTCCATGCTGCAGCGCATGGACTTACCCGTAGATCGTTTCGCCACGTCCACGGGTACCATGCGCGGTTTGGAGATGAGCTGAACAAATTTGCTTTCGAATTTAGGCCTCGTCCGCAAATAAGTTACCGCATCAACCGGAACGCGCTAGCGTCCGGTTCCTTCGAAAACCGCGTGCTATCGAACGGCTGATCTCAGATCCGGCAATTTAATTCTGGACGAGTCCTTAGCTTAGTTGGACAGGAAATGATTCGCCATTTGCACCTGATAACTCTACAAAGGCAAGTACTGAGTGCTGTTGGAACAATAACTGTTGCGATTTGTGGCAGCCAGCGCGCTCGTTCGTGATGATTCAAGACTTGAACGGGACAGTAAGTGACCGAACGATACTTAGCCAATGCCGGGCCAAGCCCCACGATGCATTCGATGTTCTATAAGGGAGACCACTCCTGAAGTTCCGTTCGTAGCGACCCGATTTCGGGCGAGAGCCACCCCGCACTATTCGGCTGCGGCGAGTTTGCAGTGCTCCGAAAGGTGCCTCTTTGTTTGATTTGCAGTACGCCAAACAAGATGTTCGTGCCTTGTCAAAATGCGCCTCGGCACTGGTTTCGATCGTGGTTCAGTTGCCGACCGGAACATCGTCGGGTATGCTCGTTTCCTCCACGAATTTGCCCCTTCCAAAAACTGACGAGAGATGACGATGACTGTTGACACCACTGGATCAAGTCTGGCCGAATCTGCGGCTGTCGCGCGTGAGCGATTGGATGCGCATGCCTACGAGACAGTGCAGTGGCATTTTCATGAAAGCACTGGCTCACCCTTTTGGCTCGAAAAGAAAGCCGGGCTGAGTTTCGATCCCTTGACCGAGGTCAAGTGCTTTGAGGATCTCAAGAAATTCCCACTTTTTGAGGACGACTGGTTGCGTGGCGGGCCAGTGCGTCGCTGGGTACCCAAGGGGTTGGATGGTCGCCCCACTTATGTATTCGAAACGGGTGGAACGACGGGAATTCCGAAGAGCCGCGTCGTGATCGACGATTTTCGCACGGATTACGAGTTGTTCAGTGAAACATTGCCCGACCAGTACTTTCCTCGCGGTGCAAATTGGCTGATGTTGGGCCCATCGGGTCCGCGACGCTTGCGTTTAGCAGTAGAGCACCTGTGTCAGTTTCGGGGTGGCATTTCTTTCTGCATTGACCTTGACCCTCGCTGGGTTGTCAAGCTGATCAAGAAGGGGTGGATGGAGCATTTGGAAGAGTACAAGAAGCATTGCATCGACCAGGCCATTACCGTTTTGACTGCCGGGCATGATATCAAATGCATGTTCACCACGCCCAAGCTGCTCGAGTCGCTAGCCTATGGGCTGGCCGAGCAAGGCACCAGTATTCAGGAAATTGGTATCACCGGCATCTTCTCCGGTGGCACGGAATTCACGCCCCAGTGGACTCGCTTCTGTGTTGAGGAGTTGTTGGGCGGTCCTGTCGAAGAGAGCGGCGTGTATATGACGCCTACCTATGGCAACACCTTGATGGGCTTGGCATGCAGCCGACCGATTACCGCTGAAGATGGATACAAGATTTCCTACTACGCACCTCAGCCGCGAGCCGTTGTGGAGGTGGTCGATTTTGAGGACCATACGCGAGTGGTCGAGCCCGGTGGAACTGGTCGGGTCAAGTTGTACACCATGACCAAGGAGTTCTTCGTGCCAGGGTTCCTGGAACGCGACGAAGGCGAGCGAGAAGCACCCTATCAGGCCTATCCATGGGATGGAGTGAGCGGTGTGCGCCCCTACCACGTATTTGCGGCACAAACGACAGTGGGTGTTTACTAATCCTGGTCGTTGTCCACCGATTTTCTTTTGGAGATTAGCACATTGCTTACGTTGCCTGCACTACGCTGGGGGAAGCTGTACACATCCCTCGATACCCAAGAAGTCATTCACTTTGACACCGGTGAGCCGATTGCCAAGATTTCACAAGTCAACGGTGGAATGTTGCAATTGGACATCAAACATGCCGCCCGGGCTCGCAGCGTTCTGCGGTCGATTCCTTGTTCAGAGTTATTGTCGCTCTGCAAGAAGGCCGCTTCGATATTTGAAACCGGCTCTGTGCCCATGGGTGATGGCGTACAGTCGGTCGACGACTTCATTCACCAGCAGTCGGCCAGTACCGGTTTGCCCGAGCACATGTGCCGTAGCAATATGAAGAAGAATTCCTTTGTCTTGGCAAACATGACCGAGATTCTGGACGCGCTCACCCGCGGGTTGGATCTGAACATCCTGTCACGCGGCTACGGAGAAGAGGGGCGCGGCGTGACGGTCAGCTATCAGGTGCAGTCGCCTGTTCTGGGGGCGGTCTTGCCCAACAACTCGCCTGGAGTACACACGCTTTGGCTGCCGGCTGTGGCCTTGCAAATTGGTTTATTACTCAAGCCAGGCAGCCAAGAGCCGTGGACTCCGTATCGAATGATCGCGTCTTTCATCGAAGCGGGTATTCCCGCTGAAGCCTTTGCCCTTTACCCGGGCGGCCACGACGTGGGGCAGGCGCTGTTGAATCGCTGCAGCAGGTCGATGGTGTTTGGCAGTCAGCAAACTGTTGAGCAATATGCGGGCAATCCTGCGGTACAAGCCCACGGCCCAGGTTTTTCCAAGATCATTATCGGCGATGACGTGGTTGATCGGTGGGAGGATTACCTAGACCTAATGGTCGAAAGCGTTTTTTCCAACAGTGGGCGCAGCTGCATTAATTGCTCGGGAATTTGGGCCTCGCGGCACACCGAGCAAATCGCTGCAGCCCTGGCAGAGCGACTCGGGCCAGTGGACGTGTTGCCACCCCAGGACGAAAAAGCAGGCTTGGCTGCCTTTACCAACAAGCAAATGGCGACCGGCACATGGGCTATGGTCCAAAAAGATCTGGCGGAATCTGGAGTCAATGATCTCACAGCTGCCTTTGGTGATCGGCTGGTGGAACGCGATCGCTGCGCATACTTGCGGCCGGTAGTCGCTACGGCCAACTCCCCTGACCGAGCCATCGCTGGCAAGGAATACATGTTTCCATTTGTGGGTGTCGTGCAGTGCCCGCAGAAGGATTTGCTGCGTAAGATTGGAACGACTCTGGTCTGCACGGCGCTCACGCGCGACGAGCAGCTCATTAGCGATCTCACGGAAAGCTGCCTGGTGGACCGCTTGAATATTGGGCCGATTCCCACGAATCGACTCAGTTGGCTTCAGCCGCATGAAGGTAATTTGATCGATTTTCTATTCCGGTCACGCGCCTACCAGATTGCTCCTATGGTCTAAGATTGCTCCCAGGAGCTCGGGTTGACCCAAACATATTCACTGAATTCACCATGGCAAGAATAGACCAGCTGTCGATGTTCTTCGTCCTGCAGGTTTTGCTCAGCGCCATGGTCGGCGCCCAGGAGTTGAACCCGCAGCAGCTGGAAAAGCACGTTCGCTACACCGAATATGCGTTGGCCAATCCTGGGGACGCACAGCGCGGCCAACAACTGTTCGAGCAACATCGGCAGCTAGCTTGTGCCAATTGTCATGTGATCAATGGGATCGAAAAGAGTGGACCCAATTTGGATGGAATCGCTGACAAATACCCACCCAAAGATCTGATCGTTCACATTCTAAACCCGAACGCCTTTATTCAGCCCGGGTACGAGACCGTCAACATTCTGACCGATCAAGGCGAAGTCCTTACCGGTAGAGTTCGTTTGTCAACGAAATTGGAGGTCCGTCTGCTGATGGCTGATGGGCGGCTCAAAAGCGTCAAGCGGGCCAATATCGATGAACTGAAATCGTCGCCTGTGTCAATGATGCCCAGCAATTTAGTTGACAGCGTTTCGCAAGCAGAATTCGCCGACTTGATTGCGTATCTTTCAACATTGCATTCGGCCGAATTGAACGCGTGGAAGGGGCCTGGCCAGAGCGTTCAAATAATCAAGTCCGCTTTACCCGTCGAGCTAACTGCCATTCATCCACCAGAACTGAAGTTCAACAACCCGGTGTGGGTTTGCGAAATCCCCGGACACGTGGGGCAATTGATTATTCTCGAACACCAGCAGGGCATTGCTTGGCGACTGGACACAACCACGTCTCCACCGACCCGGCATGTCTTCTTGGATCTGGCGAATGAAATCAGCTATAGCGCCAATCAAGGACTGATGTGCCTGGCTTTCCATCCCAATTTCGCGAACAACGGTAGGTATTTCGTCAAGTACGAAGTCGGTCAACCAGGTGGCGTGATACTAACGACAATTAATGAACGGCAGGCTACCTCGGATCATCTGGCGGACAGCGGCACCGCCAGTCGACGGTTGCTGGAGCAAAGTCAGCCAGCCTTTAACCACAATGGCGGATGTTTGGCGTTTGGTCCGGATGGCATGTTGTACATTGCTTTTGGCGATGGTGGACCACAAGAAGATCCTCCTGGTTACAGCCAGAACCCAAGGATCTTTCACGGTAGTATATTGCGGATCGACGTCGACAATCCCCAGACGGGAAAGCCGTATGCGATTCCTCCGGACAATCCGTTTCTGCACTTGCTGGCTCGTGATCGCAGCATTCGTCCCGAGTTGTGGGCCATTGGCTTTCGCGAGCCGTGGCGGTTCAGTTTCGATAGCCTGACAGGCGATTTGTGGGTTGGTGACGTTGGGCAAGTCAAGTACGAAGAAGTTTGCTTGGTACAAAAAGGACAGAACCACGGTTGGAACGTCTATGAAGGCTTTGATGGCTTCTCCGAAAAATATCGGCGCCGTGGTGAGGCTTATACCAATCCGCTCTTGGCATACCCGCGCAGCATGGGCGTCTCGGTGACTGGCGGATATGTTTACCGTGGCGATCCGCAGTCGTCTTACTACGGACGCTATATTTTTGGTGACTACGAATCGCGGCGAA
Organism: Planctomycetales bacterium; assembly: GCA_020426625.1. Taxonomy (GTDB): domain Bacteria; phylum Planctomycetota; class Planctomycetia; order Pirellulales; family Pirellulaceae; genus Aureliella. The sequence continues at coordinate 15,009 of JAGQPR010000103.1, forward strand.
TATGGGCGCTGCAACAAGTCGACAACGAACTGGTTTCACTTGAAGAAATTGGCACGTCGCCTGAGCATATTGCATCCTTTGGAGTAGACGCCGCGGGGCATATCTACCTAGTGGGCTATGAAGGCACGGTTTTCCAGTTGGGATTGTGAATCCGGGCTCTAGCAGGTTTCAACTGCCTTTCCCTAATACGGTTTCCATGCCTTACTCGCAAACATTACCCCTACCGTTGAGACAGAGCATTTGCTGCCTCTGCAGTAAGGGCAAGCTGATCGTTAGTGGGAAGCAGTCGATTTTTCTTCTTTGCCAGCAGGGACTGGCATCCAAACAGTGGCCTAAGTATCCTTCTCAGCCGGTTGCGACGTGTCCGCACTTCCAAGAATCGAATGCTGAGACGAAGATAGGGGAATGAGCACGCCTCCAGCCACTTATGAAATCCAAGAAGAACAAGCTCGGCGACCTCACCTGTTGGGGCTGCCACGTGAACAGCTGCGCGATTGGTTGCAAGATCGCAACTATCCCCAGTTTCGCATTCCGCAAATCCTGAATTGGCTCTACGAACAGCGAGCTGAATCGTTCGTAGACATGAGCAACTTGCCCAAGTTGCTGCGGCAGGATCTGGCCGATAGTTTCAGTCTTTGGACGACGCGTGTAATTGAGCACCAGACGGCCGCCGATGGCACGGAAAAACTGTTGTTGCAATTGTGGGACGGCGGCAGGATTGAGTGCGTTCTACTCCGTGAAGAAGGACGACGGTCGATATGTGTCAGCAGCCAGGTTGGCTGCGCTATGGGTTGTGTCTTCTGCGCTAGCGGACTTGATGGCGTAGAACGCAATTTGACACCGGGCGAAATCCTGGAGCAAATGCTACGGTTGCAGAGGTTGCTTCCTGCGGACGAGCGACTCAGCCACATTGTTATGATGGGCATGGGGGAGCCGCTGGCCAATCTTGATTCAGTTCTAAATGCATTGGACGTCGCTCGAGACCCCAATGGACTGGGCATCAGCCCTCGGCGGATTACTATCAGTACCGTTGGCTTGCCCAAGGCGATCGACCGGCTTGCCAAGCATTCAACGCCTTACCATTTGGCGATCAGCTTGCATGCGCCGAACAACGAGTTGCGTGATCGGCTGGTGCCTGTCAATGCGAAAATTGGCATCGAGGAAATCTTGAATGCTGCAGAACGCTATTTCACTGCCACGGGCCGGCGTTTGACATTTGAATATGTCTTGCTAGCTGGCATCAACGATACGCCCCAATGCGCTGAACAACTCGCCCGCTTGCTCCGCAGACACGTCAGTATGCTCAACGTGATTCCCTACAATGCAGTAGCTGGCTTGCCCTATCAAACGCCTTCATCGAACGCGATCAACACGTTCCGAAATATCTTGCTGGAAGGCGGCATCAACGTCATGTTCCGCCAACGCAAGGGAAACGGCATCGACGCTGCTTGCGGGCAGCTTCGTCGAAATCGAACCTCAAGATGAAGAAACGCCACTACGAAGGGTCCGGCTTAGTGTACTGTCCTTTATTTTCGCCTGACCATCAGATAACGGGTATTAGCTGGTGTGGCTATTGCCCTGTTGAAGTGATTCTACGCGAAACATGGTTCCAATTCTTTCCAGAGCAAGTGTAGCGGCGGCTGCAACGGCAACCAAAGCGATCACGATGACGATGCTGTCACCATGCTCGCCAGGCCATTGATAAACAAACTGTTGCTTCTTCAGATCCAGCAATGCAGTCTCAGGTGTGACGCTTTGGAACGGCCAAAGCTTGTACAGGGAGCCAAGCATCAGGCCAACCAAAAAGCCCATTGTCTGTTGATGTTTATTGGCTAGCAACCAACGTAGGATGCGGCTGAAGGCCAGCAGACCTACGAGGCATCCAGCAATGAAAGCGGCGATAATCGTTGTGCCATCGAGAGAAATCTCTCCTTTCGGCAAGCCTTTGATCAAGTCGGTGATTGGTTCGTACGCTCCCAGCAACAACAAGACGAAAGCTCCGCTGATGCCGGGTAAGATCATCGCACAGATGGCAACTGCTGCACAAAGGAAAGCTCGAAGCGGTGTCAAATCGGCCGAGAATGCAGTTTGCATGCAAAGCTGCCAAGCAAACACGGCACCGGCCAACAACCACAGCGAGGTGCTCAATCTTCTGTAATCCAAGCTACGACCCACGAGGAAGCTGGAGGCCAGGATGAGTCCGGTGAAAACTGCGTAGGTGTAGGTTCGATAGTCCTGCAAAAGAACGTGCATCAGTGACGCCAACGCTACAATGCCGCTGGCCATTCCGATCGCAATGCCGACCAGAAATCTTAGGTCAGCGTGTTGCACAGCATCTAGCAACCGGCGCTGGCGAAGCAATTTGATGAATGTGGAGTCGATGTGGCTGATGGCGGTGATTAGCCTTTGGTAGTGGCCCAGAATTAGCGCTACCGTACCACCGGACACACCTGGCACGATATCCGCAGCTCCCATACATACTCCCCGCAGCCAATTGCCGATGTCGCTGGTAAATCCGGTATTTTTGTCACGCATGGGACTATTGGATCAAAAAAAACGAAGAATGGCACATTTAGGGAGTAATCGAGGGCGGGTTTGCAGTAGGGCTTCGTCACGAGCACATATTACTGCAGCGACCGCAAATTCCAATCGCGCGGCGTGACACAGTCGGTGGCTTGCGTGGAGATCCACTATTGAGTCCAAGCATACCGGTGGAACCTAGCTAACTAGACTAGACTGCGAATGCGCCAGTTGCGACGGGACACCATAGCTTGTTCTCGCTCAGTATGCAGGGCATCGCTGATCAACACTCAAACTATTTACCGTTTTTGTAAGAGCTTGCCTGCTGAGTGGGCGGATCGAAACGACCAAGCCTCTCACGGAAACATTGAACCGCGATGGAAACGCCATGAACGAATATGTCGCCGCAGCAATCATCGGAGTGGTCGAAGGTTTGACGGAGTTCCTGCCTGTTAGCTCGACTGCCCATATCCGCATTACCCAAGATCTGTTGCGACTGCCGCTCGACGACGAGTATTGGAAAATGTTCTCCATCGTTATTCAGCTGGGGGCAATTCTGTCCGTCGTGTGTTATTTCTCAAAGCGGATTGTCCAATTCCTACGCAGCTTCCCAGGGGGTGAATCCGGGCGGCGTCGGTGGTGGAATCATCCACTGTCTCTAGTGGCGATCAGCTTTGTGGTCACAGCGATTCCCTGTTTTCTGCTGGACAAGTTTATCGGCGAAATGCTGGAAAACAAAACCGCCATCGGAATCGCCCTGATTGTGGGTGGAGTGGTCATGTGGCTGGTGGACAAATCATTCAGCAACAGTCCAACTACGCATGATATTGAAGGCATGACTCTGCGTCAGTCAGTTGTTATTGGGCTTTCGCAGATTTTCGCAGCCGCATTTCCAGGTACCAGCCGATCGATGTCGACGATTGCGGGCGGACAGATCATGGGACTGTCGCGGTCAGCAGCTCTGGAATTCAGTTTTTTTCTGTCGATACCGGTCATGATTGCAGCTACCAGCTTCAAGTTGCTGCAATTTGCTGTCCAGTCACCAGCAGAGATCAGCCTTCATCAATGGCAGATGCTGGCAGTAGGCTTCGCGATCAGTTTTGTTGTGGCCCTAGCTGTCATTGTCTGGTTCATGACTTGGGTCAAAAAACATGGCTTCGTACCGTTCGCAATCTATCGGATTGCTGCCGGACTGATCGTACTGTTGTGGCTGTAGTGTCACAAATCGTAATTCCGA
>JAGQPR010000104.1 GCA_020426625.1 Planctomycetales bacterium
GGATTCGCCAGAATTCCCCGATTGAGAGGAATTCTGGCGAATCCCACTACCCTAAAATTAGGCTGTAACAGACCACTAGTGGGGCAGATACGACGGCCGCTCCGGGGCGTGTAGTCGGTTTCCTGGCGACTCGGGGCTTCCGCCCCGAGCTAATGACGTTGGCCCCTCCGGGGCACGAATCGCTTTGCTCACGGCAGACTCTTGTACCGATCCTCCTGCGCCCTAAATCTCATTCGAACCGCAACACTCGTGGCCAAGGCTTAGCCTCGTCCGAAGCTGCTGGCGCTTTTGGATGCACGGTCCAGGGTGTGCGATGCAGGTTAATCGTCAAGCCTTCTTAGCCAAACAGCTTCTTGCAGACATGTCCTTCGTTCTGAGTGGCCCGCTCTGGTCTGCCCTGATGTGCATAAACGAGCTTCCAGTGGTCAATGCCAACCGCGTGTAAGATTGTGGCATGTATGTCGTGGATATGAAGCCGGTCTTCAATGGCATGCAGACCGATCTCGTCCGTGGCTCCGATTGTCATACCTCCTCGGACACCACCGCCGGCCATCCACATTGAGAACCCATTGCAATTGTGGTCCCGACCGTCGCCCTTTTCGCTCATCGGCGTTCGCCCAAATTCTCCACCCCAGACAACCAACGTGCTATCAAGCAAACCACGACGTTTTAGGTCCTTGAGCAGGCCAGCGACGGGTTTGTCGCTGGCAGCACACAAGGCCGAGTGGTTCTTCTCGATCGCGGAATGCGAGTCCCACTTGCTACCAGCCCCATGGTACAGCTGGACAAACCGTACACCGCGTTCGACGAGACGTCTGGCGAGCAAACAGTTCCGCCCGAAAGTTTCCGTTGTCTTGTTGTCGATGCCGTAAAGGGCTAGGGTCTCAGCCGACTCGTCGCGCAGATCAACCGCCTCAGGCGCATCGCTTTGCATGCGGTGCGCCAACTCGTACGCTCGAATGCGAGCCTCCAACTCGGAGTTATCGGGAAATTCATCTGCGAACCCGCGATTCAACGACTCAAGCAAGTGCAGTTTTCCCAATTGTCGACGCTCGGACACGTGCTGGTCGCGAGACAGGAAGCGAATGGGCTCCGCCGAGCCCGTCATCGGCGTGCCCTGGTAACTGGCAGGCATGAAACCTGGCCCCCAATTCCGCGCGCCGTTGACCACCTTGCCCACATTATCTTCGATGACCACAAAGCCCGGCAGCCCCTGGTTTTCTGTTCCCAAACCGTACGAGACCCATGCTCCGAGCGATGGGCGGCCAGCAACAATCGACCCAGTATTCATCTGGCAAACGCCGTTGGAGTGGTTCAGGCCGTTCCCCCAACAAGAACGTATTACTGCAATATCATCCGCACACTCGCCTATATGAGGTATCCAGTCAGAGAACCATTGGCCACTTTCTCCGCATTGTTTCCATCGCCGCGGAGAGGCCATGAGCGGAGCGTCGTACTCGCCCATCGGCGTAATGATAGGCTCGAAACTGTCTGGTAGTTGCTGACCCGCTAATCGATTGAGCTCAGGTTTCGGATCCAACAAATCGATGTGGCTGGGACCGCCCTCAAGAAAAACGAATATTACACTCTTTGCGGTAGGCCGGTGGTGCGGTTCCTGCGCGATCTTGTCGCCGCATCGGGCCTGCCCAGCTTGCAACATGGCCTGTAATGCGATTGCGCCAAACCCAGCTCCTGCCCGCTGCAACATATCGCGGCGAGAAAAATAGCCGGCACCGCGAGGCAGCGGCGAACTTTTATGTGACTGGCGCTTCGACCGGCTCATAGTGCTACCTAACGTAAAGAAACTCACTCGAATTGAACAAGACATGGCAAAAATCTGCCAAAGCTATGCGGTAATTCGGCTGTCGGAACCAACGCCGCTTCTCTTCTTTCGCGATGATTTCAGCTCCATCGACATTTTGCGATGTCGCTTGTTCAGTATTAGCCGGTTGTTCATCGCTTTCTCGGTCGGCTTGCTTGCATGTTGCACGCAGGAATCTCACCGCTTGATTTACTTCAGCTTTTGTCGGCTCGCGCTGCAAGCAGCGGGTGTAGGCATCGACGATATTCTGCCGTGGAGTGGATTTGTGGTCCGTAAGTTGCGATGCGACAATACCTGACAATTCTAGCGGCCAAGGAGCGTTGACCAACAACAAGGATTGAATCGGCGTGGTAGTCACTTGCCGCAGAGCGACGCTTGAGGAACCATCGGGTGCATCAAACGTGCCAAGAAATGGATGGGGCTTATTACGCTTGATCAGAGTGAACACGGAACGACAGTAGCTATCGTGTTCCTCTGAGGGACCGCTCCGCTTTCCGCTCAAACTCTGGGCCGCGACTAGCATTGCATCGCGTATCTGTTCGGCGTCAAGACGGCGGGACGGGTATCGCCAAAGCAATCGGTTTTCTTGATCCGCTGCAAGTGCTTGCTCCATTGCCCGGTGGCTGATCTGCGAGTCCTGGGTATAAGTTGTCGAAGTAACGATCAATCGGTGCAATGATTTCAAACTGCGACCATTTTCCAAAAACCACACAGCCAACCAATCCAATAATTCCGGATGGCTAGGCGGACGGCCCAGACGCCCGAAATCGCTTGCGTTCTCGACAATGCCACGTCCGAAATGATACTGCCAAATTCGATTGACAATAACTCTGTGCGGCAATACGTTTTCGCGTGAATTGATCCACTGCGCCAACCGCGTGCGTCGCCCCGAAATCTTGCCAGAGCGCTCCAACCGTGAAGCGGTTTCATTCTGGCCAAGCAGATCGCCCCCGCCCATAACTTCGAAGCTTTGTGGCAAAACTGGCTCGGTCGCGGTGGAGACGGGGATGAACATATGCGGCGGTACGGCGTCAACCTCGCCAGCCGACAGCAGCCGCGGAAGTGGCGCCGGTTTTAGCGATTGAAATTGGTCTAGCTGCTCTTTCAATGCTTGCCAACGCTGGAGTTCGTCACCCTTGAGCTTTTGCGAGAAATCAAGCTTATCCCACTCGACCAATACTTGGCGATGGGCAAAATCAGCCAGCTGCTGCTCGTGTCCATCTCGTTCGTCGGCCAGCTTGAACAACACTGGACGTACATCGAGTGGAAATTTGTTCTTGGCGGTATCGGCAATCCTTTGCCGGACGGGATCTTCCAATTCCTTCAGACCAGCCCGAATCGTCTCCGTTGCCTGCTCCCATTTGGCAAGCTGTTGACGGTAATGATCAAGCTCCTCCGCCGAACCATATAGCTTGTCGTCTTTTGGGATAAACGCCGCAAATGACGCTCGTAATCTGTAGTAGTCTTTTTGCAATATTGGATCAAATTTGTGATCGTGGCAACGTGCGCAGCCCATTCCCAAGCCGAAAAATACTTCGCCAGTCACATCTGTGATGTCGTTCAGCACGTTTTCCCACTGCGACCTGACGTCGCGCTGGTTGTATTCATATATCCAACTGCGAAGGTAACCGGTTGCCGCCAGGTAATCGGCATCGTCTGGGGCGATTTCATCGCCAGCCAATTGAGCAGCAGTGAATTCGTCGTAGGGCATATCCGCGTTCAAAGCTGAGATCACCCAGTCGCGGTAGAGATAAGCCGTGGGTCTTTCCGCGTCCTGATTGTAGCCGTCGCTTTCGGCATAGCGAACCAAATCCAGCCAGTGCCGCGCCCACTTTTCCCCGTAGCGTCGATCTTGCAACAAACGGTCTACCAAGCGTTCGTAGGCGCCTTCCGAATCGTCGTCAAGAAACTGCTGAGCCTCCTCGGGCGTCGGTGGCAAGCCGATCAAATCAAAGTAGATTCGTCGCATCAAAACGCGTTTTGACGCAGGTGCTGCAAACTGAAGGTGATGTTGGTCCAGCTCAAGTGCAATGAACGCATCAATGGGATTCTGTATTTGTTCAGCCAATGGACTGTCGCCAAGCGATGGAGGTTCCTGGGCTTTTAAAGGACGGAAAGCCCAATAGTCACGGTCACTTTCACTGATTCCGCGCGACTCCCGTAATTCCAAGCCGCCGTCCTGCGCATGGGATGGCCATTTAGCACCTGCGGCCACCCAATGCATCAGTTTTTCAATCTTGGCTTTTTCCAGTTGACCGCTCGGAGGCATTTCCAAGTCGCGGTAGAGGACCGCAGAAATCAATTGCGATCCCTCGACGTCACCTGGTTCGACCGCGCTGCCGCTCTCGCCACCAGCCAACAAACCTTCTGCGGTGTCCAGCCGCAACTCACCTTCCTGACGTTGCCTGCCGTGGCACTTGGTGCAATGATCCGCGAGGATCGGACGAATTTCGTTCTCAAAGAACTCGATCTCCTCGCGCGTCAGCTCTTCTGCCGAATCGTTGGAATACGATTGGTCGCTGAATCCCGCCAGCTGCGTAACCGCAGCCAAGGCCAACAAGCAGCGCCAGATAGAGGTAGTCATGAAACGCTCCATCGAGCAAAACGGACGGGGGGAGCGGCAAAACGCGGGAGGGAGATTAAAAACTGCCGCTGTCACCCTTCAATGCTACCCGAGATCGCCCCCGACGTCAAAGCGTCGCGCATCTGGGCGTCCTGGCCCCAGATACCTCCGTTTCCTGCACGCTAACGTATTCTGTTTGCGGCGACAGTGTCCCATCTGCCGGGTACTTGATCTGGTCAGCAAATCCCGCGTCGAGCATCTTCCGGACAATGCCTTTCGCTCATGCGAAATACTGAATTCAGTTCGAAAACAACCTCCTGCAGTCAGTTGGAGGTTGAGTCCAAAGAGGACGAGTCCAAATAAAGAACAGTTTGATATTTGCATGATCGTGATTACGATTGCAACGTAGAGAAAGAAAGCATACTCTGGCCCGAGTTCGAATATGCCCACCCACAACCCAGGCGATCAGTACCTGATTGCTGGGCCAGACCACGCCCAGTGGAACGACTATGTCAAACGCCATCCTCAAGGCACAATTTTTCACACCTCCGCGATGATTGCTTCGTTCGGAGCCACTCCACAGATGCAGCCGTACGCTTTGGCGGCAGTCAACGCTGCTGAAGAAATCGTCGCAATGTTAGTGAGTGTTCATGTCAAGACCTTGGGTAGGTTTGACTCTCTATCGTCAAGAGCAATTCAGTATGCCGCGCCACTCTGCGATCCCAATCAAGTTGGCAGCGATGCACTATATGCCTTAGTCCAAAAGCATGACCGTTACATGCGTTCGCGATCGTTGTTCACGGAGGTCCGCTGCATCACAGCGTCACGCGACGAAAAGCCTGTATTGACTCGCCAAGGGTACGATCACCTGGATTATATCAACTATGAGGTCGATCTGAGGCAATCCCCGGAAGAACTGTGGAGTAAGGTCGCCAAACGAATGCGGCAAAAGATTAGGAGCACACAGCGCAGAGGGATAGAGATTATCGATGACAACAACCTGGACGGCGTCAAGCGACTGTACCAGTTGCTCTTATTTAGCTACGGGAAGGCGGCTGTTCCTCTTACTGATCGACGATTGTTCGAATCCGTTCTCGACAAATTGCCTGCAGAGTCAGTGAGGATTCGAACTGCAATGATCGATGGAGTTCCCGTCGCTTCCATTATTTCTCTCATCTATGGCGAGCGGATATTCTCGTGGTTCGGTGGAACGCTAAGGATAAATGGGCACTCGCCATTCGCTTGCATAGTCTGGGATGACATTGTTTGGGCCTGCGAGAACGGCCTGAAGATCTATGACTTTGGAGGTGCTGGTTGGCCGCATGAAAACTACGGACCTCGTCGATTCAAAGCGAGTTTTGGCGGTGAAGAAACCCGGCACGGCCGTTATCGAGCGATACACTCCATGGCCCGCTTGCGCCTTGCAAAAATCGGTTACGGTTTTACACGCCAGCTGGGAGCTTGGTCATAAAGTTTCTCGAACGTTCGTCAGCACACAGAAGCCAATCACGGCATAGAGCAAGATACGTTAGCTAGGACGAGCAGACAGCTGACCGCCAACCGAGAACAATGCGATGAGTGTGACCTTAACGACGAAGCAACTAAGTCGACGCAGGAAGGTGATCTTTCGTATTACGTCACTCTGCCTGTCGATTTTGGCTGGGCTGACTGGCTCGGAACTCATCTTGCGACTCTTCGTTGAACAAGAATCAAAACGCTTGGCCGTCTACGACGAAGTGCTGGGATGGCGCGGCAGACCCTACGGGGAAGGCACTTATGTGATTAAAGCCGACGGTATTCGCGTGCCTTTTCGGTACAATAACTTGGGCTTTCGCGACGAAATTGTCTCACCTCGGTTGCGCTTCCCACGGATAATGATGCTGGGAGATTCCTTTGTCGAAAGCCTCGAGGTTCCATTTGAGAATAGCTTTCCCGCACTGACAGAGAACAGACTCAAGAAAGAATTCGGAAGCTGCGAGGTCGTGTCTGTAGGTTCGCAGGGATATTCAACAGCCCAAGAATTGCTTGCCTATCGCCGATATCACCCGATCGTCGAGCCAGATGCGGTCATGTTGTTTTTTTATTGCGGCAACGACTTTGAGGACAACCTTCGACGGAATTTTGCATACTTAGATGAATCAAACGATTTGACGTTTCCAAATACCAAGGAGGCAAATTGGAAAATTCAATTCAAACACTTTCAACGCTGGCTTTACGAATCCTCTCACGTCGTATTCCTGCTCAAGAATACTCTTCAGTCCTGGACCAATCTTGAAATAACGCCACAAGCGAAAAAAGTTACTTCTTCAGGCGCTGAGTACCAACGAGAGATCACCAGCCAATTGCTGTTGCGTCTTGCCAAAGAGGTCAGAGCGAGCGGCGCCAAGTTTTCAGTAGTCATAATCCCGGAACGGGATCGACTACTGGAAGGGAACATCGAACGTCCGCGCGTCGTGGCGGAACTGTGCGCTGCCGAAGGGATTGACTGCTTAGACCTGACGCCATTCCTTTCAGAGCAGCACTACTTTGAGCACGATGTTCATTTTAACGACGCAGGACACAAACGTACGGCCGATCTTGTGGTCGAGTTCGCAAGGAAGCACGCTTTGATCGGACAAAAAGCGTCAGGAGCGGGAGAGGGCGGCGCAGTTCAATTGATCGGACAATCGGAATAGAAACGGCAAACCCGGATTGTATTCCGCGCACGATTAATCACTGGATGAGTTGCCAAGCGTGGTAAGCTGCGACAGTGAAATCCTGCGAGCAGCATGCAGAGTTTCTTTTCGTGTATTTCGTGGTTAGATCGGTCTTCGGTGGTCGCGAATCGTCTTGCTCCGAGCTTCTCTAACTTTGCCCCATTGGCGGCAGCGCCCGGCTGGCATTGGCTGAATTGGTTTTACATGCAAATGCTCCCAAGCTGTTATTGAGAAGCTGCTGAACTACGCTCCCTTTTCCAGTCGGAATCCAACGAGTCTGCCGCGATCCATCCGCTCATCAAAACCATGGGCATGCCAGGACCGGGATGCGCTGCTCCTCCTGCTAAGTAAAGACCGCGTGGGTAGCGAACTCGGTTTGCCGGCTTGAAGGCACCAAAAAGCTTGCCGTGGCTGGCGGTCCCGTAGATCGCCCCGTTGAGTACTCGGTATCGCTGATGAATTCCTACAGGCGTAAGGTGATCTTCGGTCTCAATCTCTTTGCGTAGATCAAGCATCCCTCCAGTCGACTCAAGCTTCTCGATCAAAACATCTCGGTATTCGGGAAACATCTTTTCCCAATCGTGATTGGGACGCAGATAGGGAGTGTGCGCCAAGACGTACAACGCTTCGCCTCCCTCCGGAGCCACGCTGGGGTCACTTACCGCAGGTGCACAGACGTAACAGGTTGGGTCTGGAGCTGGCATACCGCGACGGTAAATCCAGTCGAATTCCTCCTCCGGACAAGCGGAAAACACAAAGTTGTGGTGAAGTAGATGCTCGTAACGTCGACGCAATCCCAAGTAAAGAACTACGCCGGAACACGCTGGTTCAACATCACGTTTTCTCGATAGTTGACCACTACCTGAATGTCCAACCAACAGTTCTCGTTGCGTCCTAACTGCATCGCAATTCGACACAACGAATTCTGATCGTACTTTTTCGCCGTTGGCCAATTGCACTCCTGTCACGGCATTGCCGCAAGTCAGAATTGCGGTGACATCGCAGTTACAGTTCAATTGCACCCCCAACTCTTCTGCCAGCCTAATGAGCGCTTCCGCCACACTGCGCGTGCCCCCCTGAGGATACCAAACACCGCGCTGCGTCTGCATGTGAGCGATTCCACAAAGCACGGCAGGTGACGCATGAGGCGAAGAGCCGACGTACTGAGTGAAGTGATCGATCATCTGAGCCAGTCGTTGGTCGGAAACATGCTCGCGAACTACAGAAGCCACAGAACGCCCTAACTTGAGTGAGAGCACATCTCGGAGTACGGCAGCATCAAACAATCCGGTGGAACGAAATGTGTCGCCAATTCCGCCCACACTTTTCCAGAAAAAGAACTTGTCCGAAACACGGTGCAATTGCGAGGCCAAGTCCATAAACCGGCCATATCCTTCGGCGTCTTGCTCGTTACCTGTCAACTGCCGTAGATTTTCCTGCATGCGTGCGGTATCAGCTACCAAGTCTAAGACGCTGCCATCGTCAAAAAAACAACGCCATTGTGGATCCAATGCGAGCAGGGAAAGATAGTCTTCCAGCCTGCGGCCAGTGTCCTGGAAAACACGCTGCAATACCTCGGGGAGCGTCAGAATGGTTGGCCCCATATCAAATCGAAAGCCGCCACGATGAAGAACATCGGCTTTGCCGCCCAACCAGGAATTCTTTTCGAAAAGCGTCACGCGATGTCCGCGTCCTGCCAACACGCAAGCAGACGCCAGCCCGGCAAGCCCACCACCAACAACCAAGACAGGGTTGTGATGCGCTTCGTCTGAGCGAGACTTTAGAGAATGTCCAAGTTCCGCCATCTATTCGGATTCCTGAACGTAGCCAGCAGTCGTCGGAGAATGGAAAAACTGTATAGATACAATGGTCAGCCCAATGGCGGCAGCCACAAGACTTGCCAGCAACACGGCGGCACTTGCCATGTCCAATGCGCGACCGACCAGTTCGTTGTGCTCTTGGCACAAAGCTTTGGCCAGTGTTTCAATAGCCGAATTGACCAGTTCCAGGGCTAGCACCAAGCCGATGCACAGCCCAATCACGCACAGTTGCCACCAACTGCAGTCCATCCACATAGCTAAGCCGAGTACCGCGAAAGCGACTGGCAGATGCACTGCAAAGCTACTCTGCCCGCGCACCCCAAAGTACAAGCCGCGGAAGGCATTTTGAAACTTGGCTATCCAGTGTTGCAACTTGGCATGTCCTTATGCGGCACCGTGGGACGCTAGAATTCTGCCGAACCAGGAGTGCGTGGAAACGGTATGCAATCGCGGATGTTCGTCATCCCAGTAACCCACTGGACAACTCGCTCGAAACCCAACCCGAATCCGCTATGGGGAACGGAACCATATTTCCTCAGTTCGATGTACCACCAGTACTCCTTTTCATCCAGATTCATCTCTCGCATACGTTCCAACAGCACTGGCAGTCGCTCTTCACGTTGGCTCCCGCCGACAATTTCTCCCACATGCGGGACCAGCACGTCCATCGCCGCTACGGTCCGGCCGTCATCGTTGCAGCGCATGTAGAACGGCTTGATGGACTTTGGGTAATTGTAAAGAATCAATGGGCCGCAAATGTGCTTTTCAGTAAGGTATCGTTCATGTTCTGCTTGCAGATCGGCACCCCAATTGACAGGGAATTCGAATTTCTCACCAGACGCGGTCAAGATATCCACCGCCTCTGTGTAAGTCATGTGTTCGAAAGGTTTGTTCATCACCATGCGCAAGGCATCTAGTATCCCTGGTTGCACACGTTCTTCAAAGAACTGCATATCCTCGCTGCAATCACCCAGCACGTCCGTTAACAGACGCTTGATGAATCGCTCTGCCAGCAGCATATTATCTGGCAATTCGAAAAACGCTGCCTCAGGTTCGATCATCCAAAATTCTGAAAGATGACGACTGGTGTTACTATTCTCAGCGCGGAATGTAGGGCCAAACGTATAGCACTTGCCCATGGAAGTCGCGTAGATTTCTGCTTCTAGTTGCCCGGACACCGTGAGAAAGGCGGGCTTACCAAAGAAATCTTTCTCGTGGTCAACCTTTCCATTCTTGGTCGGCAAATTGTCCAGTGGGAGCGTGGTTACGCGAAACATTTGACCAGCGCCTTCGCAGTCGCTGGCAGTAATGATCGGCGTGTTGACGTAGTTGAAGCCTTCCTCTTGAAAGAACTGGTGTACGCTAAAAGACAGACGATTGCGCACGCGTGTCACCGCACCGAAGGCGTTAGTGCGGGGGCGAAGATGCGCCCATTCACGCAGTTTTTCAAATGAGTGGCGTTTTTTCTGCAAGGGAAAATCATTTGGCGCCAGCCCCACCAGCTCAACGCTGGCAGCAGCCAACTCGCGGCTCTGCCCTTGGCCTTCACTGGCCTTCACGACGCCGCTAACAACGATCGAGCTACCGACGCTCAGCGAGGAAATCTCAGAAGAGTAGTTTGGCAGGCTTGCGTCGGCAATGACTTGCAAATTTCCGAGGCAGCTGCCATCGTTGACTTCGATGAAGCTGAAACCGCCCTTACTATCGCGTCGAGTCCGCACCCAACCGCGAATCTGGATGGATTCGCCAATGCTTGCCGAATCGCGGGCAAAGGAAACGGAAACCCACTTAGACGCGTTCGAGCAAGCTGAATCTTCCATGGGAATTCTTCCGAATTTCTTTCAACCGGTTGTGTACTACCGCCGCTGACAAATCGGCTCGATGCACGGGACGTCTATTTATCTATTCACTCGAGTGATAATACTTCCAGCCAACCAACATCGTCGCCTCTGAAAACTCAGTTTACGCTTAGAGGTCGTGCAGCTCCGGAGCTAAGTTGATCCGCGAGCAATGTCCATAAATTGCCAGGTGACGCTTCCGATGATCCTTAGTGTCCCAGTTCGGCCAAGTATCGCTCGGCGTCCAGCGCAGCCATGCAGCCAGTTCCCGCTGACGTAATTGCCTGTCGATAGTAATCGTCGGCCACATCACCAGCAGCGAATACGCCGGGTACGCTGGTTTTGGTGCGGAAGGCCTCGGACCACTTAATGTAGCCGCTAGAATTCATCTCCAACTTTCCCTGAAGAAACGTAGTGTTCGGTGTGTGTCCAATTGCCACGAACATTCCGGCAACTGCTAATTCAGATTGCGTGTCATCCTTGGTATTCTTCAGTCGTATCGCCGTTACTTTCGTACCGTCGCCCAGAACTTCCTCGACCACGCTGTTCCACACCAACTGAATCTTCGGGTGGTTCATTGCACGATCCTGCATCACTTGGGAAGCTCGCAATTCGTCGCGACGATGAACGAGGTAGATCGTCTCCGCCCCATCAAGATTGGCCAGATAACTGGCTTCTTCCACAGCGGTATCACCGCCGCCAATTACTGCCAGCGGCTTGCGGCGGTACATTGGCAAGGCACCATCACATACAGCACAAGCACTTACACCTCGATTCTTGTACTCTTCTTCTGACTCTAGGCCCAGGTAGTTGGCTCGAGCGCCTGTAGCCACGATTACAGTTTGCGCCTCGACGGCATCACCGCTGGCTGGCACAACTTTTAGGGGTCTGCTGCTGAAATCGACATCGACGATATCATCGCCAACTACGCGCGTCCCAAAGTTGAGGGCTTGCTGTTTCATCAACTCCATCAACTCAACGCCTTGCACTGCATAGTGAGGCAGCCCATCCTTTTCGTGACCTTTCGGGGCGGGAGGCAAATTGTAGTGTCGCTGCGAGTCGACTGCGCTTTCGACAAATGCTCGGATATTGCCTGCTGGGAAGCCAGCGTAATTTTCAACTTCCGTAGTAAAAGCCAGTTGGCCGAGTGGTATCATTTCCGGCTTGGCAGTGCCTTCGAAAAGCAGCGGTCTCAAATTTGCTCGGGCCGCGTAAATTGCAGCGGACCATCCAGCTGGCCCACTGCCAATAATCACGGTACGCTCAATGTCGCTCATCCGTTCTTACTTCCTGTAATTGCTGTAAGTAGATTTCACCTGCCGGTCAACCGCAAACCTGTATACGCTTTTGTCGCGGTGTCTTTTCGATGCAGCTGTGTACGTGTTGCGGACGAGCCGCCCTGTCTTCAATTTACGGAGTGGCCTGTCTTCATTTTGTGGACAGCTAAGTATAGGCACTGGCGGCGGACTCTCCCAGATGGCAGTCGCCGGGCGTCAGCGAGCAACTCGGGCTGCAATCGCGCTACTGGCGAAACTTGTCACCATGCTCAACCTCAAAGCGCTGGCCGCGCCATAGTGCAGCGAGGCGTCTCCACGCGTCGTAGGCAAAGGAAGTTCCGCTACTGCCGCCCAACAACCGTTCAAAAGCCGCTGCATCTCGGGCGATCGAAGACTCTGCCAATTGCCGCTGGACATCCAGCAACTGTCGCTTGAGCAACCGAGACCATGCATCCTTGGTTCGAAAAACACCGTCGGAAATCATGACCGGACGCGACAACCGCACCAGCACCTCGGGTTTTCGCTCTTCCCAGAACACATACTCTACCGCGGCGGCAATTGCCCAAAACCTAATGGGTGCATCTCCTGAGTCGGAACAGGCACATGAAAGGTGGTTCCACGTCGAAATTATGTGCGCCAGTCCTGATGCTAGTTCTGACTCCGTATCCCGAACGTCGGTAAACCTACCTTCGGGAGTAAGCCAAAGTGAAGCGCCAGGGCGCGACAGGATCTTTTTGCTGGCATTCAAAAATGCTCTCGCCCCGGCAAGGGAGCCTCTCTCCACTGGAAAAAAGCCGATCTTTGAAAAGATCCGGTATTTGCGGAGCGCCACAGCATCGATGGGCGCATACAAAACCAGATCGGGAAAAATTCGCTGGGCCAGGAAAATGGCCAACAAGGGATCCCACCAAGACGCATGATTGGCGTAAATCACGAATCGATCGGCCGGGGAAGCTGCAACTGACTTCAGTTCCTCGCTATTTACGGCGACGCAATGAAAATGCCGCTGCAAGTGCCTCCGTGCGATCCAGCGAAAGCCTGCCAATACCCACGGATTCACAGTAGGCAATTCAGGAGCTTGACTGGACAAAGAACGTCTCCGCTTCAGCAGGATTTGTTGCACCACGATTTACTGCGTCGGGCCCGAAGCAGGGGGCTAGAACTTGCGACGTCGCGCTAATCCAAACGCACCTGCAGTGTCACTTCTTTGGCATCGCGATAGACAACTATGTCGACGGTGTCACCGGGAGAATAGTTTTGCAACGCGCGTTGGATATCTTCAGTCGAACGAACGGTTTCCTTGCCAATCTTGCGAATGATGTCTCCCAGGCTAACGTTGCCACGGTCCAATATCCTGGACTTTCTAAGGCCAGCCCTCTCTGCGGCACTGTTGGCCATCACGTCCAGGACGACAACGCCTTCAACTCCCGCCGATCGGCTGATGGCTCGGCTCAATTCGTCGATCACGTGAATTCCAAGTTGGGGAGCTTGATACTTGCCAGTTTCAATAATACTGGGAACGACGCGATTTACGGTATCGACGGGAATGGAGAACCCTACGCCAGCCGAAGCGCCGGAGGGGCTATAAATTGCGGTATTCACACCGATCAAGCGTCCCGCACTGTCCAAGAGGGGACCGCCGGAATTGCCAGGGTTAATGGCAGCATCGATTTGAATGACTTCATCTATCGTGCGCCCGGACGGTGATTCGATCACGCGACTTTTGGCCGACACGACACCGGTCGTTAACGTTTGCTGGAGTCCAAAGGGATTACCAATGGCGAAGACACTTTGCCCTACCAGCAGATCGTTGCTTTCGCCAATTGCCAATGGCCGAAGATATTCCTTAGGTGCATTGATTTGTAGGACAGCCAAATCATGGTCTGGGGAAGCCCCCACTAAACGAGCCTCGAAGGAAGTTTGATCGGCAAACAGCACTTGCGCCGATGAGGCTCCCTCAATCACGTGAAAATTGGTTACCACATGCCCGTCGGCATCCCAGACAAATCCGCTACCGGTCCCCGCTTCCACTTCCTGGACTCGCCGCATGTAGCGGTCCGCATAGCGAGCTCGCGTGCTAATAAAAACCACTGAAGGGCTCGTTTCGCGAAACAGATCGACCGTCGTTTGTTCAAAATCTGCCAAAGAGCCGCGAGGAGTCACCGGTCGAGGCTCTCCATTTGGCAATCCCAAGCCTAACCAGCTCTTTACCCACGGGAAAAAAAGCACCAACAGTAAAGTCAGCATCAATAGCCAGACGGCCACCAAGGATCGCTGGGCTTGGTTTGGCGAGGCAGGTTTGTTGTAGTCAATGTCCATCGTCTATGCCCGTCGTTGGATTCAGCTGAAGGCGGATCTGGCGAACGTCAACCGAATCGCGATCTTCCAGATTATAAATGTTCCAAACAAAGTGATCTACGCAAGGTAGGTTCACGGGGGATCGCTTCCGCGAATTGTGCTAATTCACATGGGATACGGCTTACCATTTGTTCAAAGGACTACTTTCTTGTGAGCCACTCCTGACGCTCCTCTTGGGACATTTTTTCGATGGCATAACGCAGCATGGTCCTGGGCATTCTGGTCGAATGCTGCTCAAGAAAGTGTCGCAGAACAACAATGTCTTGCTTGCCGACCTCCCGCAACATCCAGCCAATTGCCTTGTGCATTAGGTCATGGCGATGATTCAACAACTTCTCAGAAAGCACCAAAATCTCAGTGAACTCTCGATTTTTGATCAACGCAAGCGTGGCGATGACCGCCACCCGTTGATGCCAGAGACTCTTAGCTTTAGCCAGTTTTGTTAAAAGAGAACGCTGCGTAGGGTTGTCTACCAAATGAGCACCTAGAATCTTGTGTGCGGAACTATCCACAAGATCCCAGTTGTTGACCCAATCGAGTTGAGTTAGATAAAAACTGACCAGTTCGCTCCGCTTGAGCTTGTCGCAGCTACGCTCATACTGGCTGACCAAAATGAACAGCCCCGTCAAGCGGGCTTCGTGCCAGGGAGAGTGCAGCAATTGCTCGACATGTTCAGCGCTCAAATCGCGAAATTGTTTGGCCAGCCTCCTTTGATCGGGCACCACGACACCGAGAAACTGGTCCCCTTCGCCATACCCACCTTCATAAGCCTGGAAAAACTTGGGTAGAAATTCCGCCTTGTCCGGCCGAGCCAGTTTCTTCAGTTCAACCAGTACTCGATTCGCTGTTTCCATCTCGAAAACTTTCAAGTTAAGTTATCGCTTTTCGCCGGCCTCCACTGCGCCTCGAGCTTGTGTCTAGAATTGGAAATTCAGTTCCACATAATCCTTCTGCAAAATTAGCCGCTGTGCGCTTGCAGGCGGTTGCTGACGAAACCGCACGCTATCGCGCTAAAGGCTGATGTGGCATCGGAATTACGATTTGTGACACTAGCCTACCCGCATTCTCCGAATCTGGTATTCCAATGTGCGGAATGTTAGGATGGGTTTCGGATGCCTTGCAGGGATTTTGGGAAGCACTTGAGGAAATGAATGACTGGTATCGCAACCGACGACTTATTACCACCCCAACTATTGGCTCGCCTGGAGCGGATGGAGTTGGTTAGTCGCAAAGTTTTTCGGGGTCGACTAAAAGGTGAGCGACGCAGTCGAAGGAAGGGGCAGAGCGTTGAGTTTGCGGACTTTCGAAATTATGTTCCAGGCGACGACTTGCGATTCGTGGACTGGAATTTGTACGCCAGGCTCGACAAGCTGTTTTTGAAGCTGTTCTTGGAAGAAGAGGACTTGCATGTATTCTTCTTGGTGGACGCCAGTCCCTCGATGGATTTTGGGGATCCAACGAAATTCTTTGCCGCCAAGCAAATCGCCGCAGCGCTGGGATTCGTGGGGATGTGCCGTGGCGACCGAATTCGCTTTGAATTCCTGGGTGCCGAAAACAAATCCAGCCCCGTGATGCGGGGTAGATCACAGCTTTGGCGAATGACCGAGTTTATGAATTCGGTCGAAGCCGACGAAGTCTTTGATTTGACCAGTGCCGTCAAGCGATTCTTGCTGCGGGCTTCCGGACGTGGAATTGTGGTACTGCTGTCGGACCTAATGGAGAAATCCGGGTACGAGTCAGCCTTGCGTTTGTTGGTCGGTCAACAAATGGACGTATTTGTTCTGCACTTGTTGAGTCCCGAAGAGATGGATCCCGCGTTGACGGGGGATTTGAAATTGGTCGACTGCGAGGACGCTGACGAGGCGGAAGTTTCGATAAGTGGGGCTTTGCTGAAACGGTACAAAGCGACATTGGCATCTTTTGTCGATCAAGCTCGCCGATTTTGTTCGCAACGCGACATGACTTACTTGTTAGCGAGAAGCGATCAAGGTGCTGACGTAATTGTGGGACAGTACTTGCGCGAACGAGGTCTAGTACGATGAGCTGGGTCAATACACTTAGTGCTTGGCAGTGGCTGCTGATGGCAGCCGTACCGCCGCTGATAGTCATGTTGTATTTTCTCAAACTGAGGCGAGTGCCGGTTCAAGTACCAAGTACTTTTCTTTGGCAGCGAGCAATCGAAGACCTACACGTAAATAGTATCTGGCAACGACTGCGTAAAAATTTGCTGTTGTTGCTGCAATTGCTAGCGGTCTTGGTACTGATCCTTGCCTGCCTGCGGCCTGGAGTTCGCGGAGAGATAGCCGTTGGCAATCGCTCGATTATCATGATCGACAATTCGGCCAGCATGCTGGCAACGGACGTCGGCCCCTCGCGATTGGCTGAAGCAAAGAAGCAGGCGTTGGAACTGATCGATTCGCTCACCAGTGCCGACGTCGCCATGGTTATTGCCTTTTCTGACCTGGCTGATGTCCGGCAAGGCTACACGGCGGATAAATCCAAATTGCGAAAAGCCATCGAGTCGATTGCAGCGACCGACCGCTTGACTGACTTGAATGAAGCCTTGCGAGCCGCATCGGGTTTGGCCAATCCAGGCCGCACCAGCCAGATTGAAGACGTCAACGACGTGCAAGTTGCAGAAGCTGTCCCCGCCGAATTATTCATCTTCAGCGATGGTGGGTTTGCCGCTCCGCAGCTGGATTTGGGGAATTTGAAGGCTCGCTATTTGCCAATCGGTGAAACGGACCCGCAAAACGTCGGCATCTTAGCATTTACCGTGGAACGCAATGCTGAGAAGGAATCGCAAGTCGAAGCTTTTGCTCGGCTTCAGAATTTTGGCAGCCAGGTCGCAGAGTTCCAAGTTACGCTGTCGATGGATGGCCAGTTGATTGACGCTACCGATGTTTCGATTGGACCTGCAGAAGCTTCTGGTGTGAGCTTCCAGGTCGCCAACGTTACCGAAGGTAAACTTAAGCTCGAGCTGGAGTTCTCGGATGACTTCGCGCAGGACAACGTAGCGTTTGCTGGCTTGGATCCACCACGACAGCTGGACGTGGTGCTGGTTACCGAAGGCAACTCAGCATTGGAGGCTGCGTTGGCAACTTCTCAGGCTGCGGCGCTCGCGCAAGTTCGCATTCTCTCCCCGGCCGACCTGACATCGCCGGAGAACGAATCGCAGGCGCAATCTGGGAGTATCGATTTGTTCATCTACGATCAATGTACACCTGAGCAGATGCCGGAATCGAACACATTGTTCGTCGGAACTCTGCCACCAGGCGATCGGTGGAAAGCTAACGAGCCCAGCGGCCCACTGTTTGTCATCGACACCAACCGGGCGCATCCAATGTTACAGTACGTTGACATGGGAACAGTTCGCATCGTGGAGGGACGCTCGTTGGAGTTGCCAACCGCAGGTACCGAACTGCTGCGCACGGACGCTGGAATACTGATGGGGGTTGCACCACGTGAAGCCTACCAAGATGCCGTGGTGGGAATGCCTTTGTTCAATCGCAAGGACGGAGTATTACTGGCCAACACCGACTGGCCAATCAAGCCAAGTTTCCCAGTATTTGTGCTGAACGCGCTAGAATTTCTTGGGGGTACTGCTTCGAATGCGGGCTCAGTCACTGTCAAACCTGGACAACCCGTCTCGCTGCATATCTCCAACCGATATTCGCGATTTGACATCGAGTCGCCCGGAGGCGCGCAGGTGACCGTGGACCGTCGCGAACAACCTCGCACCATCTTCACGCATACCGACGAGCTTGGATTCTATGAAGTCCGCCCTTCCGAAAGCGAACGGATGCTACAGTTGTTCACCGTTAACTTGTTCAGCGAACTGGAAAGCAATATTTTGCCAAGAGCGGAACTGACAATCGGTGCACAAGAAGTGGTGGCCACCAACGATCAACGCGACATTGCTCGAGTCGAATACTGGCGTTGGCTCCTGGCGCTGGCGCTCGTCATCTTGTCCGTCGAGTGGTTTCTCTACAATCGCAGAATTGCCATTTAGCCGCGTTCGAAAATTTTTATGCAGTCAGCCACTCAATGAGTGAAATGAACCGTGACGAATGAGCGACCGCGTCCTGAGATTGCCTGGAAGTCTCCTCGTCATTTTGTTTACGCGAGCTTTATGCTTCGCTTGGGTCGAGAAAGGTTGCCGGTTGTTTCCGTTCGTTGCATACAGACTTGCACCGTGGCCGGCGGCCACGGCAGAGGTGGTGTCGGGCCTCCAGCCGTACAACCTAAGTACACTACAACCTGAGAACACAAGTCCTTATTTCCCGTCGAATAGTAAATATTCGCCGAAGGGGTGAATGGAGCAATTGATCTGGCGTGGACTGGTTACATGTATAACTCGA
>JAGQPR010000105.1 GCA_020426625.1 Planctomycetales bacterium
GCTACTCCGTAGCTGGACCAACGCTGGCAGCAAAACAGCTCCGAAACAGCTCCGAAATAGCTCAGGAAGTGCAATTCCGCTTGGTAGATTCGACAAACCCCAATGCTGTTCCCAGATGCAACTATGAGTCATTGGGGCCAGGGCAGAAAGGCACGTTTAGGGACCAAGGGAAATGCGATAGCGACTTATTGTCCCTCACCGATGCTTTTTTGCTGCGCGGCGCTGTTAACTAACCTGGGGTTGGGAGAGGCAGATGAAGAATGCCCAAGTTATTTTTCCCCAGGTCCTAAGTATGGTTTCGAGTCTTGTTCTTCGATCAAACGTTTGTGGCATGATCGTGCAAGCTGGTAAGGAGAATATCCACGGGCAAGCCCGTGCCACACGAATCAATAAGCCTGAGAAGACGAAAAGGCTCGGTAATTATTTCTTTGAGGGTTAAATATGACGGATGTTTTCGTCGAAAATTTGTATGCCTTAGTCCAGCACGCGTCGATCAATAGATTGCCGTCCAGCGTACCAGCTGCAATGCGTTGGCAACATGACCGCAGAGTCTATCGTCACAATACACGAATAGGCTCAAGCAGACCGAACGACTTCATCGACCGCGCAGAAAGGCGAGTAAGTCTGCAAGCTGTTGTGGGGACAGTTTGCTCTCAAAGCCTTCGGGCATCAACGAGAGATTTCCGTTGACAATTTCTTCGATTTCCGACATCGGCAATTCCTTAACAGATCCGTCGCTTGCTGCCAGGGTTAACTGTTGACGATTTTTGCTCAAGATCAGTCCGTTCATGGCTTGCCCGCTGTTTAACAAAATCGAGGACTGCAAGTACTTAGGCTCAACATTGCGGTTGGGATCCAAAATCGCAGTTACCCACTGATCCAGCGTCCATTGCCCAAGGTTTTCTAGAGGTGGGCCAATAGCCGGCTTGCCTGCTGCGGCTAAATGGCACTGAGCACACTCACGCTTATAGATTGCTTCACCCACAAGATTAGCGCTGGGTTTCGGCATCTTCGCTAGAAACTCTGACACGACCTCACTTCTGGCAGTGGGGACACTGAACACCTCAATACATCTAGAGCGAAGATCTCGGTCGCGATAGGAGCGGAGCTGTTGCACCGCCGAAAGATCCAAATCGCCCTGCTTGATGGAACCAGTTTCTAAGCGGTCGACCAAAGCCACCACCCATTCACGACGAGTCAAAAGTGTCGTAGTAGCCGCGCTGCGCAAACTACTGGTCATCTCAGGCCAGCACTCCAGCAAAATGTCAGCGACCTCCTGCTTGGAAGCTCGCCGAAGCGACTCGATCACCGCCCTTTTCACGGCGACGGACGCTTGCTTCTGGAGAATGGAACGAGCGATGTTCAGCTGTTTATCCTGGCCAACCAGCCCGCTGCCAATCAAATTGACCAACCCCAGACGCTCCTGGTCAGGTACTGCATCCGAGGTAAGTCGCACTTGAGCTCGCTCCACCAAGTCCTGCACCTGGGCATTCAGCGCGTCGTTGGCTGTGCCTTTCTGCTTGCTCAGCGCCAGGAAGAGCAGTTCCGAGCGTTGAAAAGGCCTGTCGCTGGCAGTTGATGAAGACGGTAGTTGATCTGATTGCAGGGCCAACTGATCCTTTGAGCTCAAACGGCCCCACAGACTTTCAAGCGTCTTCTCAAGCTGCGCATACTGCTCAGCCGTGGCGTCATCGGCGTTCGCCAACTGCAACAGAGGCTTAACGACCGCGACGACTCGCTCTTCGCCATGAACCAGAGACAAAGCTCGTAAGATCCACGGGTCAAACTCGCAGCGTGCTGCCAGGGCCGCCAATTCACTCGAACCATCGAACTCATTCAAGAGCGTGCTCGTCAGTATCCACTGCAGATCAACTTCTCTTCCGAGATTTCGTCGCGGCACGTCTGCAATTGCAAGGTCAAGCTCGGAAGTCCTCGAAGCAAGCGATTCCAGCATCTCTAAAGTCAATCGCACCACTCTTGGGTCTGGATCCGATAGCATCTGCTGGCAATCCTGCGAATCGAGCCATCCCTTCGCAGCCAGGCAGCCCAACGCAGCGGCCCGAACCGCAGCAGTGGGGTGCGGATGTTCCCAAGCCATGCGGCGCACATCCTTGATGAGGTCAGCATGAGTCGAATTCATAATCGCCTGCAACGCCAAATCGCGCACAGCCCCATTCTCACTAGCGAGAGCTGGCAGTAGCTCGGTGGCCTCGCTACTCAGCGGTGGGCGAGAGGTGGGCACAAAGTCGCTTCGGAATACGCGATAAATGCGCCCCTGCGATTCGCCGCTACGGAGATTCAATCGCTCTTGCCACGCAGTCGGAATCCATTCAGGGTGCTCGATTACCTTTCGCACCATATCCAAAATCCATACTGAGCCGTCGGGAGCATTGACCGCTCTTACAGGGCGAGCGTTTGCCTGTGAGGAAGCGAAGAAATCAAAGTCGATATCGCTGGGATGACGAACAGCCGCATGCGCCGCTCCGTTGTCGAGCAGCTGAATTCGGGCTACCAGGTTGTGTACTGGTTCGCAGACAAGTGCAGTGCTATTGTCTGGGTAGCCGGCCATCTCCAATCCAGGCACGCGGACGACGATGCTGCTACATGCGCTGGTAAATCTATCGCGTGCATACAAATCGTTGAAACGGTCCAGCGTATTGCTGCGGGGAAAGACCGGTGGCGCGACCGGCGGCGAAAGCAGATCTTGCCGACCTCCGCCGGACACCGAGCTTTGCTGCAGGTATCGATCCTCGATGACGTATTGGTACATCGGACGGCTGTTCGAGTTGCCGTACCAGATTCCGAAGGCATCCCGAGCGCGGACGAACTGCGTCGCCCCAGCTGTAGTCCGCAATTCACCCGAAGTTGGATTCCAGGCCACATCACGACCAGCGACCTCATAGGTCTGGCCATTTCTCTTGCTGAGCAAATGTTCGGTGCCATCGCCAGCAGAAAAATGCAGCCAACCATCCAAGCCTATTTCGAATCCGCTGGCGCGGTGCTGCGGGTTGGCTTCGGCAATCCCCTCCAGCAACACCTCCCGATGATCAGCTGCACCGTCGCCGTCACGATCCCGCGCAAAAAGGACATTGGGAGCGGCAATGACCAGCACACCATCCTGCCAGGGAAATACGCTGGTCGGATAACCTAGTCCCTCAATAAATATGTGTGCCTCATCCAAGCGTCCGTCACCGTTAGAATCTCGAAGCCATTTCACACGCCCACCGCCCTCGGAACCCAACGGATAGTCAGACATTTCCACAATCCAAACTCGACCGTCCAAGCCGAAGGCGATGTTAATCGGATCCTGCACAAGTGGCTCACTGGCGACCAGTTCCACACGAAATCCTTCCGGCACGCCGATGGAGGCCAATGATTGTTCGGCCGTTGACTCGACGCCTTCCGTGAGAATTCCCCGAGAGATCTCGGAAACACGACGCAGAATCAAAGACTCGGTACCTGTAGACCATCGGCCGGGTTGCAGGTAGTAGATCATCGACGAGTCGACTTCATAGCCCCCCTCCTGTCGCATTTCTTCCGAAGCAACGTAAGCAAAAACGTCATCGCAGTATGCGGCAACCCAAGTCGAGCTACTGGACAGTTCTTTCTCGATTTGAAATTGATAATCGACAACGACTTCACCTCCCAGGAAAACCCAGCTGAGCGCATCGCCAAAGCGCCAGGTGTGAATCGGCATTGGATAAGTCTCAGGAAGACGGCCCATATCCTTTTTGATCTCGAACATCTTCTCCGCCCAGCGTTTTTCATTCGGTACGTTGCTGCCAAGCAGTTCATTGAGTCGTTCGGTTGTGGGATGTTCCGGCGCCAGGCCGGCATACCCGAAGTTGGCGACCGGAACTTCAGTCAACTGCTCTCCCTTGCCCGCCGAGATCAGTCCCTGTACCGCATCGACAATCTTGGCCGAATGTTGCAACGCCAATTCGTATTCACCTCGCGGACTTGGGTTTGCATCAGCACCGCAGCCTATTATTGGCAGAAAAACTGACGACGCATGCATTTGTTCCAGGCGAGAGGCT
This sequence comes from Planctomycetales bacterium, assembly GCA_020426625.1. Classification (GTDB taxonomy): domain Bacteria; phylum Planctomycetota; class Planctomycetia; order Pirellulales; family Pirellulaceae; genus Aureliella. Next base: position 4,038 of record JAGQPR010000105.1, read on the forward strand.
GACAACCCTGCCCAATCACCGCTTATCGAATTGAAACCTCCGCCCAAAGTCGTACAGTGGCAGGCATACATATACGCCCCGCCGAGCAAGCGTCCTGTTGCCGACGTGGCTTGCAGGAATCGTAAGCGATGATCGACCGAACCAGCTTGCTGTTCGCCAAAACCCGTCCATTTACCCTGACTTAGCAAACGCCGGTTGATGGCAAAATCTGCTCGCCCCTCGCTGATCGACAGTTGTGCTGGCACGCGATTGATCATGGCTTTTTCAATCGCCTGCCGTATAGCTGTTTCGAGAAATGCAGTGTACTCGTTCGTTGCTTCGACTTGCTCCGCTGATGGCAATTCTCGAAAAAGGTTGTTTAGTGACCCAGCCAAATGCGGTGCGCTGTGAGAATGGGTACAACAGATTGCCAGTTGAGCTCGCGGCAGTCGGTATTTACTTTCCAACCATTGAGCCAAGTCCACACTCATTCTGCTGCTAACGGTGATACCATCGTAAGAAACCAGCACTACAGTGCGGCCAAATTCGGCTTCGTCGTCAGGTGAAACAACCATGGCGCGCGCCGCCAACGCGTCGGCAACACCGGTGCTTGGATCAGTTCTAGCGGCATAGCCACCCAGTCGCAGCCCATGTGAAGGTGTGATATCAACTCGAGCCATCCCGACTCTCCACTCGCTGGCATCAAGCGTGGGAGCGCTGTGCACTGTGCAAACCCACAGCGCCAGGAGTCGGATTGCGTATTTAAGATGAGCTGAAAGGAGAAAAAGACAACCAGTTGCAACTCTCTGATCCAAAAATCTGCTTGAGCTAGTCATGTTGGGCTCGCCTGAAAAAACTTGCGATGTCCGGAACGGACCGTCATTCTAGCCCATCCCAGGCGTCAGGTCGAACCGACAAGATGCAAGTAAATCCTCGCTTAGTCTCGCACCAGAAATTGTCATAAAAAAATCATCCGGTTCACGAGGGGCACGCGCGGGTCGGTCGGCCGGGACTTGCCGTGGATCGCAAGTTCACGGTTCACGATGAGGCTTGATCGGCCAGGCATTTGCGGCACCCCACTGCGCCAACCGCCCCCTACTGAACTTTGTCACGACTTCGCTCTACAATGCAGGCAGTCTCAAGAACTGGCGCCACAGTCTCCCCTGCTTTGAAGTCCCCACCCCCAGTCTGCCGCAGAATCTGATAGGGCAGCGTCTCAAGTGCTTTGTGTGGGAGGCATCTCCATGGATTGGACCCATTTGTGAAACACCACAGCCAGGCTCTTCGTTTCGTTCGTCTTTCTGTTCGCCATTCCGTTGGGAGAAACTATGACGCTGGCCGAGAACTCTTTGCCCAGCCCGGTTACATCGATCGAAGGTATTACCGAATATCGGTTGAGTAACGGTGCACAGATATTGTTATTCCCCGACGCTAGCAAGTCGGCTGTGACGGTGAATATGACCGTCTTCGTAGGGTCTCGGCATGAGGGTTACGGTGAAGCAGGCATGGCCCATCTGCTCGAACACATGCTGTTCAAGGGCACGCCCAATAACGAAAACATCGCGGATGAGCTCACCAGACGTGGAGCCAGCTTTAATGGCACAACATGGCTCGACCGCACCAACTATTACGAGACTCTACCAGCTAGCACAGCTGAGCAAGCAGCAGAGAACCTGGAATACGCACTCCGCCTGGAAGCCGATCGGCTGATGAACAGTTACGTGCGCGGAGAAGATCTGGTTTCTGAAATGACGGTCGTTCGTAACGAATTTGAGGCGGGTGAAAACAACCCAACTCGCGTACTGATGCAGCGGATACATGCGGCGGCTTTTGAATGGCACAACTACGGTCGTAGCACGATTGGAAACCGGAGCGATATCGAGCGAGTTCCAATCGACCGCTTGCAAAGATTCTATCGAAAATTCTATCGCCCCGACAATATCATGGTGGTGGTCGCGGGTCGTTTCGATGTCAAGAAAGCTCTGGCACTGGTGTCCAAATACTTTGACACACTATCGCCACCTGAGACACCCTTGGACCGCACTTACACGACTGAGCCCGCTCAAGATGGAGAGCGAACAGTCGTGTTACGGCGAGTTGGCAACACTCAATTCGCGTTCGCCGCCTATCATGTTCCTAGTGGGGCCAACCGTGAGTTCGCGTGCGTCGAGATGTTAGCCTATATCTTCGGAGCCGAACCCACGGGAAGACTGTACGTGGACTTGGTCAAGACCGAATTGGCGACGGATTCCTTCTGCTCATCATTGGCCCTGCACGATCCTGGGCTGATCTTGTTCGGCGCTCAAATTCCGATCAATAAGTCACTGGAATCGGCTCGCACCGCACTGGTACAAACGGTTGAATCAGTTGGCTCCAAGCCGATCTCCGAACAGGAACTCGAGCGAGCCAAGCGACAATTCACTAAGGACCGAGACCGGAGGGCCGCCAATTCAACCATGCTGGCGATTGAGCTGAGTGAGTGGGCCGCTCAAGGTGATTGGCGGCTGTATTTTCTTTTTCGCGATTACATCGAACAGATTACAACCGAGGAGTGTACTCAAGCCGCCCGCCAATTCTTGAACCGCAACAATCGAACCGTTGGCCTGTTTATTCCAGCGGAAGAGAGCGAACGCGTCCATATTCCCGCTAAACCCGATCTAGCCAGTTTGCTTTCCGGCTACCAGGGACGCACGGCCATACAGGAAGGCGAGGAATTCGATTCGAATCCTTTGGCGATAGAAGCCCGAACTCTTCGCGGCAAACTAAGTACCGGACTATCTACGGCTTTGCTACCGAAAAGGACACGTGGTGGAACGGTCAATGTTTTTATCAACTTGCGTTATGGCAACGAAGATTCGCTCGGCGAATCGGTTGTTGCCGCAGACTTCTTGCCCGAAATGCTTTTGCGCGGGACTCAGGAATTGAATTACGAGCAGCTGAAGGATCGGCTCGATGAACTGTCGGCTCAGGTCCGTGCGTCAGGCACCACCGGGCTGTTATCGCTCTCGATTGAGACCAAACGAGAATCACTCGCAGCTCTGATGCCACTGATCGGAGATATGTTGCGTCGACCAATCCTTGACGAGAACGAATTGGATTTGATAAAGCGGAGCGCTATTGCAGCCGCTGAATCGAGCCTTGCGGAACCAAGAAGCTTGGCGAACATAGCGATACAGCGAGCCTTATCGCCCTTCGACAAAGACAATATCCGTTACGTCCACTCGCTCGAAGAATCGATCGAACAGTACGGTGCGTTGAACATCGAGGATGTGCGGCACTTGCACTCAACTCAACTGAACGGTGTTCACGGCGAACTGACGGCAGTCGGCGATTTTGATCCAGATTCTCTGCTGGCCGACGCGGAGAAAATTTTCGACCACTGGACATCGGAAATAGTATTCTCGCGGATCGAGACGCCAGCCAACATTTCAGTCGTCAAACAGAATATCGAAATCCAGGTCGACGACAAAGATAATGCAGTATTTGTTGCAGGACATCAAATTGCCATGCGAGACGATCACCCGGATTATGCACCACTCTTAGTGGGGAATTATGTCTTCGGTGGCGGCGGCAGCTTGGCCTCGCGATTGGGATCACGCGTTCGGCAGGATGAGGGGCTATCTTATCAGGTCGGTAGCAATTTGAGCGCGCACCCTATCGACGTTCGCACAAACTGGGCTATCACCGCGATCACCAATCCGGACAGTCGCGACCTGCTGGTTGATATCATCGGCCAGGAGCTTGAACGGCTTTTGGAAAGTGGAATTACCTTGGAAGAATTGGAAACGGCCAAAGCAGCCTTATTGCAACGGCAACAATTGGACCGAACATCCGATCGTCTTCTCGTTTCTTTGCTGGCTAGAACTGTCTTCACGCACCGCACCTTGGAATATTATCGTGAATTGGAGCGACAAATCCAGAATCTGGAGCTGGACGCCGTGAATGCTGCTGTGCGAAGATACTTGCAGCCGGAACGAATGGTGGTTGTGACCGCAGGAGATTTTGCAAAGGCGACAGCGCGATAACGGTAGGCAAGAATTGGCATAGCGCTCACATTCAGTTGTTCCGCAACTTAAAAAAAACGTAGTTACCGAAGTCTTGACAGAGGCTGTTGCTTTGGCAGAATTCGGGAGTCTTCGATTGAAAAGAGTGCGACTTTGGCCAGCTGTCCGGCAATCGTCGTTTAAAACATTGACCTGTAGCCGGGATCAGCATACATTTCTTTATGCGGTTTCGTGCTATTGCTGGATCTTGGAGCAGCAATGCCCTGAAGGTTCGTAAACGATTTTTCAGACTAGGAGTTCTCAACTATGATTAGGGCATCGGTTTTCGCTTTGGTATTGACTACTTGCAGTGCCTTTGCAAACGCACAGCAAGGCCAGGTTAATGTGCAAACAAACAGGTGGTCGCAAGGGCCTGTTAGCGCGTTCCAAGGCACGGGGGTCCGCATCCTGAAGATCGTCGGACAGCCAATTATCGAGAGAACTACTGGAAAGCAACTGCTTTACTTGGTGGTCGATCAATACGGCAGGCAAGTCGGGGCTGTAATCGAAAGCACTACGGATATCGATCATGGTTTCGAAGTAACAAAGTGGGACGGTGAAATCGATTCCAGTCTCGTGACGGTTGTGAATTGGACGCTTGGACGGACCGTTCAGGACGGACAAATCGGAAACATCTATGGACCGAACGGTGATGTCCGCTTCGTTGTGGGAAGCGAAAAGAACCGCATATCATCATCGACCGTTGCCCCAACTCCTGCGACTTACTCCATGCCTGCTCCAGCCTATCCAACGTACTCCTACCCGATGCACTACTCTGCACCAATTCAGTACTCAAGCCACGCGACGGTTGCTCCAATGGCTGGTACTTGCAACTGCCGGTAGCAGGCCAGTTGATTTCTAGCCAATGCAAGTTCGGCTATTCGCCAATTTTGCTGCAGTGACTGCCGAAATGCCGTTCCGGTTCAACAGGCCATAGGCGAGCCTGTTCAGCATGGTACGGCATTATGCGTGCACACCTATCGTTAAAGAATTGAATCGCGCATGCGGCAAGGATCCTAGATACTCTCCAAGGCCGCCGCGAACCGTTTGACAAGCCACGCGGTCGGCTCAACTCCACTGGAAACGCGGACGGTACCTTCGCTGATTCCTAATTGCTGTAGAGCATCCTTGGCAATGGTTCGGTGGCTAGTCGATGCAGGGTGGGAAACGGTCGTCACAATGTCGCCCAACGAGGGCACAAAGTTGATTTCTGGTTTAAGCTGGCGAAAAAGGCGGCCGACCAGAGTTCGATCTCCAGCAAGACGGAAACTGAGCATCCAGCCGAAGCCTCCACAAAACTGTCGCTGAGCAACGCCGTGATCCGCATGGCTCGCCAGCCCCGGGTAATCAACGACCTCAACTCGATCGCAGCTGGCAAGCGCTTGAGAGATGGCTAGTGCGTTTTCGCAAGCACGCTTCATTCTGATGGCCATCGAAGCCAATCCACGGTTTGTCATGTAGCAATCGAGTGGATTGCTTGCCAATCCAAAGGTGCTTATCGATCGGCGAATCTCCTCCATGACTTGCTTATCGTTCCCCGTGACTAGGCCCAGCATCGCATCACTGTGACCATTAACTTGCTTGCTGAGGCTTTCGACAACCAGGTCGGCACCGCACGACAGCGGACGACACAATAGATGGGATGCAAAAGTATTGTCCACAACAAGTAGCGCACCGGCGGAATGCGCAGCGTTACTTACTCTCTGCAAATCAGGAACCCTCAAGCGCGGGTTGCTGATCGTCTCCACGATAACCAAAGAACATTTCGCCGCCGCCAATTCTTCGACATCAGCTTCATTGCTAGGATCGAATGGTCGTGTCGTGACATTCCAGCGTTTGAGATCCTGGGTGAACAACTGATGCGTCTTGCCGTACATTTCCTGGCCAATCCACACTTTGGAGCCAGGCTCGAGGACGGTCCAGGCTATCGCCGCAAGCGCACTCATGCCCTGTGCTGTAAGCATGGCTCCGGCCCCACCGTGAAGCGCAGCTAATTTCAGGGACAGTTCGCGTTCGTTTGGATGGCCGTCACGCCGGTAAACGAAAGAATTGCTTGCGCCCGCCAAAGCATCTTCAGCTTCGTCGGGCGAATCGAATTGCCATACTCCGGCCATGGAAATTGCCGAAGCCTGAGGAATATTCCGCTCAGGCAAGGGAAGACTGCCGCTCAGTGCAAACAGCTCTTGCTCATCAGGCCAGGATTCAGGGGGCGTCTGCGGATCTTCTAATTCGCGTTCTTCAGACATTTTCCTTCCTATCCATCCCGTTTATTCAGTCGGGAATACTCTTGCGACTTGTGGTCGCACTGAAACACACAAAGGTCCTCGCGTCCTGTATTCGACAAGCAACTGGGGGTATAACTGGTCGTCACGTCTACGTCCACGAAATCATGGGTCAATGGGACCAGGGAACAACGAATGTCAATCAGCTCGAATTCTGGCTTGCCCAAGTGGTATGGCATTGGCGACATCAATGCCTTCTTTGGTTTGGTCTTGGACAATGTAGCGGGTCTACTGCTCGTTGTCAGTCTTTTGAGCCTGAACTTTGGTTTCCCAGTAGAATTTGCTTTGCAATACATGATCCCGGGTACAGCGATAGGTGTGTTTATTGGCGACCTGGCCTTTTTTGTTTTGGCGCTGAAACTAAACAAGACGGTACGACGCAGCGTCACGGCCATGCCGCTTGGCCTGGACACTCCCAGCACCTTCGGGATGGTCTTCTTTGTCTTAGGCCCCGCCTATTCCGCCAGCTTGGCTGGTGGAGACAACAGTCCTGATGCGATTCATCAAGCTGCGATGAAAGCTTGGCAGATCGGAATTTGCAGCATTTTCGTCAGCGGAATCCTGAAGCTAGTTTGCGCAGCTGGAAGCAGCTGGGTGCGCCGCATCGTGCCTCGCGCAGGGTTGCTTGGTTCTCTTGCAGCCATTGCTCTTGTGCTCATTACATTTCAGCCGCTGCTTGACGTGTTGCAGTACCCCTTGGTTGGCCTGATTACCCTATCCGTGATTCTCACCGCGCTGGTCGGCCGAGTTCCGATGCCTTTCAAGATCCCTGGAGCGCTAGCTGGCTTGGCTGTCGCCGCAGTGGTTTTTGCGACCATGAAAATACTGGGGTTGCTCGAGCCAGCTCACACGGCTGAATTTGATCCGGGCGCTGGCTTGTGGCCAACTCACTGGGTCAGCGCTTTGAGTTTTGGTTGGCTCAGCGCGATGCCTGAGACAATCAACTACCTGCCCGTGGTGATTCCATTTGCCCTGGCGACAGTGATCGGTGGGATAGATTGCACGGAGAGCGCCGCTGCAGCAGGCGACGAATACTCAACTAATTGGGTGATTGGAATCGAAGCTATCGCGACGCTGCTTGCAAGTTTCTGCGGAGCGGTAATCCAAACAACACCTTACATCGGACACCCTGCCTACAAGGCGATGGGTGGACGATCGGCATACACGTTGGCAACCGCAATCGTGATCGGACTGCTAGGAACGACAGGTTTGTTTGGGTACTTCTACACGCTGATTCCCAAAGCGGCAGTATTTCCGATTCTGGTTTTTGTTGGCCTTGAAATCGCTGCGCAAAGTTTCCTGGCAACGCCAAAGCAACACTACCCAGCTGTGGCATTTGCCTGTGTGCCCGCACTGGCAGTTTTGGTCAATATCTTTGCCGGCCAAATGCAGGGAGCGATGTTTGCCAGCGGCCTAAATCCGGGCGAAGTTTTTGGCGAGGAATTGCTGTCCAAGCTTAGCACGACTCTCATATTGAGTAACGGATTCATTTTGACCAGCATTTTTTGGGCATCGAGCCTGGCGATGGTAATCGACCGTCGTTTGCTTGCTGCGGCGGGCTTCAACTTGGGAGCATCATTCTGTACGTTTTGTGGCCTAATGCACTCGCCGTTACCTAACGCACCAATTGTTTCGCCATTTTCCTTTGCTTGGTTGCCTGAATCGCTTGTGCTTCCGCCGGAACACTTGAGTACGGTTCTCAATTGGTCCGTGGGCTATCTGCTGGTAGCGGCAATCATGCTCGGTTGGAACTACTACATCGTCGCGTCCGGGCAAATGGTTTCACCAGTCGAAGAATAACCTCCAGTCGAAGAATAACCTTACCGTAGTGCTAATACAGCCGATCGTCAGCAGGAATACGATGTCGCCTGAGCCATCCAAGGTCCTCGTCGGCTTCATCTGAGCGCTCCAAGGAGATCAGAATCTGAGCGCGATGGAAACGGAATACACCCTTGGACCAAAGGTAAGGATCAATCTCGGCTTGCGGCAGGGGCTCGAGCTCCGATCCATCGCCTTGACCAGATACTTCGGTTTGCTTTTCGTTGGCCTGCGTGAGTCCCCAAGACAGCCAATTACGTCGCTCCAGTTCTTCAAGCAGCTCAAGCGCCTTGTTGATATCGACCAGTGCTTCCTTGGGTTTGCCGATTTGATAGAGGATCCATGCCCGTGTATCCAAATAAGCTGCGGTAGAGGCTTTGCTTCCAGCCTTCAGGACTAATGCTCGATCGATATCAGTCAGAGCCTTGTCCAAATCGGTGGCTGCCAATGCCCTGAAGTAGGCCAAGCTATTTAGAAATTCCGCGTCTTCGTAATCCTCTTTGGAAGCCAGCAAACTCAGCACTTTGACTGCATCCGAGAATCGACCAAGTTCAACCAAACGGCCGGACAAATCCAATGAGAATTGTGACAAAGATGGGTACGAAATCCACAATTGGCGGACGAGATCCGGGAAATCCGGGCCGGTTGCCGCGTTCTCGCTTTCCTCTTGTTCGTCGAGTCTCTTGATTAGATAGTATCCTGCCAAGGCACCCTGGATTTCGGGATTTTCGAACTTTAGTTGGACCTCATCCAAGTCCTGATCGTCCAGCAGAATCGCATTTACGGCAGCAGCCACCCGCCAGCGCATAATCTCTGCGGGGACCTGATTCCATGCAATGGGACCCAGCGCCAGCAGCAGGGTCATACCTACGATCAGCCAATTCAGAAATCGCATCAAAAAAATGAAGACCTTATACGAAGATTAAGCAATTCGGATTTCACGACTTGTCACCGTTGAGCTATGCTACAGGAAGACGAAAAAAACTGTACCCGCAATCGGGGATGACATAATGCCATTATTCGAAATTGAGACGACTTCGCACATAATCATTACGTGGGCCAACGACGAGGCAGCGGCCAGAGAAGTCGTCCACGAAGCATATCCAACGGACGATGTGATTCGATTGACCAGGCGGCCGCGGGACACCTGGGTGATTTCCAAGGGCGTTCTTGGCTTGTCAACCAAGATGGATATTTGCACGATAGCCCGGGACTGTTTGGCCAAGAGCTCAGGAGATAAAGTGCATGCCATTCGTTTGTACATGCACGAGACGGGCAGTGATTTGGAAAAAGCGCGTAAAGTAATTGAGAGCAACATGGTAATGGGCTGGTAATATCCTAGTGTCGCAAATCGCCTCTATAGAATTCGCCCCCGTTAGCTGGTTTCACCCTTCGCGATACGCCTCTACTTCAAATGGATTGTCGCGGTAAGCATCTTTCCCGCTACACCACATCCAGAGCGAGCACAACAAGTACGCGGGTCCCATGAATGGCCCCCATACCTCGTACTGTCGAACATGCACTCGCTCGTGCCTACCTACAATCACCAAGCCCTCGTCGGCTTGCCCAAGAATTACATGGCCGAGGGTGAAACCAGCCGTATGGATGCCGGTCGGCAAGTGCCGCACGAACCAGGTGGCGAAGCCCCCATAAAACTCGAACGCCCCGTCACGAAACCTGCCATGCCCACCGGTAAATTGGCTTGCAACGCCAATCAGCAATCCAAGCAAGCTATATGGACTAGCCCAAACTATCCGCGCGAGCTTTGAACCCAAGCGTAAGACTCGTAGCATGTGAAGGGTCTAGCCTGTCGCAGGAGCAGTATCAATCGATGGTAACGTGGCGTTACCGTTATGCGATTCTGCTTGTGTAGAGGAATCGTAGCCAAACCACCCTATTACAATTAGATACAGCTGAAAGAAAACGGGGACCTGAAACAATACCAGCACGGTCGACAGCATCAGGCCGAAGGCAATCGATGTGGCCATCGGAACTAGGAACTGAGCCTGAAACGAGGTTTCAAGCAACATCGGAAAGAGCCCGCCAATGGTGGTCAAACTTGTCAGGAATACTGGACGCAGTCTCCTGCGGCCCGCCTCTAGCAAAGCCTGTCGTTGGTCCATTCCCCCACGTACGCGGGCGTTGATAAAGTCCACTAGAACAATCGAATCGTTTACCACGACACCGGTCAATGCTACTAATCCGAAAAAGCTAAACAAGGTCACTTCCAAGCCCATGATAGCGTGCCCCCATGCCGCGCCGATAACGCCGAACGGGATAATAGCCATGATTAGCAATGGTTGAATGTAGGAGCGGAATTCGAATACGAGCAGAATGTACATTGCCAAAAGCGCTACAGCGGATCCGATACCCAGACTGACAATCGACTCAAAGGTCTGCTGTTGCTGGCCTTCCCAATCGACCGATACAGCTGGATAAGTTGCTTGCAAAGCCGGAAGGACACGGTACTGCAGTTCTTCGTAAACCTCTTGCGAGTTGGCTTGGGTAGAGTCGATATCAGCAGTCACAGTGATTGATCGTTGCTGGTCAAGACGGTTTATTTCCGAATACGCTTGGGATACCGTGATTTCAGCAAGTTCTGTGATTGGGATTTCGGCGCCCTGAGCGGTACGTAAGCGAATCTCATTGAAATGCAGAAGTGAAGTGCGCTCGTTTTCCGGCAACCGCACCATCAATTTGACTTCGTGACGGCCTCGCTGCAATCGCATTACCTCGGCACCGTAATAGGCGTTGCGAATGGTTTCGGCCAACTCTGCGGCGGAAACTCCCATGGATTGCGCTCGATCCTTAACCCGTATCTGAAACTCTGTTTTTCCTGGTGTTGCGTCGTCACGTATATCGAAAACGCCAGACAACTTGGCCATCTCAATTTTGACTTCATCAACGACCGCTTCCAGTTGCTTTTGCTTGGAGGTCGGCGCGAGCAACTTAAATTCAATGGCTTTGCCACCTGGCCCGACGCTGGCCGAATCAAAGGTAACGCGTTCTGCCCCGCCGATTTCTCCCACCAATGCTCGCCACTGGTGGATCAACTCGGTACTGCTTTGCGAACGGGCGCCAGCATCTTCCAACTCAACAAACACTTGGCCGACATGGCTGCCAGATTCATTGCCTGTCGCTCCCATCGCACCAAGAGCGGTCAGCTGGCCTACTTGGCGAAACGTCAGCTTGACGGGGCCCACCGGGGATTCGTCATTAGCCATTGGCAGACTACCGCCAACGGATCCGCTTTCATTCTGCTCGCGCTCGTAAGCAGTTCGGCTAACGGCCCGTATGGCTTCCTCGATTCGGCGGGTGGCTCTGTCGGTAATTCCCGACGGTGTGCCATCGGGAAAAACAACCTGTGCCAAAATCTGATTGGAGTCCGTTTTTGGGAATGGATCGACACGTATCCAGCCTGCTTTCATGACAGCAGCAGTAATCAGCAATAACGACACCCCAGAGGCAAGGCCGAACAGGGGATAGCGCAAAAGGAACCGAAGCGCGGGCAAGTAGATATTTTCGCCGAACCAATCCATCGCCCGACCGCAATACATGCTGCTGCGATCTGTAATAGCTATGATCGGCCCAAAGACTCCTGAGAACAGAGACATAATTTGCTGCGGCAATGTTTTGGCTTTGGTTGCATCATGGGACAGATGGCACGGCAGCGCCGTTGAGGCTTCAACCAACGAGATCGCCAACATGGCGATGATGGCGACTGGCATTACGGCGATGAACTTTCCCATCACGCCGCTTACGAAGAAGAACGGCATAAAAGCAATAATCGTCGTACCCACCGCCGTAGTCACCGAGGGCAATACCTCGACCGTGCCGTCAACTGCCGCTTCTGAAAAACTCTTTCCCATCGCGCGGTGAGCATAGATGTTCTCCCCCACTACAATAGCGTCGTCGACGACGATCCCTAGAGCCATAAGAAATGCGAACATGCTGAGCATGTTTAGCGTCTGGCCGGTACCAAGCAAGATGATGCCAGCTCCCATGACGCAAATGGGAATCCCCAGTGAAACCCAAAAAGCGAGCCGGAATTCCAAGAATAGCGCCAGTAAAACAAAAACGAAACAGAGGCCCTGCAGCCCGTTGTCTCGCAGCATTCGCATGCGGTCGCGCACGTCGATGCTGGTATCTCCCCAAACCTGCATCGAGTAGCCTTCAGGCAAAGCATCGCGATGGGTGTCGACGTAGTCGTGTACCGCGTCGGCAATCACCAGCAAGTCTTCATCGCTGGTTCGATCGACGCTAATCACCAATGCCGGGCGGCCATTGACTTCACTCACGGTGCTTGAATCGTCGAATTGATCCTGCACCGCACCTATATCCTCAATGGTCAGTACTATTCCGTTAGGTTGGCTGACGACCGGAAGCTTCATGATCTCCAAGCCTACTTCGCGGCGGTTTTTACCGCGCAGCAGAATCTCTTGCCCATCCGATTTCAGCTGACCTCCCGGCATTTCGATATTTTCTCGCCGCAAGATGTTGGCGACCGAAGAAAGTGTCAGACCATATTTGCGCAGTGTATCTTCGGCGATTTCCACGTCGATTTGGAAAGGCTTGGCACCTTGAATGGTTGCTTGCGTAATCGACGAAAGGTCCAGTAAGTCATCTCGCGTTTGTTCGGCTATCTCGCGCAGCCGCAACTCGCTATCTGCGTCATAACGTTTGGGCCCCATAATAGCCAAGCGAATTGCCGACTCACGAAAAGTGATCTGTTCAACCTGTGGGTCCTCTGCCAGCTCGGGAAAGTTTGTGATGCGATCCACCCGAGAACGAATCTCAGTGACCACCTTCTGCACATCCAAAACGTTCGATTCCAGCTCGACAAGGACATAACCACCTCCCTCGCGGGCGATGCTTATCAATCGCTTGATGCCATCCAAAGCACGCACGGCTTCTTCCACTGGCTGGCAAACGCCCTTCTCCGTATCCGCAGGCGACGCCCCTGGGTAGATCACAGTTACTAGAACAACGTCCAGTTCAAACTCAGGAAAAACCTCTCGGCGCATTCCAATAAAGCACAACAAGCCGGTCGCAAGAGTACCAATCACGGCAACATTGATACCGGGCGTGTTGCCGATTGCCCACTGGACCAACGATCTCATAATCCGCTCTGTTGGGTTTGCGACCTAGAAAACTCGTCGCGCTTCATCTGCTCGATAGCTACACGTACTGGATCCGAACCATCTCCCTTTATCCCTGGAAGAGGAGTGACGATGCCCCAGTCTTGCGGACTCAGGCTGCCACGCGGTACTCGACAAACTGAGAATTCAGTTTGTTCATCCGCCTCACCATACGAAAGCGTCATGGCATTGACAATTTCTACTTGATCGATGATTTGCAAGTAGCCCGCTTGCCACTGAGCGGGATCAGGCAATTCGGTTGGCGGCTCGCTACCCACGTCCGCTTTAGAATGTCCCGCATCCGCATGCGGTTCCTCTGCGGCGGACTGTTGCGATTCGGCCAGCGCTCGTTCTCGGATGGCTTGGGCTGAATCATGCATGGCTTTCTCGTCAGGCAGAAACCGCCAAATTCTATATCCATCTGATGCTGGCTTGATGGATAACTTGGGGACCAGCAAAAGGGGTGTCGACGGTCTCGCGTGGATAGTTACGTCCACGAACATTCCGCGCACCAGCATTGGTGGGCCTGGAGAGCTGCCAGCATGGTTTTCAACTTGATGAAACTGAGATGGGTTGTCGACAACGATTCGCAAGGGCACCGTGCGACTCTGGGGGTTCAAGCCAGCGCCATCGAATCGATCCAATTTGCCTTGCCACTGATAGACAGATGATTGCCGAGCGCCTGCGCTAAACTCTACTTTTACTGGTAGCTGGGGAAGCTGAAATCTGGCTGCTTGTGCGGCACTAACCAATTGCTCAGCACTCAAGACTTCCCGGTCCAGGATCCAGTAAAGCTGGTCCATGCGAACATTGCAGACCACTTCGACCTTTTCTGTGTCTTCGATAACAACCAATTGCGTTCCGCGTTGCACAAACGAATCGGTCTCGACATGTTCGCTAACAATCCTTCCATCAACCGGGGACTGGATTACAGTGCGTGCCAAGTCTATCTTGGCTTGCTCCAACTCAGTTGCCGCAGTCTTGATCGCTAACTCCAACCGCGCACTGCGAGATTGAAACGTTCTCAGTTGATTTTGGAAGCCAGTCACTTGATTCATTGCTGCCAGTCGACTTCGACGGGCTTGGTCCAACTCTGAACGGCTCGAAAATCCTGCCCCCAACGATTCGTATCTCTTGACTTCAGCCTCAGCAATATTGACTTCTTCCCTGGCTAGCGTGATGAGGTCCTTGGTATTCGCAATTTCCTGTTCCAGTTCGCGAAGGGCTGCTTGCTCTTGCTCATACTTATTGGAAAGTCGTTGGGCAGCCAACTCGTAGTCTCGAGGGTCAATCTTATAAAGCAACTGTCCTTTTTCTACATAGTTCCCGCTGCGGGTATGCAAGTCCTTTTCGATAATTCTTCCCGAAACTTCCGCTGCCAACTCTAACTCGCGGTAGGGAACAACATTACCCGTCACTGCAATATCCAAAGTCTCCGACA
>JAGQPR010000106.1 GCA_020426625.1 Planctomycetales bacterium
ACACCGGGTGCTGCGAGTTGATGCCGAATCACGATAGAGCAACTTGTTGCGTCAAGTCGCAACCTATATCCGTTCATCCGGATGAACGGATATAGGTGCGCTTCCGCCGTTTGACTTCACGTGAGCCATCGTGGACACCGCACTCAGCGAACGTACAACCGGCCGCTTACGCGATCACGGCTCACATAAATTAATCCTGCACCAAATACACAGCTGTGTTTAGCGAAACGTGGGCACAGCTGAGGACGTACCGGCGCGTCGAAACGGAAGGTGGGCGGTTCGAAGAAGCTCGCGAGAGACTATCCACGCGCCTGCCAGCGTGATGTCGAAACAATAAATATGATGCACGGTGCGGGGCAAGCGCTACGGGCAATCTGACTGGTTGCAATGTCCCAACGGAAGCTCGCAAAATGTGGAAGTGCCGCCTGGATGTACCTTAAGCCAGTCCATTGAGCACCTTTTTGTGTGCAGTGGCAGTCGGAACTCGACGAGTCGTGAGTTCAAGCTTTAACCGCTTGCGTTCTCGTATGGCTACGAAGGCTCCGTAATGATCAATATCCCAAAGCTGTCAGCAGAGCAACTCGGAACGTCGAACCCCGCATATGCTGCCAGATAGAACATCGGATAGATATCACAGTTCAAATGCGATAACATTGTATCTCAGGCTGGCAGCCTGCATTACGAAGCAAGCGGCATTCTTGAGTTCTCGCTGAAAACTGCCCGACTAGGACTTGAACCTAGAATAAAAGAATCAGAATCTTCCGTGTTGCCAATTACACCATCGGGCATTCTTTTCAATTCAACAGGTCTCCTCGCCTGAATCTATGATTGCGACCCGTTTAAGCGTTAGATTACGTAGGCGTCGAAATGCGGTCAAGGAGTCGCTCGGCAACTGTTGCCGCGAATTAATTGGCTAATCGTCGCCCCATCGGCAAAGCATGACCTAAACTTGCCTGCCGCAAAGGCTGTGCCAGTGTAGTTGGTAACGGTTATGCGAATGTTTTGGAACTAGCGCCCTATTTGCGAAAAACCAGGGCTTACTACTTGGGGCTTAGCCCATTTGACCCGACGAATTGCGACGGCAACTCGGCTTGTGGGTTGGCTGAGACACCAACTGAGTTGGTTCTTACGGTTCTGGTTTAGTTTGAAAGGAGGGCAAAAGTGGAAATGGTTACCGACGTACTCTCCGGTCCAGTGTTACCAGCGACACTCTTGCTCGGTTGCATGATCTGTTGGAGCGTCCTAGCCATGCTGGGTGCCGCCGACTTGGATATGCCAGGGGCCGACATCGATCTGGACGCCGATTTGGATGTGGATGTCGGAGTGGGCGGAGCCACCGATGGCTTGTCAGCACTGTGCCTGAGATGGGCCAACCTAAAGGAAGTACCCATCATCATTTGGCTGGGAACGTTCTCAGTGATTTGGTGGTTCATTTCAGCTTCTTTGTGGAGCTTGATGGACAGCCTTTGGTTTGATCCACCAGGTTGGTTATGGGCCAGCTTACTGGTCGTCAAGAACATTGCGATTTCGGTTCCAATCACCAAGTTGGCAACTTCTCCGATGAAACGTTGGTTTGCCTCTGAGAAGCTGGCAGCCAATTCATTAATCGGCAAAGAATGTCAAATCAGTTCGTTGCAGGCCACCCCGGAATTCGGACAGGTCAAATACAAGACCGAGGGAGCCCCACTGCTACTGAGCGTAAGAACTGACGGTTCGCACTTGGCCAAGGGAACCACGGTCTGGATCACACACTACGACGAGAAAAGTCGCACTTACATTGTTTCTGCCACCACCACTGATGCTCCCACTGACGACGTCACTTCTTAGGAGTTTTGAACCCATTATGAACAGCATTCTCTTAGCTCAAGTAATTCCAGATGTCGCAATTTACGCGCTAGTGGCAATCGTTGCGCTGGCGTTGCTGCTGCTCGGTTCCTTAGCTCTGGCCAGTCGTTTCTATCAGAAGGTTGGCCCCGATGAAGCCATAGTGCGAACGGGTTGGGGTGGCATGCAGGTAGTCACGGCCAACGGTGTATTTGTACTGCCGGTGATTCATCACGCCGAGAAAATGGACCTGACGCTGAAGAGCTTTGAAATAGCTCGCGAGGGCTCGGAGGGGCTTATATGTAAGGACAATATTCGCGCTGATATTCGCGTTGCTTTCTTCATCCGTATCGACAAAACGCAAGAAGAAATGCGCGAAGTCGCTCAGTCGATTGGCTGCAAGCGAGCTAGCCAAATGGAAACGTTGCGAGAATTGTTTGATGCCAAGTTCTCCGAAGCGTTGAAAACGGTGGGCAAGCAATTTGAGTTCGTCGAGCTATACGACAAGCGTGAGCAATTCAAGGAAGAAATACTGAAAGTGATTGGCACTGACCTGAACGGTTATCGGCTGGACGATGCGGCAATTGATTACCTGGAGCAAACACGTCTCGAGTTACTTAATCCGAACAATATCTTGGACGCAGAGGGTATCAAGAAAATTACGGAATTGACTTCGACAGAGAAGGTCAAAGAGAATCACTTTACGCGGGAGCGGGAAAAGACGCTCAAGAAGCAGGACGTGGAAGCGCAGGAAGCAATTCTTGAACTGGAAAAACAACGAGTGCAGGCCTCCGAACGTCAAAAGCGCGAAATAGCCGAAATTGAAGCTCGCGAAACCGCTGCAGCGAGAAAGGTCCAAGAGGAACAAAGGCTGGATGCCGAACGCGCCCGCATTGCAACCGACGAAGAATTGGAAGTTGCCGAAGAAAACAAGAAGCGTCAAGTTCTTGTCGCGCAGCGGAACAAAGAACGCACCGATGCCGTGGAATTGGAGCGAGTTGAACGCGATCGTGGCATCGAGGCCAACGAACGTCTGCGAGTCGTAGGCGTCGCGGAAGTGGAGAAGGAAAAGGCCATCGAGATCGAGCGACGAAATATTCAAGAGGTCATTCGCGAGCGCGTCGCAGTCGAAAGAGCCGTGGTCGAAGAACAGCAGCGTATCAAGGACACGGAAGAGTTTGCCACGGCCGAGCGGAAAAAGAAGGTAGAAGTCACCGCCGCTGAGGCTGTCGCCGAACAGCAACTGGTCAAGGAGATCAAGGCCGCAGAAGCCAAGCAGCGATCGGCCCAACTATTGGCAGAACAGATCCGCATCGAAGCTGAAGCGCACCGCGACAAAGCCGAAAAGCAGAGCGCGGCTACCAAAATGCTGGCCGAAGCCACTGCTGCCGAACATGCTGCTGCGGGACTGGCCGAGGCAAACGTGCAAGAGGCCAAAGCGGCGGCTACCGAGAAGCTGGGATTGGCGGAGGCAAAAGTTCTGAAAGAAAAATATCTCAGCGAGGCCCAAGGTATTACCGAAAAGGCTGCTGCGATGAAGGAGCTGGACGGGGTCGGAAAAGAACACGAAGAATTCAAACTGAGATTGGAAAAGGACAAACAGATCGAGATCGCCGCGATCGATGCACAAAAAACCATTGCTGGCGAACAAGCCAGCGTGCTGGGCGAAGCGCTCCGCGTCGCCAAGATCGACATCGTTGGTGGTGATGGCGAATTCTTCAACCAGATCTCGGCAGCGGTTAAAGGCGGAAAGGCCATCGATCGCTTTGTCTACAATTCGAAAGTGGCTACCGACGTAAAGAATACTTTCTTCCAAGGTAGTCCAGAACAATTCAAGCAAGGTTTGGCTGGCTTGGTCGATCAATTCAGCTTGACAGCCGGGGATATCAAGGACCTGAGTGTTTCAGCGCTCATTGCGCAGCTGCTTTCAATGGGGGCCAGCGATTCCGTCCGATCGCAGCTTGTCAATTTACTGGGAATGGCTAGTTCATTGAACTTGACAGGTGAGTCGGTAGGCAAGCTGCTTGGGCCGACGCGGAAAACGACCAAAGCCTAGCCGCATATCGTTTATTTCGTCAAGCGTGATTGGCTTCCTGCATAGTAAGGCTACGATCGATGAAGTTCTAGCCGCAGGTTAACAATGTGAGAGCGACCTAGCTGGATCTGCTGCCTGTTGAATCGCGGTGTCCGGCCAATCACCTAAGTGCAAAGTGGCTGGAATGGAATCCGACTGGCCGTAAACGCCTGCTGGCAGGAGCCTGGGATTGTACAACCGAGACAAAGCCAAGAAGCATGAGTGAATCGCTGGGAAGTGGAACGTACGAGGTGTTGCGAAACCGGTTGCGCGAGAGCGCGACCGATTTGCGTCAGAGATTCGACAAACTGAATGCAGCGCGTTCGTCCGTATTTGGAAATATTGAGACGAAGCTTAGTGGTACCGCCCACGTATCCACGGGACACAATTGTATTCCAAGGGATCTATTGTCCTTTGGCGATCGTCTCCTACTGGCCTACAATGTTCAATTTGGCTTGAAGACCGAGATCGCCTGCGAAGACGTATTTAGTCTCTACCGCTTGGATGGTGAGATTGCACACGAGCTGAACCTGTCAGAGTTCTTTACGGATGATTTTATCCGCGATTTTCGGGACCTGTACCGCTATTACAAAAACACGGCTTTTGCTCGTTTTTTCTCTGCTGGGCCGTTTGTCTATTTTGTTTTCCAAGTTGGCAAGTCGGCTAGCGACATCAAAGCTTTCAAATGGGCAGTTGAGGGAAATACACTGCGTTACGTCGACAATCGCAGTGACCAAGAGGTGCGGTTGCCAGAACAGCATGGATTCCGCTGGCTGCGCGCGACTCGCGAACAGCATCGCAGTGGCACTCATCCACATGTGTCCATTGATGACCGGGTGTTCGTGGAGTGTGTCGGTGGCGACCTAACAATCAAGGTCGAAGATAATACCGAAGACGGCAGCGGAATTTATGCCGAGCCGGTGGACGATGCCGACCAAACATTAGATGACGCAGAGATCTACTACTGCCTTTTGGGCAATTTGATACTCTTGAAAATGAAACCCTACCAGGAGAAGAGCTTCCGCTACCTGGTGTACAGTGTCAAGCGTCAGAGCGTCGTGCGCATGGATGCGATTGCCCAGGCCTGCGTACTGTTGCCGGACGATCACGGCATCATATTCCCGGGCGGCTACTTTCTGCAGACAGGCTCTTACAAGCTCTTCGATCATGGGCAGCAGAACCTGGTGTTTCTCCGAAGCATCGCCGCCCCCAACGGAGAAGATTACCTTTTTCTGTTTACCGATCTCATATCCGGCACGTACCTGCATTTGCGTTACAACTTGATTCGTCAAGAGGTGGACACGCCTTTGCTCTGCCACGGTCAAGCCTTGTTCGACGATGGCAAACTGATCAGCTTTCGTGCGCAGGAAGCTCCGCAAAAACATCACGCACTTCAGCTGTGGCAAACGCCTTATGTTGGTCCCGATTTCCAGACGGAATTCGAAACGGATTCAATGCTCTACAAAATCGGTAACCGCGAACTGGTGCGTGGCATGGCGGAATGCCAAGAACTGCTGCAATTGATCGACAAGGATGATTCTTACGCCGAGCTGTACATCGATCTGGCGAAGCGATCGACGGATATCTTAGACAGCTACTTTTGGTTGGACCGCGAAGAAACCATGCGGTTGTCCGAGCCGATTTCGCGGATCCGTGAAGCCGCCAATGCCGCCATTGATGAATTCGACAAAGTGGTTCGCGTTCGCCGCGAGACCGAGCAGGCGCTCCTGCAAGCTCAACTGCAAACAAAAGAACTGCTGGCAGCAATTCAAAGATCCTCATTTGATTCTGTACCCGCATTCGTGGACAAACTGGCCGCCGTGCGACAGCAGCGGGGACAGGCAATTGGCTTGCGCGAGTTGCGGTACATTGATGAATCGGCTGTCGAGCAACTGGAATCTGATCTTGCTGAAGCGGCTGAGCGGTTGGGGCATCGCTGTGTTCAATTTCTTTTGACTCCCAAATCGCTGGACGCGTACAGCCACAAGATGTCGCAAGCTGCAGGGCAGATCGAGGAGGTAGAATCGGCGGTTGCCGGTCGCCAGCTGCAGGAACAGCTAGAGAGCATTAGCGAAGATCTCGAGTTGTTGGTGGAGACTGTTTCCCAGCTGAAAATCGATGACCTGACGCAGCGTACGGCGATTACTGATGAAACTGGTAATCTGCTGGCCGAGTTGAATCGCGTGCGTTCGACTCTGAAAGCGCGCGTGCGGGACTTGTTGTCTGGAGAAATGGAAGCTGATTTCGCTTCTCAAATCAAGCTACTTGATCAGGCGGCAGCAGGAGCGTTAGAAACCGCCGATACACCTGCCCGAGTGGATGACGCGCAGACGCGGTTGATGCTGCAGCTAGAGGAATTGGAAGGGCGTTTCGCGGAGTTCGATGGCCTACTGGAACGATTGACGGAGAAACGAGAAGCAATCTACGAGGCGTTTGAAGCACGCCGTCAACAAATCGTAGAAGCCAGGTCGCGGCGAGCCGAATCCTTGTCTAACGCTGCCGAGCGAATCATGCAGGGGATCTCCTCGCGGGCCATGCGACAAGAGAGGGCCGACGATCTGCGTTCCTACTTTGCTTCCGATCCGATGGTGGACAAAGTCAGGCAAATCGCGGCCCAGTTGGGTGAGTTGGATGACAGCGTGCGCATGGAAGATGTACTCAGTCGCCTAAAAACGATCGCCGATGACGCGCTGCGACAATTAAGAGATCGCAAAGATCTTTATGCAGGTGGCGCCGGTCAAATCACATTGGGGCGACACCAATTCAGCGTCAATACCCAGCCGATTGAGTTGACAACGGTGGTGCGCAGCGGCTTGTTGCAAATGCATTTGACAGGCACCCAGTTCTACCAGTTGCTTGATGATCAAGTGCTACAAGATGCTCGTGATCTTTGGCAACAGCTGCTGCCCAGCGAAAACGATTCGATTTATCGCGGTGAGTATCTTGCCTATGAATTGTTTCCGCAGGCTAAGCGTACCGAAGTCGCCTTTGCAAAGAAGACACACGAAGAACAGATAGATTGGGTTCGCGCGGCCATGCAGGGCAGACACGACGAGGGATACTCTCGCGGGGTGCATGATCGGGATGCGGCTGCTATCCTGGCTCAGTTGGTTCGCATGGACCAAGAACTAGGACTACTGAGATACCCTCCTGAATTGCGCGGACCCGCCTGGTATGTATGGCAACGGATGGTCCCCGAGGCTGCACGCGAACAAGTTCAGCGCTGGATTGGAGGTTTTGCCACGATCTACAATTTATTGCCAGATGCAGTAGCCAGTGCTGCCTACGAAACGAGGATCGAGAATCTGTTGTTAGAGTATGGCGCGGGCATTCTCTTTGAACAATCTTACATCGACTCTGCAGCGGATGTGAGAGACACTTCGCGGCAATCGCACCGCCTGATTGCCCGTCAGGCGGCGAGTTTTCTGTTTGAACATTTGTTCCAACATCCGGGCCAGTTTGTTTCCAGCCCTAAAGCCAGCCTGACACTGCAGCAGCTGAATGAACATTTGCCGTCCAAGGAGAAAAAACGGCTGGCAGATTCCATCGAGCGCAATCTTGACGATCCCTTGGCAGCGTGGACATTGGCTGCCGACGCGGTCGATGGCTTCTTGCGCCATGATCGAGAGCGGCATGCAGAAGCTTTGGATCCACCAGAGAATTATCGTCAGGAAACCACAACACTGATGCTACTACCACCGGGAGAGATTCTTCTGGGGCCCGATATTTCCGTAGCCTCTTCGCTAAGCTCCATGGCTGGCGATCACCCCCGCCTGCGTTCGGCGGAACTGCCCATTCACTTTCACGAATTCTTCCGGCGACTGAGTGAGTACCGACAGCACACTGTGCCACGTTTCTTTGCTTTGCGAAGCACCAAACACCAGCTGTTGGTAAATGCCGAGAAGCGTTTGCGAACTTCCGAGTTTAAGCCCAAAGTATTGACCAGTTTCGTACGCAACAAGCTGATCAACGATGTGTACTTGCCGTTGATCGGTGACAATTTGGCCAAGCAAATGGGAGCGTCTGGCGACACCAAACGCACCGACAGAATGGGGCTCCTGTTGCTCGTGAGCCCACCGGGATATGGCAAGACGACACTCATGGAGTATGTCTCTAATCGATTGGGGCTGGTATTTGTCAAAGTGAACGGACCGGCCTTGGGTCACAACGTAACCTCGCTCGATCCAGCTGAAGCAGGTAACGCGTCAGCGCGAGTGGAGATAGAGCGCATCAATCTGGCACTGGAAATGGGTGACAATGTGATGCTCTACCTGGATGACATTCAGCATTGCAATCCCGAGTTATTGCAGAAATTCATTCCGCTGTGCGATGCGACTCGCCGCATCGAAGGCGTATGGCAGGGCGAACCCAAAACATACGACTTGCGAGGACGCAAAGTTGTCGTTGTCATGGCGGGCAATCCTTATACGGAAAGCGGCGAACGCTTTCAAATACCAGACATGCTGTCCAACCGCGCCGACGTGTACAACTTGGGCGAGATCATTGGTGAATCGGCCGACGCTTTCCAGATGAGTTATATCGAGAATTGCCTGACCAGCAATTCAATACTACAGCCGCTGACGCGTGCTTCCAGCCAAGACCAACAGGCCATGATTCGCGCGGCCGAGCGGGGAACAATGGAGGGCTTGGAATTGGAAGTCAATCTTGCCCCCGACGCTCTTGCAGACTCAACCGCCGTTCTACAAAAGCTGTTGAAAGTGCGCGACGTTATCTTGAAAGTCAATCGTGCGTACATTCGCAGCGCGGCGCAAGTTGACGCTTACCGAACGGAACCACCATTCAAGCTCCAAGGTAGCTATCGAAACATGAATCGCATCGCCGAACGCGTGGTGCCTGTCATGAACGACCAGGAACTGGAGAGCCTGATCGTGGCCAATTACGAACAGGACGCCCAGACGTTGACGCGTGACGGCGAATCCAATCTGCTTAAATTCAAGGAGCTGATTGGAAGATTGACTGAAGAGGAAGCTCGGCGTTGGGAAGAAATCAAATACGCCTTCGTAGAAAGCGTGCGGATGCAGGGCATCGAAGGTGAAGACAGCACCTCGCAGGTATTGCGCACTTTGGCAGGGCTGCGCGACGGGCTAGAGTCGATTCGGAGGACGATGTTGCAAGCAATCAACGCCAGCCATCATGATCAACGCCACGAGGAAGTAATCGACGGCCTCAGTCAGTTGTCGGGCAATCTATCTTCTCTAGCTGGCACACTAGGCTCGTCCATCGAAAAAGGATTGGATCGTTTCGGCGAGGTCAACAGTCGGTTGCCCGAACAGAAAGTGCTGGTTCAGCATTCCGTCCCGCGTGTCATGACGGATTTGGTACGAAGCCAGTTTCAATTGCTCTACGATGGACTGAAACCCGTATTGGAATCCTCTGCACTCAGTAGCAAACAGCTCGACGGCTTGCGAAAATCCATCGACGACTGCCTGGCTCAATACAAGGCCTTGCAAGCCGAAATCGAATCGGCTGAGCAAGAGTAACCATCTAAAGCCAGCTAATCAATGATTTGCCTGAAGCTTCGTCAAAAGTGGCGCTGTCCATTTAGTCTCTCGACAGATCCCAACTGTGCAACGGCAACTTCTGTAAGATCCGCCTTGGAGTAGCCAGTTGTGACGGCCGTAGTGGACATACTCCCATTTACCTTTGTGATAATGGTAGCCATGGAATCGGCAGTTGCGGAATTAGCGTAGCACGGCATTTTCATTGGTCGATAGAGCCTTGGATACGCGAGGTGGCTGTCACTCCAGATACAGCACCAACGGCTGCGCAGTGTTTCGAGGTGATAAGAGTCTTACTTGTCAAAGTGCGGTCTCCAAAGAAATACCGCTCGAAGCACTGGAAAAACAATGCCATACGAATCACTGTATGGCCCCGATGCTAGGCACACCAATCCTTGTGAAGCAGCGACCAGATGCTTTTCTGGTTGGTGTTTGCTAGGACTTGCCTCAATCCAAATCAATCCGTGGAGCAAACAGCGAATGGCTAAGAAAGACACCTATCGAATCGTGACTCGCGGCAGCGACGGCTCTATGCGAATTCGCGATTTTCCGACGGCAAAACCGCTGTTGGATATGCACTGCCAGATCGGAGTGGACGACAGCAGCGCGGACCTTGATCTGCGCGGATTACCAGTTTTTCGCGGGCTGATCGGGCCGCTGCCTGAAGGCAAGAACATTGTTCGCTATGAGTCACCGGAGGTTTTCGAAACGGTGACCAAGGAATGGAGCAGTGTCAAGATCAAACGAAGACGTCGTCGCACGGCCGCACCGGAGCCGATCGACGCTTCCGCTTCAGTCGACTCACTGTAGCAATTTGTCCTGGTGAGATTCGCGTCGAGCTCGGAACAGCGCGGACAGGTGCTATCGAGAGGAACTCTTTCCGCCAGCCGATGGGACTCCGAGCGTTCACGTTGTTTATCAGTCGCGGGGCGCGAAAATCGTCGTCGCATGATTGAAGTGAGACCTGATTACTACAACACGGGCAACTGCGTTGTACAACGCAGAATGCCCTGTGTGGCTGTAGCTATCAACAAGTCAGTCCGCGGAGCAGGCGAATCGCACACGCCACTTTCGAATCTTGTGCCGACTAGCTGCGAGCTATTTCCACAAGACGTCGACGTTGACCAATTCGTTGGAGCGAATGGAAATAGTCAGCTGATCTCCGGTTGCTGTCAGTTTACCGAACTTGTCGCCTAAGTAATCGACGCGGTTGGCCGACTCGATTTCGCGGAACATGCGAATTGTAGCCGTCGTCGATTTGCCGCTTGTTTCTGTCAAGAACAAACGAATGCCCACGGTTCTGCCGGAGGAGTCGACCAAGGGAGAACGACAATCCACGGTTACGTTCTTGACATCGACGGATGCCAGCCAGCCATGAATGTCAGCAGCCGAATCGTCTTTGGAACAAACAGGCACGTCGAACCCGCGATTCAAGAATCGCTCCGCTTCCGCAGTTGGAAAGGGAAGATCGACACCGAATCCTATTCGCTGCGTCGTTTGATTCTGCCCGTCAACGGCCAGAATCGTCTCCAGAAATCGGCTTTCAGTCTTGCGATGAAAGGCGAGACCACCAGTCAGGTAATTGGTGTGGAAATCGGCATCATCAATGTCGATCAGCGTAGGCGCGATGATCTTTCCACTGGCCGATCCCGATCGGGCGCAGCCGCCGTAGCCATGCAAGATAGCTGCTTCGTTGGGCCAGGCAACGCGGATCACGTATGCTGCCCGCCAAGGATTCTCATCCTGGAGCGGCACGAGATTTGACAGCTTGACCTCGATCGCTAAGATGCGGCTACCCTTCCAAACTTCGTAGTCGATTTCAAAATCGCCTACGCGCTGACCGGCATGTCGCATACTGCCCGCTGCGCGAACCAAACCGCAAACGTTGGAGCTGGTCAGCATGCGTACGCTGGCCGCGACCATTTCTGAATAGACCAACTCATTGTCGTTGTCACGCGTGCGGAGGCCGACCATCACGCTGAGCCGATTTCCTCGCTTGGCTGGCACATGCAAGCTCTTAAGGTGTCCCCGCGCGGAATCGATTTGGGCCTCCAAGAATTCGTTTCTAAGCAGGCCGCCAACCTCAGCCAGCGGGACGCCCTTCGTAGGTTTAGGATTGTCTTCTCGCAACCGTCCAATCACAAATCCCAGCGAGGGGACGTCCAGGCACGCTACACGATCATCGCCAGCGCGGCCATCACAGTAGTGCCAACTGGCGTTACGATCAAAGCTTTCCTTGGCTCGGATGTGAGCATTAACTCGGACCGGATGGCTGTAGGGATTCAACTGGGCCATGCCATTTGCGCTGCTTCCGTCTTGGGCAGCCTGCCACCTGCGGCTGAGCAATTGAGGCAAGCATTCCATAGTGAGCTGCTTTGCATGGTCGATCAACTGTTGCGCTTTGCCTGCGAGCGTGCCTACTTCGACGCCTTCGTCCAGCAGACTGTCGGCAATTTCCGTTGCCTGGTGAATTTCTGGTCCCCACTCGCTCAAGGGCAAAGCACTCGCAGTGAGCGAAGCTGTATCTGGGGTGGCACTGCCGTCTGCACCTGATTCTTCTCCCGTCGATTCGTTGATGGCAATCGCGTTGGCTGGCACGGCCTTCTGCAATTGCCAAACTAGACAGGCTAAATTGGTAAGCGACTTGATTTGAACTTGTAGCTCGTAATAGCGTTTGACCGTTTCTACTAAATCAGCACCTCGTACTTTGGGAGACAACCAATTGAATTGGAATTCACTTGCCTTCAGTCGCTCTTGGTGGTAAGGCTGGTCCGTTTCTGCGAAGTACTGGTCAGCCAACATCCACTTGCCCAGTGCTGGCGTGCGAGCGGTGATGATTCTTAAGAACTGAAAGTAATCACAAGTGCGGCTAGGCCAGTGAGCGAACACGATGGTTGGCACGTGGTGATGGTCTAAGGACTCTCCAATGGTCCAGCCCAAGGAAAGGAAGCAAGCTGCATCGGCGGCATCGATCACTGCGCCAGATACAGCGCTCAAGAAAGTACCATCGCTACTTTCCCAAGAGAGTTTGGTTTGATTGCCGCCCGGGTACTTGCCGCCTGACGGCGAGCATAGCATTGCGCCAGCGAATCCAAAACGACGCAACAAGGCGGGCGAATCAGCCCAAAAACCGAAGCTCATACGTCCGTGTACGGTCGGCAATGGAAACTCCAGTCGTTGCAACTCGCGACGTCCCCGATAGTGATCGCGAGCAATCGACTCAATCGTCATCAGCGGATGCGGGCGTTCCGTTTCCAGACCTCCCACGATGCAGGCGTGTTTCTCGTCGATGCGAGATCGAAGACTTGCAAAACTCTCGGGATCAGATTCATGCAACTGACGTAGCAATTGACCGGTAATAAGATAGGAGCTGTCAGCGGTTTCCAATTGGCGCCGCAGCGACTTACCAAGTGTCGTAGGAGCAATCAGTGTCAAATCCAGCAGGATCACATCCAGCGAATAGTAGTGATCGCGTTCCTGCCCTAACGAATCGAAACAAGCTTGGAGCATGCGGTCCGCTTGTTCACGATTGCCGTCGCGAATGGATTCTGCTGCTTCAACTGCTTGTTCGCAGAACAGATTCAGATCCAAATTGCTGGTGTATCGCAACTGACGCGTCATTAACTGAATCTGCAGGTACGCGTACCCCAAAGCGGCAAACTCGGCTTCGTAGTCTGCGGCGGTAGACAGTCGACGATTGTCCGCTGGTTGCTGGGTGGATTCGCCATCGCCAACCATCGTTTCAATTTTTAGCAGCGAACGGTCCATTTCGAGTCGCGAGAAAATCTCCGCCTGAAATTCGCGCCAACCAGTCGCTGGACGAAGGATGATGGCATCGGCTCCGTCGACACGATTCTGCAAGTCGCTAGAGAAATGTTCTTCGCAATGCTGCGGCAGGACCAACAGCAAGCCACTTAGGTCTGCCGGTGGGTTCTCGACCTGATGCCATCTTGGAATTCTCTGAGTTCTAGCAATCAGCAATGGATGCCACAGGGCTACCCAACCACTCAGGAAAAATTCAGCATCCGCGCTGGATAGGATTCGGGGAAAACCGTCCAATTCGTAGCCAGGTAACAGGAAAAGCGTCTCACGTAATTGCATGAACTTGCCCGTTGGGGTGAAAACTGCGTGACAGATGTTTGACTCGTTGGCTGGACTTCACGACCCCCTCTGTTGAAGGGGACTCTTGGCTAGGGAAAGCCGCAGGCAGGATTTTGGCAAGATTTTTCGTCCCCTTGACTGAAAAGTTGGCAAAATCGACAGGTGACCAACTTAGAAGTTTGACATATAGGGACTAATCTCGATACAGTTTAATGAGTGGGAAATTTTCCGCGCGTCCAATCGGATAGACACTTGTGGAAAGTTCCTTCGACGACTCATCACTTCTTCTAGTCCGGTCTTCATTTGCGTTTCGGCTCGAACCCAATCCTGTGGAACGGGCGAGTGTCCATTCGTAAAATAATGAAGACTTAAGCTGCTAAGGTAAGACTGCCATGGCAAAAGCACTATCTGTTTGGGGCATTGAAATCGGCCAAAGCGCACTCAAAGCGCTGCGATGTCGACTCGATGGCGAACAAGTGGTCGCCGAAGCGTTTGATTACATCGAGTATCCGAAAATCCTAAGTCAACCGGACACGGACGCCGAGGTGCTTATTCGAGAAGCGCTGGAGACATTCGTCAAGCGCAATGACTTGAAGAAAACGCGGGTAGCCGTCAGCGTCCCGGGCCAGAGTGGATTGGCCAAGTTCTTCAAGCCGCCGCCGGTTGAGTTGAAAAAGCTGCGAGATATCGTCAAGTACGAAGCCAAGCAGCAGATCCCGTTCGAGTTGGATGACGTCGTCTGGGATTATCAGTTGATGTTGGGCAGCGATATTTCAGACGGTTTCGCGCTGGAAAGCGAAGTTGGCTTGTTTGCCATGAAACGCGATGCGGTGCATCGGGCGTTAAAGCCATTGCAAACGGCAGATATCGAAGTCGACTTGCTGCAACTGGCACCGCTCAGCTTGTACAACATGGTGACGTACGACCGCTCGTTGGTTGCCGACGAAGAAGCCCGTTATGACTCCGAGCATCCGCCAAAATCAACGGTTGTATTGGCCATGGGCACGGACGCAACCGACTTGATCGTCACCAATGGCTTTCGAGTTTGGCAACGCAGTATGCCTCTCGGGGGCAACCACTTCACGCGTCAATTGTCCAAAGAGTTGAAGTTGACCTATGTGAAAGCGGAGCATCTCAAACGTAACGCAATGGAAGCTGACGATCCTAAGTTGGTGTTCCAAGCGATGCGTCCGGTCTTCAATGATCTGGTCACGGAAGTGCAACGCTCGATGGGCTTTTTCCGCAGTCTCAACAAGAAAGCCGAAATTGGTTCGCTGCTGATGCTAGGGAACTCGGTGAAGCTGCCGGGACTGACCCAGTACTTGAGCAAGAACTTGGCGATGGACGTGGAAGTCGTCGACGCCTTTTCGCGGTTGACTGGCGATGAGGTTCTGAATTCACCAGCCTTTAAAGACCATGCAGCGGCATTCGGTCCCGTTTACGGCCTGTGCCTGCAGTCACTTGGACTCGGTCCAATTTCAACCAACCTCGTTCCAGTCGAAATTGCGAAGGAACGACTGATTCGCAGTAAGAAGCCCTGGGCAGTAGCCGCATCTGCAGCTTTGCTAATGGGTTTTGCGGGAAATCTGTTGCCCGCTGCGGGACGCTGGGCGGAAATCCATCCGACGAAGTGGGACAAGGCAACAACGGCTGCGGAGTCCACCAAGAAGAGCAGTGACTCGATGCTCAGCACCCACGAGGATCAAAAGAAGAAAATTGATATCCTTCAGCAAATCGGCGCCGAGGTTAGCGGCAGCGGTGATCGACGACTCCTTTGGATGGAGGTTTGGAAGGCGATCACCGATTCACTGAAACGTTCCCCGGACATCGACTTGAATAAGCTGCCAGACCCCGAGGAGGTTCCCTACAACACTCGAACGGACATCCATATCACCAAAGTTGATTGCAAGTTCTACGATGACATTTCAAAGTACCTCACCGGCCGTGTCGAACAAGTCTACCAGGCAGATCGCAAGACGCGTCTGGACCTACTAGGACTGCTGGAGGTTCCGTCCGACGGCGAGGACTCGGAAGATGCTGCGGCCGCCGACCCCTTAGAGGCAGAGGCAACCGTTGATGTCGCGGCAATCGTGCCACCCAATGAAGGCGAAGAAGAAGGGAATGCAGCCTGGGTGATCCAAATTGACGCCTACCATTTCCATAATGGCCCCGAATACGCTTCAACCGGAGACGAACGCGAGGAGTTTGTACTCAAAACTTGGGTAAACGAATTAGAGGGCGGCAGCGTCAAACTCCCGATGCGAGCCATTGGGGAAGACGGCGTTCCGCAGAGTGACGCCAACGGGAACCCAGTTTATGTCGAGGAAGAATTCACCTACAAAGAACTGGGCTTGCTGCACCCGTTGGTTATTCCAGGCAATTATTTGCCGGACAATACAATCCCCAACCCTGAATACATTAAGAAATACGGTGGCGCTGGGGGCGGTACGGGAGGCTACGGTGGTGCGGGCTACGGCGGCGAGGGTGGCTATGGCGGCGCTGGCTACGGCGGTGGCGAAGCTGGCTACGGCGGTGCTGGCTACGGTGGCAGTGATGGCGGTGGCTACGGAGGTGGCTACGGCAGCGGCAGCGGTGGCGGCGCAGGGATGTATGGCGGTACAGCAGCTGCGAAACCTGGTGAGGAAGAGATTCCACGCAGCTTTCCTGCACCGAAATTCCCCTTCAAATTACAGATCATTTGGAAGGAAAAACCACTCACCCTGCGACTCTTGGCTAGAGAATTGGCCAAAGAAGCTGCCGAGGCAGAAGGCGAGGGAGAAACAGAAGGAGATGTGGACCCAACCGATACCACGCTAGGCGACGAGAACCTGGCAAGCGATATCTAAGTAGGTAACAACGCAGTTTCACTTACAATGTAAGTGAACATCGTGCTGCGTGCGATTCGTCGGGCGCGCACAAATCAATCAAGCTCTTCAATTCAAGCTTCAAGGAAAGAATTCCATGGGCCAGCTGAAGCAAGTCTTTGCGGCACTCGCCAAATACCAGTTTTGGATTGTTACTGTCTTGGCAGTCATCGTCGGTACAGTTGGCTTTTTTATGGCTAGCTCGACGATGAACGATCTTTTCACGACACAAGCTTCCGCGCTGGATACACATTTCAAAAACCTAACGCAGGTCAATAGCGCCGTTGCCACACACCCCAACGAATTCTCACAACAAGAGATGGACAAGATTATCGGGTTGCTGGAAGAAGACGTGAAACGGTCATGGGAATTTCAATACAACCGGCAAGCCGCCTTCTTGGTCTGGCCAGCCGAAGCCATCAAGAGCGAAAGACTGGTAAGAAAAATCACCGAGTATTTGCCCCTTGAGCGTAACTTGGAGTTCCCCAACGAGCCATCCAACCTCACTGAGTCTGACAAGCGAACTTACGCCACCTATTTCGATGAGCAGATGGATCGTTTGGCGAAGATCATTGGCGTCGAGTGGGTTGGTGAGGCCACAGCTTCTTCCGGCTATGGCGGTGGGTACGGAGGAGCCGGCTACGGCGGCGGAGATGGAGGCGGGTACGGTGGCTATGGCGGTGGCGAAGGCGGTTATGGAGGCGAAGGCGGCTATGGAGGGGCCGGTTATGGCGGAGGTGAAGGTGGCTACGGTGGCTATGGCGGAGGTGGTGGTATGTATGGCGCGGGCGCCGCGTCTCTTATGAACAAACCGCGTGACTTGGTAACTTGGTCAAAGGCCAGCCAGAGCCAGTTGTTGAGTGAAATTAAGCTGTGGACCGGCGAGCTGCCTTCAATTTATGAGATCGTATACACCCAGGAGAACATGTGGATCCTGGAGGGCTTGCTAAACATTATCGCCAAGACAAACGTTATCGAAGGGACCAACGAGCCTGCTCTGGCCAATTTTCAATGTGCAATCAAGGAGATTGAGTTTATCCGCATCGGCAAGCCAGCTCGCGGGCAAGCTGGCGACATCGACATTCCCGGAGCAGCCAGGGGTGGCTACGGCTCCAGCATGGGTGGTGGTGAGGGCTACGGTAGCGGAGCTGGCTATGCAGGAGGAGGCTACGGTGGCGGAGCAGGCTACGGTGGCGAAGGCGATGGCGGTTACGGCGGTGACATGTATGGCTCAAGCATGGGAGGCGGCGAAGGGTACAGCGGCGGCGGTGATTATGGCGGAGGCATGTACAGCAGCGGTCCCATCGTGCGCGACCCCACTGAAAATCGTTATGTGGATGCAAATTTCCAGCCCATTACCGCCGAAGATCTCAAGGCAAAAATGACCAGCGGTGACGCCACCGATGCCTTCTTCGCTGTTGCGAAACGGATTCCAGTTCGCTTGCGATTCAAGATGGATCAACGCAGAATTCAGTCGTTTATCGCCAATTGCGGAAACGCAGACTTGGTCCTCGAAGTTCGGCAAATCCGCGTTGGTGATACCACTCCAGCCAGTGCTGGCGGAGGTGGGGCAATGTCCGGTTATGGTGGCGGCGGTGGCTACGGCAGCGGGCCAGGAGAAGGCTTTGGCGATGGCATGGACATGGGACTCGGCGGTGGTGGCTACGGCGGCGATGGTGGAGGCTACGGTGGCTATGGCGGCGCTGCGGCGGGAATGACTTTGTCGAAGAATCCATTTGACTTGGATGTGGAGATTTACGGCGTGGTGAACCTTTACAACCCGCCGAATATGGAAACCTTGGGAATTGAGAAAGTGGAAGCCGATACGGAGCTGGATAGTACGGTCGACGTGGCACCGGAAGAAACAACAGCTCCAC
The DNA here is from genome assembly GCA_020426625.1 of Planctomycetales bacterium. Classification (GTDB taxonomy): domain Bacteria; phylum Planctomycetota; class Planctomycetia; order Pirellulales; family Pirellulaceae; genus Aureliella. The sequence continues at coordinate 18,260 of JAGQPR010000106.1, forward strand.
CAACGGATGACACACAGCCCCCAGCGGATCCCGCTGACCCCGCTGTCGATGCCGGAACTCAGGATGGCAGTGGACAGCCTGCCAGCCAACCAGGAATGCAGCCTCCAGGGCCCGGACAACCTGGCCCCGGACAAGGTGGCCAACCACGCGGTGGCCAAACGGGACCAGGACCAGGGGGACCAGCTGGAATGCCGCGACCTGGCCAACCCGGCCGTAACGGCGGACAGCCAGGACCGGGAGGTGGACAGCCAGGACCGGGAGGTGGACAGCCAGGAACGGGAGGTGGACAGCCAGGACCAGGAGGTGGGCAGCCAGGACCGGGACCCGGTGCGCAAAATCCAGCCTCCGGTGGTCCGGGTTAAGGAAGAGTGGTACATA
>JAGQPR010000107.1 GCA_020426625.1 Planctomycetales bacterium
TGAAACAACTAGACGTCGCAGCGAGTTGTTATCGACGAGCGTTGGAACTTGAGCCAAACGCCATGGATGCGCATAGAAACCTGGGTAGCGTCTTGAGCAAACAATAGTTGTTTGCAGAGGCAGTACCGCATCTGCAGCACGTGGTCACCATCGCTCCCAACAACCGCGACGCCCGACTGAGTTTGGCGGTAGCGCTGCAAAAGTCTGGTCAAGATGAAGCTTCGATTCCACACTACGAACAGATTCTGGCAGTTGACCCCGCGAATCGACGTGCCATGGTGGGGCTTGCCCAGGCCCTTTTGCAACGGGAAGAACCAGAGGAAAGGGCCGCGGAGCTGTGGGAAAAGCTGGTGGAATCCAATCCGGACAATCCCGCGTACTTGAACAATCTAGCAACAGTACGGAAAGGACTTAAACAATACGAAGCGTCTGAGGAAGTCAGTAGACGTGCGCTGGGTTTGTCCGCCAATTATCTACCGGCACTTTGCAACTTGGGCATCGCGCTCTCTTGCCAGGGACGTTTTGAGGAAGCCCGAGAGTTGTTCGAAAAAGCGCTGGAGATTGCCGAAGCTCCCCGACAAGCGCCTTCGGCCGACGCGCAAGACTCGGATCGCAAAGATCGACCCAAGCTGTTTTTCAACGACGAGCTACCGGAAAAAACCTGGCGGGAGCTGCAAGTCGTCGCGCGTAGCCAGTCGGCCACGCTTGCCAACACTTTTGGAGATCTAGAAGCGGTCCATCGCCATTTGGACCACGCTCTCGCCCTCGATCCAGACGACGTGGACTGCCACATGATGCGTGGCTTCGCGCACTTGGCCACTGGCGAGTACGAGCCAGGATTTCGCGAGTACGAGTGGCGCCGTAAGTCCAAGCATAAGCCGCGGGTTTTCCCCAAGCCAGAATGGAAGGGCGAGTTGGCTCCAGACTCGCGATTGCTGATCCATGCCGAGCAAGGACTCGGCGACGCGATTCACTTCATTCGCTACGCTCGGATCGCGCAACAAAGGGTTGGTCAAGTTTACTTTCTTGTCCATCGTCCGATCGTCAAACTGATGCAATCATCTAGCTATGTCAATCAAGTTATTGGCGAAGGCGATGCGTTGCCGGAATACGATCTGCATATTCCGCTAATGAGCCTGCCTGGTGTCTGCGGAACAACGCTGGACAATGTTCCCAATGAAGTCCCGTACCTGGCGATTGATCGACAGTTGGTGGACGATTGGCGAGGCAAACTTGCCCACTTGGAAGGGCTGCGGGTGGGTATTTGCTGGCAGGGCAATAGAGAGTTCGGCAACGATCAATACCGTTCGGTGGAACTGGCTCGCTTTTCAGCACTTGCCATGCCGTCGATCCAATTCATTTCGCTTCAAAAGGGAGATGGTGCCGAACAAATTGACAACGCTGGTTTTTCCGTGCGTCAATTCTCAGGCATCGACACGGAGCCAGGTGGCGCCTTTCTGGACACAGCAGCCATCATGTTGAATTTGGACCTGGTGATCTCGACCGACACAGCGATACCTCACCTGGCAGGTGCCCTGGGAGTTCCCGTGTGGCTGGCCACGAGTTTCAATTGCGAGTGGCGTTGGATGCTCCGAGGCGAACGCAGTCCATGGTATCCATCTATGACCCTTTTTCGGCAGGCACAACTTGGCGACTGGGACAGCGTGTTTGCGGCCATGGCAACTCGGCTAAAGCAGGGCAAAGCAGCATTCACGCCCAGTTAGTGAGGAACGAAGACATCAACGTCAATTCGTCTGATTTAACGTCAGCGCTCCCAACTCGCAGTCGCCTGAAACCGAATAACCAAGCAACTGCAGGGCCTCGGCACTTTCTGCTTGAATTTTTGCCACAGTCTCTGGCGAAATCTCGTTCGAACTTGCCGCTACGCCGCCCGCCCGCAAGAATTTGGGGCGTTTCGCTCGAGCCTTCATGTTGCGAAAATCTGTCAATTGGCAGATACGCTGTATCTCTTCCGCTGTTGTTGGCACCTCCAAGAAATTAAAGATTCGTTGCAATTCGCTCGCCTTCTCTATGACTAAGTCTTCATAGCGAATGACGAGAAATCTGGCGGAGTCAGCTAGCAGTTCTCCAATCCGCAATACGTCGCGTTTCCAATCGCGAGCCAGCTGTAACGCCCAGGCATCTAGACTGCCCGCCTGCTGAATTTGCAACAGATGTGCAGGGTTGGATTCTTCGGCTGCCAAACGATGATTGTGGTGCCAGGCTGAAATAGCCCGAGGGATGGGGTGCCGAAAGATCAGCAGCCACTTCGCGTCAGCAAACAATGCGCTGAAAAAATCTAAACGGGGCAATAGGGAGTTGTCGTTCAGACCCGCGACTTGGGCACCATGGCTGAATTGATCCATCATTCTGGTAACAGCCAGCCGCAAAATTTCCGCGGCAGTCTCCGAGCTCACAAGCTCTGCGCCGAAGCCTCCCGTACGCTGGTCGATCGTCCTGAGGGCGCGATTGTATTCGGTGAACAGTTGGTCAAAACCGCTCAAAAGTATTTCAATCCGATGCTCGCTGGGACAAACCACGTGGGGATGTGTATGCAAGCAGTGCTGCAGCAGCGTTGTGCCTGACTTGGGCGGACCCGAGCAGAAAAAGTATCTATGATCAGACATTGGAAGTGTCGCTTCCCTATGACTTGGAATCCACTCCGTCCATCAGTGCTATCTCACTGGCGGCATTGACCGTGCGTCAATCGCCCGACAAACAAAAGGCCTTCAAGCTCAACCACAGTGCAGGTAGTTTGCCTAATCCGTCAAAGCCGATTACTCGTACCGCGAAAAGTGTATTTAGACGAATGAAAATACAGAACTACCACGATAAAATTCGATTGTTTCGCGTCTCAGTGTTGCGTGGTTGGCAATGTAATGCAACCCTTTAGTGGAAGAAATACTCGCTTCTTTAAGTCTCTAGTTAACGGATGGATTCTTAAGAGTGCCCACAATTCCCGAAGTATTGCAACACGCGGTCCAGCTCCAGAATCGCGGTCAATTGGCAGAAGCCACGCGACTCTATGAGGCTGTGTTGAAAGTTGATCCAGTGCAGGCGGACGCGCTCCATCTGCTGGGCTTAATTGCCAACGCTCAAAAACAATACCAGAAAGCAGTGGAGCTGATCCAACAGGCCATTTCCGTTTCGCCCCCATCTGCAGTCTTCTATGGAAACTTGGGGGTGGCGCTGAGGTTTGCTGGTAGGATTGACGAAGCAATCGAGGCCTACAGGCAAGCTATTTCGTTGGCACCTGATGCCCCAGACACTCAATTCAATTATGGCAAAGCGCTCAAACTGTCTGGCGACTTGGCCGGTGCCAAGGATGCTTTTGAACGAGCCATTGAGTTGGCGCCCAATCGAGTTTCGCCCTGGTTGAGCCTAATGAACCTGGCAGCGGAAGCAGGTGATATATCGCTAGCAGCGGAATTGGGGGAAAAAGCCCTGCAGCATTGCCCCGCTTCTGCAGAGTTGCATATGAATTTGGGGATAATGTACAAACGGCAAGGACAGCTGATTCGCGCAGTAGAGTTTCTCAATCGGTCTGTCAGCTTGTCTCCAAAAAATATCGAGGCGTTGTGTAAGCTGAGCACGACTTTATTCTCTATGCATCGCATCGAAGAAGGGCGTCAGTTCCTGCAGCGCGCGCACCAAATTGAGCCTGAGAACGTGCATGTGTTGGTTGGCTTTGGCGTGCTGCACAATACAACCGGTAACGCCGTCCTCGCCGAAAGTGCCTATCGGCGGGCTGTGGAACTTTATCCATCTCACGGCAACGCTCATACCAATCTAGGTGTGGCGCTTAAGTCCCAGGGCAAGCTGTCGGAAGCCTTGGACTGCATCACACGTGGAATTGAGCTTGAGCCAGATAGTGCAGAGACTCTGGTAAATCGTGGGGCAGTGCTAATGTCCCTGGGAAGGCTGCAAGAATCAAAGGAGTGTTTTCGCGAGGCCATTGAATTGAAGCATGGCTACGACGACGCCGACGACAGTCTCTTAATGTGTCTGCAGTACGATCCAAGCGTCACGGCCGAAGAGCTGCTGGTAGCCCATCGAAATTGGGACAAGCGGTATTGCTCCGGAATCGCTATAGCAAAGCGTGGTTCATCAGCGCGCACGAGCAGCCGCATCCGCCTGGGGTTCGTATCACCAGATCTGGGCAATCACCCAGTCGGATACTTCACCGTTGGCATGTTTGAAAACTTGGATCGCACTCGTTTTGAGAGTTTCGTCTATTCCGATCGGATCGGCGACGATCCAATAACCCAGAGAATCCGCAAGGCCGCCGACCAATGGTATCAAACAACGGAGCTATCCCACGAGAAATTGGCAGGGAAGATTCAGCAGGACCAAATTGATATTTTGTTCGATTTAGCGGGACACACGGCCCACAATCGTTTGCTGACTTTTGCCAGGCGACCAGCTCCAATTCAAATTTCATGGGCGGGCTACGTGGGAACGACCGGATTGGACTCGATGGATTATCTCTTGGCCGATCGCTTCCACGTGCCCGAGGGTTATGAGCGTCTGCATTGTGAAAAAATCTTGCGCATGCCGGACGATTACATCTGTTTTGACCCACCAAGTGAAGCAGGGCCAGTAGGGCCGAGCCCTGCGTTGGACAACGGTTTTGTACGATTCGGATGCATGGCAAACCCCGCCAAGGTCAACGAGAAGGTCCTTGCTTTATGGGGCAGAATCCTTCAAGCACTACCCGATTGCCAGTTGCTGTTATGTTACTGCGGTTGGACGGATCCAGACAATCAGCTGCGCGTGCGGCGAATCCTAGAAAAGTACAAAGCGGCGGAACGCGTGCAGTTTGACTATCAAACCGGACGCGCAAATCTACTGGCGCGGTATAGTGACATCGATATTGCTCTCGATACGTTCCCCTACTCTGGCGGGCTCACCACTTGTGAAGCCCTGTGGATGGGTGTCCCAACTGTAACCCTGCCTCTCGACCGGTTTGCGAGCCGCCACTCCTACAGCCACATGCAGAATGCAAATTACAAACAATTCTGCTGTGAGAACGACGGGCAATATCTAGAGCGAGCGGTCCACTGGGCTAGAAACCTAACGGATTTGCAACACATTCGTCAGAACATGCGTTCTCAGGTTGTTGAAAGTCCATTGTGCGACGCGGTTCGCTTTACCAGAGGTTTTGAGAATGTGATCGCAGCGATCAGCAAGTAGAATTGGTGCTTTTACAGGTTTGTGCCACCTTTGATGCTTAGGGGCAAGCAGGCAGAGTTGCGATGCGTCATTCTTTACCGAGCGAAGAATGTGCTGCTCGGTAGCAGTAACAGGTTAGCACTTCCGTCCTAAAGAGGTATAAATAACGCTCGCCTGCTGATCGTTCACTTGCAGATTTTTCTCGTAAACTAGATTCATTAATTCGTGTAGTGGAATTCGTCGTATGCAGCGGAGTTCGCCCCAACTGATGCGGAATTGGGATTTTCTAACAGGAATTGTTCCAATTCTCGCGATGGCACCCATGTTGCTTATTCAGGCAGCGAAACTAGGGAGCCAACCGCACATGCGTTTCTTCCCGATAACGGTGGTCTTGCTGGTGGGCTGGATTGCTCTCGTCGGCAGAGGTGCCCAAGGCACAACTCGGAAAGAACGTCGCTGGGCCGCTGTGGTTTCTGTAGTCATCGGAGCGCTGCTCTATTTGTACAGCGTAGTGATTTTCTCACCCTGGCTGGCGCATTTCGCGCTGGTCGTATCTTTCGCGGGCTGGGCGCTCGGCAAATTTGGCGACAAACACTGGGCCACTACCCTGGCTTGGTCGGCGGTCCTTCTTACTACGCTACCGCTGCCTTGGGGGTGGGACGTTGGGTTTATGCATTGGCTGCAAGGGCTGGCGGCGTGGTGTACGACTCGAGCGTTGGACGCACTGTCGATTCCATGCCTACAGAATGGCGGATTGATTGAAACGCGGAGTCTGACCGTAATCACCGACGAAATATGTGGTGGTGTTGACAGCTTGTATGCCTTTTTTTCACTGGCAACATTGATGCTGTTGTGTCAGCACCGCAGCTTGCTGGTCGCACTCAAGGTGCTGTTCTTGGTGCCTGTCTGGGTGCATTTCCACTATTTCCTACGATTATTCTCGGTCCTGATAGTTCAAGAATACTGGCAAATGAATTTGTCCACCGGGAGAGATTTTCTTCTGCTGGCAATTGCCACAAGTCTTTTTGTCTTGCTAATGACTTGGCTCTCCTCCGGCTTCTTCAAGAAGCTGTTTGAACCCATTCCGGTCGCGGATGCCGAATTTGGACCGGTCTTCTCTTTGTTCAACAAGGCTGGACTGTGGCCGCAGCCGGACCCCTTTGAGGAAGTTGAGCCGGATGATCCCGACGACAAACGCAACTACCTGAAGCGAAAGAAGGAGCTGGAAGCCAAACAAGCTGCGATTCCGCGGTTTGAATGGGAGACGAACGCTCTCAATGTTTGGCTTGTACGAGTTGCGGCGGTAATGGTGGCTGTGTGTGCCGTGGTGCCCATTCGTTCGTTGGCAAGCCAGGGGCTGGGCAGCCTGAGGTTTGGCGTACCCACCGTTACCGATGCGGAGGTCGAGCAGCTTGCCAACAAAGAAGCATTGCCACAGACGCTTCCCGGAGGTTGGGTGCAAACCAACTTTGAAGCGACTCGTCGTCTCAAACGAAGCCGACTTGGACAGATTAGCCTACAATGGGGTTACTCGAAGGGGACGAGACAGTTAATGGCAACCTTGGACATGGCCTTTTTGGGCTGGCACGACCCAGTGGAAGACCGAAAGTTACTCGGTTGGCGCGAAGAATCAACGCGCGTTTCAGTCGATGACAATTGGCCCTGGTGTGAAGCGGAGTTGGAGAACGAATTGGGTGGAAAAGCCTACTTGCTATATTCGCTTTTTACTCCCGACTCGCAGGCTTACAGCAATTTGCCAGCGTACCTTCGCGCGGGCTTGGGACCGAATTCGTTAGCTTCAATTCAGGATTCGTTGTCCGACACCGCAGTTACCTACCAGTTTCAGATTCTGGTTGAATCCGGCACGGAACTTAACGATGCAGAGCAGAAGGAACTTCGGGACGGTTTTCTATCGTTGCGAGAAATCGTCAAGGGTTTGCCCACGGGTAGTACACAAGTGGAACCAACTCCGCTGTAGGCCTTTGAATGTTTCTTGATCGGCAAGCCTATTCACCCGAGGTTGACTGAAGGATTCACCGGCTAAGACACGGTTTCATCGGCACATTGACTAAGACACTGACTCGACATCATTGGTTGAAGATACAGTATCCGCAGGAACACTTATGAGAACTGAGACTAGTGCCTGGGAAAGTGCTTTGAGCATGCTGCTCAAGCCTCGGTTGTTGCTGCAAGGCTTTGTTGAATACTTTTCAGCTTGGGTATTTACGCGTCCCTGGCTGCGGCTGATGTTTTTCAATTCACCAATAATCCTGCTAACTCTGACCGCCGCTGGCTTGGTTGTGTACGGTTCGATGTTGGACAATCGAACGCTGGTAGAAAGGTACGCGGATTGGACGAACGAAGAGCTGCCGCAAGCACTCGGAGATCGAGTAAGCAGCGATTCAAGCAAGGCAGACAGCAGTGTCGACGGCGGGGCATCCGCTGAAACGGTGACGCCTAGCGGTACCGCTACGGACAATGTCGGAACTGTTACGACCAACAACTCGGGAACGGACCAACCAACTGGCGGTACGGACGCTGGGCAGTCAGCAACAAATCGTGACAGTACGCGTGGCCTGTCCAATATCGGCGATGTGTCCGCTTATGGGGAATTGCTGTTGCGCAGATTGCTGCAGCTGCAAGACTCAAATTCGCGAATTACCTATCTCGTTGCTTTGCAGTTAGCAGCCAAGGGGCGAGCTGGCCAGGCGCAGCAGATGATGCGCCGCGTTGCACCAGAGGATCGCAGTGGCTTTGCGCCAGCGCATGCCTGGCTGGCAATTGATCGCTTGCGTACGGGTGAAGTCAGGCCTGATGACGTAGTGTTGAATCGCGACCTGTCTGAAGCGGCCAAGTGGCAAGACACTAATCCCGACCTGCTGCTGATTTATGCGAATCTCTTAGAGCGTCAGAACAAGGTCAGCGAAGCGATGTCGGTACTAGAGCAGGGCGGGCAACGCGATTCCAAACTGAACATCGCCTTGGCGCAGCTCGCTGCCCGGCACGACAACAAACAGCGGTTGGAACGCGTCTCCTCGGCAGCCAAAGAGGAAATTCGGGCGCGGATGGAAGACGGCTCGGCCACCGTGGAAGATTTGATCCAATTGTCCAGCCTCTTTCTATTGGAAGACGAACCGGAGCGAGCACTGAAAGTTGCGGAAATGGGGCTGGAAAAAGATCCCGTGAGCGAACAACTGCGGCGCAATGTTTCCGAGGCCTATCGTAGTCAGTATCTGAAGTCGGTACAGCTGAGTGGAGAAGGAGCTACGGTCAACTTGTCACTGCTCGACGCGGCGCTTCGCAGCGATCCTACAAACCCCGGAGTAAGTGTCGAGGTGGCCCGTTTGATCACTGCTGGAAAAGAAGCGACGCCCAAGCTGAGGGCTGCCTTGGAAGAGCAACTGGCTAATGGTCTCGCGCCTGCGTTGACACACATACTTCTGGCGCTGCGAGCCTTACAGGACGGCAAAATTTCACAGGCTGTTCCGCATTTGAAGCTGGCGGACAAACAGGCGCCCAACAACCCGATGATACTTAACAACTTGGCTCTTGCGCTAGCGATGACCACTCCCGAGGATATTGATGAAGCCTTGAAGTTGAGTGCTCGGGCAATTAGCTATGCGCCGCAAGATGCTAATTATCGAGACACTTTAGGTGAAATCCGGGCGCTCAACGGTGATTTCCTTGGTGCTGCGGAGAGCTACGAATCTGCGCTTGAGCTGGACAACACACGCACCGAAACCCGCTCGAAACTCGCAGCCGTGTATCGCAAGCTTGGCCTAGATGACATGGCCTCCGTTCAGGAAAAACGCTTGAAGGAATTGCAGGAAAACCGCCAGGAGTGACGCCCCCCTAGCCGTCGCGAGACATCGAGATGTTATTCCAGCGGGTCACCTATCAGTCGGTTTCGCCAGAGTCCTTTCGCCGTCTAAGCCCGAATGATAGCGAGTCGACTCTTCCAGAATATCCTGGAGGGGTGGCCACCTAACCAAGATCAAATCGTTGAACGCGGTGATTCTGAGTGTCGAGTACCTGCAGGCGTCGTTGTGAATCCAATCCCAGTGCCCAAGGCTTCAAGAATTGGCCGGGGTCTTTGCCAACGGTTCCCCACATCTCCAGCGGGCGTCCGCTGCGGTCGAACCGTTGCACGCGATGGTTACCGTTTTCAACAACGAGCAGCGTACCATCATGGTCAAAAATCAAGCCATACGGGTATTGCAGCTGCCCCGACAAACTGCCAGGTTTGCCCCAACAGTCCACCAATTCGGGTTGCAGCTCAGCCCCGGATACATCGAAGACTTGGATGCGATGATTGCAAGCATCTGCCACCCATAGCAGCCCGGATCCATCAACGATCAAACTTTGTGGCCTTGAAAACTCTCCAAATTCGCTACCTTGCGTGCCCCACATTCGGATGAATTCGCCGGAGGGGGAGAATTCTTGAATGCGGTCTATTTGTCCGTATTGTCCAACCAAGAAATGGCCGCGAGCGTCCTGAACGACGTCGGTAACAAAATGGAATTCCCCTGGGCCATCACCATTGATACCGCCAATCGTTCTACTCTCGTCCAACACTCCATCACTCGAATAGAACAAGACGCGGTAGTAATGCGTGTCTGGAACTAGCAAACTACCGTCCTGGCCGATGGCCAACCCAGTCGGCTTGCCCTGCGCAATCATAGGTGTTCGCCAACCGCGGAGGAACTCGCCCTCGTGGGTATAAACCTGAATTCGACCCAAGATATCGACTAGGTACACCTCATCCTGGTCGCTGATAGCCATCGCGCGGGGCTTTTGCAGCCGGCCCTCTGAGAAACCGCGTCGCCCCCAAATCAAGTCGGGAATCTTGTCGGTTGACCTTCGAGTGGTACAGCCAGAACCGGCCAAGACAGTTCCCGCCCACACCGCTGCGCTGCTGCTTACGAGAAACTCTCTGCGATTTAAGCGGGTCGGCCGAAACTCGCCCGCGGTGATGCCGATATTGGAGCTGGAACAGCCGGGTTTCATAGAGATATGCTTGAGTTTCAATGCGATCAAAGCTTGGCAACCACGAACAATGGGCGGCAAGTGTTGGCTGTCAAAAGGGCTTCAAAAGGATTATAGTCCCCATTGTACGGCAACTCTTCGAGGTTGTCACAATGATCGGGGCGTGCCATTTTCAGTGAATACCCCAGGCACGAGTTTGACAACTATGAGGCTCAGACAACAATTTCGTCATCACTTGAATACTAGTTACGCCGAAACTGAAATTGGAATTCATGCCTAGCATCATCGATTGGAAAAGTTCAGAGGACACCCGCGACGTCGTACACAGCATTGTACAAACGCTTGCAGAGGGTCGTTTGGTGGTCATGCCTGCGGATGCGGGATATCAGCTAGTCTGCAGTGGTTTAGAGAGCAGTGCGGTGGAACAACTGGCACAACGTTCGCAGAACGATTGCAGTGTGTTGTATCTTCGGTCGTGCCAGGAGGCGCTGGATTATGCGCCAGGATTGTCACTGGTCGCTGAGCGTTGCGTTCGCCGGGGCTGGCCTGGGCCGCTGGAAATCGAACTCCCGGCCGATGCCAAGAGCGGTCTGCTTTCGGGACTTCCAGATCCGGTGCAACAGTTCGTTTCAACAGTTGATGGCTTCGTAGCGATGTCCGTTTCGCCTCATGACGCCTTTGGAAAAGCGTTACGACTCTTGCCGGGTCCCCTGGTTGGAATTCCCCTTCTTGACGACCGTGGCCAGGCGGTGCAAAGTGGCAAGCGAGCTGCCGAAGCTGCGGATCGGACGGCCGCAATTGTCATTAGTGATCGCGAATTAGCCGAGCCAGTACCTGCGTCCAGGATTCGCATCGACAAGAACAAATGCAAACTGATTCAACTGGCAAACCCAGGCCTGGAACAACTGGGACGGCTTACCGAATGGGTCGTACTTCTGGTTTGCACGGGCAACACTTGCCGCAGTCCGATGGCCGAAGCCCTCTTGCGGCGTACTCTGAATAAACGCTTCCCCAAAATAGCTGACCGCACCCCGTCGGCATTTACGGTTGCATCCGCTGGGCTGAATGCTTTTCCCGGTGGCATGGCGTCAAGTGAGGCCAAGCAGACCATGCGAAAACGGGGACTAAACATCGACGATCATCAAAGTAGTATGCTTACCGATCACGCCCTGAGATACGCCGATACCGTACTTACCATGACCAACGCCCACAGAAATGCCATCGTCAACCATTTCCCAGAATTGGCAGCGAAAGTACAGTTGCTATCGCACTCCAACCGCGACGTTGCCGATCCCTTTGGTGGTTCCCAAGCAGATTATGAGGCCTGTGCCGATGAAATTGACAACTACCTCAGTTCCTGGGTCGACCTTTGCGAAGAAGAGTGGTTTCCCGAGTGGCAGATCGACTAAGCTAAGGGCGTTCCGTCCATCACGTTTTGATTCATTGTTGTGAACCATGCGCATCTCAATCGGAAGCGACCATCGCGGTATTCAGATCAAATCCAAATTGATCTCCTGCTTGCAGGCCAACGGGCACCAAGTATTTGATGTTGGCACTCAAGGGGATAGCAGCGTAGATTACCCGAATTTTGCGACGCTGGTTTGCGGTGACATCTGCGCGGGAAGATGCGATCGCGGCATACTAATTTGTGGCACGGGAATCGGTATGGCCATCGCCGCCAATAAGTTTGCCGGAGTCCGAGCAGCAAACTGCTGTGACGAAGTCATGGCGGAAATGTGCCGTCGCCACAACAATGTCAACGTGCTGTGCCTTCCGGGCGATTTGATTGGTGATCGCCCCGTCGACGATCTGGTGTTGACCTGGCTGGCTGCGGAGTTCGAAGGGGGCAGACATCAACGGCGGATTGAACAAATCGAAGCCATCGAGCGGTCACAGAACACGAAGCCAGCCGGGGACCATTGATAGAGATCCAGTCGGGTCAATCCTAGACTCGCAATCCGGGATTTAGCCGACATTTGGAAGCCATAGCCGCCTTTGCGAATTTGACCTCCCCTGTCAGCAAAGATCTTTTCTGTAGATTCGCAATCGTTTGGCCAACTGCGAAGACAGTTGCTGAATCGAATGCATCATGGGCTCATTGTTCTCCAAGATCAATGACATTTCAGCTTCGTCAAAAGACAACGATGTGGCTTTGCGAATCGCCTTAGCATACATCGCAATCTCGTACCCACGACCGCGATGTTTGGGATCAACGCCCATTAACAACATGCGGAAACGTTTCATCTTCTTGACGCCCAGCATCAATCGCAGAAATCCGAAGGGAAGTAATCGACCATCAATCCTTTTTATTAAAGGATTGATGTCGTAGACAGAAATCGCTATGCCAATCGGCTCACCCTTCACTTCGACGATATAGCTCAGCCCGGGCACAATCAGCATCTTGAGCCCCTTGGCGCCGTACCAGAATTCTTCATCACTCAACGGAATGTGGCCCCAATTCTGGCGCCAGGCCAAATCGAATAGGCGTTTGACAGTCCTCGCATCTTGGTCGTAAGCGCGCAGGTTGACTTCGCGAATGTTGACTTCTTTACGGTTCTCTATCCGCATCGCAATGCGGCCCATGCGCTCCGATAACTGTGTCGGAGAGACCTCACAACGATAAGCGTGCCAATCGACCGCCTTTTCGTAGCCTAGAGATTCAATCAGCCGTTGGTAGTACGCAGGATTGTGCCTAACCATGATGGCTGGCGGCGTATCGAATCCGTCGACTAAGATGCCGATCTCGTCGTAGATGGTGAAATTATAGGGACCTTCAACTTCTGTACGGGCTTTCGAGCGTAGGTGAGTTTCCGCTGCCTCGAACAGAGCTCGCGCGGTTTCCTGGTTGTCTTCACACTCGAAGAAGCCGAAATAGCCCTTGCTACCTCCTATCAATTGGTCGTGTCTCGCACTTAGATGTGAAGAGATACGCCCAACTGGTCTTCCATTTCGTTCTGCCAACCAGAGCTTGACTTCGCCGTTGCGATAAAATGGCCCGACAGCAGGGTCTAAGATCGACTTTTGATCGGAAAGAAGGGGCGGAACCCAATTGGGACAATCACCATAGATCTCCCACGGCATCATCATGAATGCAGCCCGGTCTCTAGCGGATTCTACGGGCCGAATCTTGATTGGTCCCATCAACTTGTTTCCGTCAACAGCGAAATTTCAACGATGACATTATAATTAGCATTCCTTATTAGTATGCGACCTCCACGAAACGCAATGACAATTGATTCGGGGGCCCTGATATAACGGCAAAGCATTTTGCCACCTTTCTCAAATTGTCGGTAGGGCGGAAAGCTCCAATGCCGTCAGATGCTTCCAAGATGCGACCAGTCTGAGCTGCATTACGCGGAATCCAGTCTGGATTGCCCTACATCTTGCATTTTGTTGAGCACATGCATCTAAAGGCTTACCAAATTCTTTCCGCAATTATGCACTCGCTTGGCTCGATGCTGTTTGCTGGCCAATCAACCATTTGAAGGGTATTCAACGACAAACAGGTGGAATAATACCAAGCGAGTCGTCATAATGAGCTCAAGATCCAGCCGATTGGGAGCGTTGGCTACCGTCCCGGTCCCAGCACAAAATGCTCCCACACGTATCAAAGTTGACGCATATTAGTTCCCGGCGCCTACACAAATGGTGGATAAGTCGATGATCGCGAATAGCAGGATGAAAGTTTCCTACCTGACATCGAAGCACAAAAGTTTCGCAATGTGCCTGCGACTAGCGATAAAAACGGGCACTTGGTGCCTAATAGGCTGGTGCCTCATCGCATGCGCTACTCTTTCGTCCACCGCCAAAGCACAGGAGTTCACCGCGGCAGAAGCTGACACCGGCGCACGTCCGATGAATCCTCCACCTGTAAGAATCTCGGTCGACAACGCGGGCAATCTGGTGATCCAATCGAACGATCCCGCAGCCCTTGATCGATTGGAAGAGATGATGCGCAATAATCGCCCACCCAAACGACCTTACGACGTTTTTCAAATCAAACATACCAGCGCGACGTGGGTAAAGCTCAGCTTGGAGGAGTATTTCGAAGACGAAGACAAAAGAAACGACAACCGCTACCGGTACTACTACTTTGGTATGGAAGATCAAAAGGACGAGTCTCGACAACTGGGAGACAAACCGTCGCTGCGATTCATATCGGATATAGACACAAACACCATCGTGGTGATCGGAGCCGACGACCTCGATCGGAGGACGATTAAGGAATTGATCGCTCTGTGGGACGTGCCCGAGAAGGAAAACGAGGAAGACAATGCCCGTTACACCAAGCTGGTGCGCGTTCAATACTCTCGCGCCCAATCAATCGCCGATGCTTTGAAAGAAGCCTATCGCGACCTTTTAAGCGCCAATGACAAGACCTTTCAGGAGAATGGCGGTGGGGACGAAGCCAAACGCAGCTCGACCGGTGGAGCAAGCGTAAATTCTGGTGGTGGCATGAATTTCAGTTTCAAAGGCAAACTTTCGATGGGAGTCGATTCGATAACGAATTCCATCTTGGTGTCCGCCGAAGGCCAGGAATTGCTCAAGATTATCACGGAGATGATTAAGGAACTCGATGAGGCAGCCCGCCCCGAAGGAGGTTTCGAGGTCTATCAACTTCCGCCTGGTGTAAATGGCAAGTCGGTCAAGGAAGCCTTGATGCGCATGCTTTCGACGCCGAAAAACCAGGAACAGGAGAAAAATCAACAGCAACAGCAACAGCAGCAGGCCGAACAGCAGGCAGCAGCGGCTGCCGAAGCCAACCGCAATGCGCAACCTCGCAGCAATTCCGGCCGACCGCGAGGACGATAATCATCTGCAGAAGAACTACTCGGGCTCACTTAGACATTACGTACAGCTCAGATGATTGACCGAACAAACAGCCAAGTTATCGGCCAACGATCCGCGGATGAGAATCACAGAGAGACAGCTTACATGCGTTTGCCGAAGTCCAACTTTCGAGCATTCAATTTGCGCGATTCTTTAGTTCCCGTGAATCGCAAACAGAAGCCCCTTATTCCGTGGGGGATTGGTTGCAAAACTTATGTATCGAGGTTACTGTTGAGGCTGAATTGATTAATTTTCAAAAGGCCAATCTGGATTGGCCCGCCCTTATATTAATTGTTTGCCAGGTAGGGATTGCCTAAGCGACAGCGGACTGCGTCGATGGACAGCTACTACCTTAGACACGTCCTGAAGCGGTTGTTTATCTTTTCAATGCTGCTTGTGGGATTTTCCTTGTTGCCGGGCCCGAGAGCCCTGTTGGACAAGGTTACAGATTACCTACTCTCGCCCAACAGCCTCTCATCAATGTGGGCTGGGATGCATCTAAGCTTGATTCATTTCTGTTGGCTGCTGGGCTTTGAAATTCCCCAACTCGTTTACGACGAAGGTGTCGACACGCAGTTGGCCGCTTTCGCCTTCCTGGTTAGCGTGATCGTGCAGGTCAGCGTGGCAGTAGCGTGCGTGATTGCCTACCGCATGCTGTTCATGTGGTACGACGACGACGTTCCAGACCCCGAAGTTGAATAATACTTGCTGCCCGTGTCGAGCGGTCTGCTTGTGCGCAGCGGGATTGAAGGGTCCCATTTTTGGGGCTGCGGAGCAATCGCTCGAAAGCCTTGCTGGAGCGCGGAGAAGACCCGAGAACTTGCGGCTGCTATCTGCCGGTCGAGAGAATCCGGTCGCGAGACGTGAATTGAACGCTACCGTCTTGATTTTCGATCAGCTGTGCGGCATCGGCGCGGGCTTCGCTGGGCGTGATGCTTTCCGACAGAGCAACATTGTTGTAATCGAGCAAAGTGCCTTTTTCAAAATGCACGTTTCGCAGCGATAAAGCGTATTCAACCTCGGCCTGGTGAAATCGAAGTCGGGCATCCAGCAGTCGCCGATGCGTTTCCAGCAGAACATCCAACTCAGGTTTTTCGTCCGAACGATTCTTGTTTTCCAGCGCGTCCAACTGTCGCACAATCGCGTCCAAGCGCTTTTGCTGAAGCGTCATACTCTCATACGCTCGCTTGGATTCACTGACGGCATTGCTTAGCCCCAGGTGGACAATCCGTTCTTGCTCCTTGAGGATCTCGGTCTCCCGCACCAGTGACAATCGCGAATTGTTCACGGCCGCATGCGCCCGTCGGTACCCTACCGGCAAATTGTATTCAACACCCATCTGCCATTCTTGCAGTTCGGTATCGAAAAGCGTCAATGTTCGCCCAAACCCACGCGAACGATAGCGACCAATCACATCCAGCTGTGGTTTAAGAAAGTTCTTGTTGGCAATCAGCTCAAGCTCGCGCTGTTTGATCACCCATCGTTGTTTCCGCAGTTCTTCGCGCCTCTGCAGCGCATCGGCAATGGCGCTGCTCCAGTCGTAGATCACCGGCGCAACCGAAGGCTTGTCTACCGGCTGAATCAATCTGCCGTCGTTGATGGGTAAACCAGTCATCAGGCGCAGCTTGCGCTCAGCGACTCTCACGCCACCCGCCCCACGGAATGACCCGCCAGCAGAACCATTGTTGGTACGCGTGCCGTCAATTGCCCGACCGTTTAGGGCGTCTACGACATCGGATTGGAAGCGGTGCAATTGCTCTTCCGCCTGCGCGATACTGGACGCTTGCTCTTGACGCAACTGGTAGTTCTGCAGCGTTTTCTCCGCGATGTCGCGAACTTGGATTTTTGCTTCCAGATCGCGATACGCATAGTAGAGATCCCAGTAGGCATTCTCAACCTCAGCGACTAGATCGCGGACTGAACGCTCGAAGTCGACCAAGCTTATGTCGGTGCGAGTTCTTGCCAGCAAGACTCCGTTCAGTTGCCCCGGCAGGGCACCTACGCCAGCGATACGATTGAATTCCGTACCAGCCCCTTGGAGTAGTGGCTGACGCACTTCGGCTTCGATGAATGAATCCCAAGATTGTCGACCGAGTGCGTTACCTGCCTGATTGTTGTTATCACCTACCGTTACATTCCGCAGACTGAACAATCCACCAGTCGCGGACCGCTTATTGACGCCAACTTGCGTCGTATTCAGGAACTGATTGAAAAAGCCGTTAGCCCCAAAGAACTGGTTATTTAACCTTCGATTGTTTTCTTCGAAAAAGTTGCTAGCGAAGAAATTGGCATCGAACGCACTGAGCGCCGCTTCTTCGCCAATCCGTGGATCGCTGAAAGCTAGCGCAGGATTGATTGTCGATAGAGCTCCCTCGGGGGTTCGAATGATCGTGCCGCCCAAGTCGCGCATGATGGTCGAAGTCGCCAAGGCATGGTTAATGCATTCCTGCAACGTAAGAGGAATGACGTTTTCGGCGCCTAACAGCGCTTCGTCAACATCATAGGGTGAGAAAGCCTCGGGTATTCCCGCTCCACAGTCGTTGCAAATCGTTGCCGAAGCAAGCTTCAATTGGCTCGGACCGCAGGCGGCCGGCACGGTAGGCACATTGCACAAGTCGTAGGGACGGAATTCGAACCTGTCACGCGTTGCGCAGCCGCCCGTGATTGCGAGTGCAAGCAGCAGTTTCGAGATTTGCGGTCCGTACTTCTTCCGCATTGATCTGTCCTAAAAATGTAACCGCAGCCCAGTGGATTCTTCCACCTTGCGCAGTGTGCGATGGGACTAGCTAAGGTTGACTTCGGAATTTCCCAATATTCAAGTTGAGCAAATTCGATTAATTCTGACCGTTACGACATTGCTAGCAATGAATGCGCGC
Source organism: Planctomycetales bacterium (assembly GCA_020426625.1). Lineage (GTDB taxonomy): Bacteria > Planctomycetota > Planctomycetia > Pirellulales > Pirellulaceae > Aureliella. The sequence goes on from JAGQPR010000107.1 coordinate 17,865, forward strand.
GTGTCGATTCTGCCTAGTCTTCGCGATCAATACCCTGAAAAAAGGTATAATGATGGGGCAACAAGCGGACCGGAGCCTATTAGGTGGACGATCTGATGTCTTGATGAATGTAGTAAGACTTCGATTCTTGCATCATCAATCCTGGTCATTCAACGTTGCTGGCAGCTCCGAACCTGCGTCAAGGGCGCTGGTGACCTGAGGAAAGGCAATTTAGGCAGCTTGACTGTGCGTTCATTGCGACCACTCATGAAGGCTACTTTTCGAAATGCCTAAGTGATCCCTATGGCTTACGGTGGAGAATGAGGCTTTTGTGCTATCTATGTCTAACAGAAGCATCAATGCTCAAAGCGATCTATTCAAATCACTGCGTATTGAGGAAATAGACCAACTCTTAAACGAGCTAGAGGAACTCGCCCTCTCATCCGCCTCACGTCAGAAATTCCTGAGTGTCTTACTGGATCGAACCAGGTTCTTGTTAGATGCCCACGGGGCTTCTGTAGTAATTCAAGCCGCTTCGGGACAATGGCTAACTTTGTGCGCTGTTGGTGACGGAGTTCAAGAGACACCGATTGACGT
>JAGQPR010000108.1 GCA_020426625.1 Planctomycetales bacterium
GATCGTGAACACGCCAGGGCGAGTGTAGACATGCGGTACCGTTGGGCCAACACCCGGTTGTCCCCTCACGACCTGGATATCGGAACCGTCGCCCCAATCGATGCGGTAGGTAAAGCCGCTGGCCTGGTCAATCGACGAGGCGTCGTTCGCGGCCATCCTCACTAAAATTGTTTCGTCCTTGGTGGTGGAGTCTGGAGCCTCCATGATCGTCGCCGCAGGCGCGGAGTTGCCGACGGTAAGCACAAACTTCGCGGTGGCGTTCTGGGATACGCGGTTGTCAGCTTCCGTAGCGATTGCCTCGAGCTCGAGCTCGAAGGTGCCATTGTCTCTTACCACCACGAATGGATTTTCGAATTCCACTGGGGTGAATTCCCAGTCGCCTTTGCCGAGATCTCTACCGATTGGATTGCCATCCGCATCCACAAAGAAAGCAATATCGGGCACGTTGTGCAGCAATATTTGTAGCGATTCCGAACCGTCCTGATCGACCAGTTGGGCGGAGAGATTCAGTTGAATCGGCTCTCCTTCGAAGCCCGTTGCATCTTTGGCAACGACTTCCGGCTTGTCTGTCACGGCATGGACGACGACGAAGACTCGCGCAGTCGATTGTTCATTGTTTGCATCAACGATCGTATAGTCGAAGAAAGTATTGCCAGAAAAATTCTGTGGAGGTGAATACACAAAAGTATCGTCGCTTAGATCGTTCGGAGTGCCGTTATTCTGGTAGATCGCCGATCCAACCGACGGTGGAACGATTGTAATGGAAATGGGGAGGTCCCCCAGACCTGAATCGTTCAAGAAAGGATTCACCGTTCCGACTTGATCTTCCTGTATTTCGATACTGTCATTTGCCGTCTGCGGCTGCTGGCCGATCTGGATCTGCTCGATGTTGGTGTATTGGACTGGCAAAGGCGTGCTCAAGGATCCGGTAGGAACAGTGGGCAACGCGTTCACCGAGCTCAATATGCGCAAGGTATCCCCGGGGCTGTTTGTAGGATCCAGCCCGTTGACGGACAGTTGTTCCGTGGCAGCCAAAGTGATGGGCGCTGACAATTCACCCTGTCCAACCTGCACTCGGACCTGCCCGGAATCCGGACCGGTGGCGGACAATTCAAACAAGTCGGCGGTGTTCGAACCTGAAATAAGGACTGTGTCAGAATCTTCTTCGCCGTCAAAGTTGACCCCCGCTGAGTAGGCCAAATTGCCTGTCGACAGATCGATCGCCAAGCCATCGTTGCCTCTGCGTCCCGCAACATTCACTTGATCAATGACATTGCCCAGTTGCAACAATTCGGTCTTGGTCGGACTTCCCGCATGGAACACAGCGAACTGAGTTGGATTCAAAAGGAAGACGTCGTTGGCACCGGTACCCGTCACGTTGAGAGTGTTGAAACTAGTGCGTTCGCTACCTTCAATACTACCGATGAAATCGCCGGTCGACGATGAGAGCAAGTGAACCGTATTGTTTCCGGGACCGACATTCATCGTGAGCGTATCACGCACGCCTGAGCTATTGATCGTGGTCAAAGGAGCCAAACGATCGAGCGTCATCGAATCATCCCCAGCACCACTGTTTACAACCACGGGACCTTGGAAATTTGCCTGCTTGAATATCAGCTGATCGGCATCGCTACCGGTCGCAATGGCGATGGGCCGTGCGGTATAGCTGCCCGCCAACGAAACGTTGCTGCCTACCCCTGGATCCGCATCGCCGAAGTCGGCGATCATACTGATGATGCTGCCTTGGACCTGGCTGGCTGAATCTGCGCTGATGTCGTCGCCCGCGTTTAGTTGCACAGAACCTGCAGATGCAAGGATTTGTGCACCAGACAAGATTAGGTTGCTGCCGGTACCGACCGAATCCACTACATCCGCCCGAATGTTGCCGGTTGTGCTACGCAATTCGGTAAGCGTCAAACTGCCGGCTATCTCCGCAATGGAAACATCACCTTGTGCGACTGCCCTGACCGAGCCGGGTGCGGAGAAGGCAGAGTTGATTTCCAGTGCATCGGTTAAAGCTCCAATTGAAGGGGCAGGATTGAGACTGGAATTGGATGCCGTGAGCACGATGTTGTTGCCGACGATATCCGCCTCTGGATCATTCTGAGCGTCAGAGATCGAACCAGCCGTGGCTGTGATAGACACATTTCCGGCAGTCGACTCGATGAGACCGATGTTTGCACTACCGGTCGTTTCCACCAAAAAGATGTCGCCGCCAGCAGATGCGTTCAGCAGATTCGTGGAGTTGACATCGACCGGTGCAGCTTGTGTGCCGATCGAAGTTGTGGCGTTCAAGTTGACCCGCGTGCCTACGACATCTGCGGCTGTATCGACTGGAGAAACAATGATCGAACTCGGTGAATTCAGCGTCACGTCGCCCCGGGTGGTCGTCACCGAACTGATGCGCATAGGGCCTGCCAACTCGGTCAAATCGACGTGGCCATTGGTCGCTACGGTCAAGGAGCCTCCACCAAGGTCGGTATTACCCAGGATATTGGTCAGTGCACCCGATGAGATTTCCGCAGTCGGAAGAGCGACTGTAATACTGGCGCCCTTCAGCTGGTCGAATTCCCAAGTCGAGATCACGGGGGAGCCGTTCACGCCAAGAGCTCCCAAATCCAGTTGAGGGTTGGCCACATCCTGACGGAAATGAGAAACGACAAGCGTTTGAACATTCGGTTGAATCTCGTCGACTCTCAGAAGTGGCGCGGTCCGAATCGCCGTTTCTTCCACACTGTTGTGCAGCAAGATGTTGTTCGACGAATTGCCGGAGACCAGATCGGAAGCATGCGCAACCAGGGGCTGTCCATTGGACTGTTGTCGGAAGTGTGCGGTCAATTCCAAACCAATGGAGCTTGATGCGGTGACGCTCAGGTCTTCTTGTCGTCCTTCGCTCACGATCAAATCGATCGGCAATCGGCTCGCGGTGGTGCCAACGCTGCCATTGATCGCTTGAAGATCGGCGACATTCGTGACGATCCTGCCACTGCCAGAACGCACGATTGAGCCGGCGGAGGATACATGCGTTTGACCCACTGGATTGTCCACGATGCCGGTAAGTGTCAAGCCGGGACTACCGCTCTTGGTACTGTTCTTGATATCGATGTTCGTTTGCCCGAAGTCTTGGAAGACATCAAAGTTGATGAGGTTCAGGGGCACATCGATGTCAACCTCCGGTGTGTTCATGTTGAGCACCTGAATTGCACCGATTTGCATGGGTTTGTTCGAACGGTTTTCGATGACAACTTCTTCAAAACCTCTTTGGACGGTGAAACTACCTTGGCTGCCGAAGAGAGATCCGAAATCTAAGGCACCATTGCGACGCGGGATCTGGAACAGCACGTTGCCAAACTGGGAGTCGTTGACGATCGGGTTTACGATGATCGACGAAGCGGCCACATTACCCAGAGTTACCAAGTCGGTATCTTGAATGGTGACTCCTTCGGCGGTTGTCACCGTCGCTCCGGTGGCGCCGTTGGCCTCGACAATTAGTTTCGGCGAGTTGGCGCCTTTCAAGAGCACGTCTGCATTCCAGACAATATTGCGATCACGCGCGGTCGCCAGTGAGACCTGCCCACTATTCTCACGCACCAATCCGTTTTCCAAAGCTCTTGCCTGATTCTCCGTTTCGGCGTCGGCAACGACAGTCAGATTTCGGGTACGAATGCTGGCTCGATCATCCGCTGTCAGGGAAGCTTGCGTATCGATAATGCTGGTTGCACTCGCGGACGGATTGCCAAAAAGAGCATCTTTATCGGCGGTTGACTCCGCTTCGGATTCAATTCCCTGGCCAGAGCCATTGAGCGATTGCAGGGTCACTTTCGTAGCGTCAATGATCGAATCTGTATCGATGTGCACGCGTGTATTCAGATAGGTCTCCGCCAGAGCTGTCGAAAGCAGTGTACCTCCGCCGCCAAAGGATCGAGTATTGGCGTCTGATTTCACGTCGGAGTCGGTAACGTCCGAAACAATGAATACGTTGGGAGCGGTCAGCGACGAAAATCGTCCCAAACCAGTTGAAGTTTGTGCAGCCGAGGCTTCAGAACCGAGTCGTACAGTCGACGATGCGAACGCGTCAAAGTCGACCCCAGCAATGTCGGTGTGCGCATTGGCACCAAAACGTTCCGTAGGATCGTTGGGCTCGTTCGTGCGCTGGGCACCAAATTGCGCTCCGTCAATCTCACTTTCAATTCGAATGGTATTGCCCGCTGCGACGTCAACAAAGTCACCGATAGAAGCGTTAAGGTCATAGTTGGCTTGAATAATCGTAGTCGCTTTTCCGTTCGGGATCGCAGCCGCAGATCGCACGTTTGAAAAAGCATCGCCGTCCTGGTCGGAATCGACTCGGAGTGTGAAGTTGTTGGCCGCATGGATCAGCGTGTTGGGGCCAGGATCGTTGGAACTCGTCACAGTGGCCGATAAACTCTCGCTCATATCCAGAGTGGCATTGGCGGAACCGAGCGCGACCAGGCCACCGTTGACGTTCCGGGCAATCGCAGTCGATGCGCTATCGGATTCAGAAGTAATATTCACGTTGGAGCCGTCGATCGCCACACCGACGCCAACTTGGGTCGTGAGTACCGGTTTGTGAGTGCTGATGGCAGTCGATCCCACGATTCCAATCAAGGCGCCTCCTGAGCCTTTGGAAAAGGCGGTCGAGATGCCGTCGGTCGCCGTGGCATCGGACTCTGGGAAGGAGTGGGCTGTAACAGAGGAAGCCGAACCATCTCCAAAGTTCGACCGAATATTGATGTTGCCGCCAGCGTCGATCGAGGTGCCAGCATCGACTACCGTCTCAATTCGGGGTGTGACTCTAACTTCGGACTCGGATAGACCAGCCACTAAACCCACGGCAATGGACTGACCTTTGGAAAACGCGTCGGCCTCTGCAAGTTGGTCGGCGGAAATGCGCACATCACCCGAGACTGCGATGTTGGCTCCACGCACGCTGACCGAACTGTTTGGCGCCAACAGTACAAATTCGACTCCGCCCACTGGACCTGCGACCGAAACTTCGCGAGAGCCTTGCTGAATTTCGGCTTTGCTTTGGATTGCGTTACCGGATACGACGCCCAGCGAGGCGGCCGTGCCGATGGCAATAGCTCGATCGGTCGACAGTGAGTGTACGTCGAGGTTCGTCGCTTGGACCGATGCCCCGATTCCGACATTTGCAGCGGTTACCCCCGCCACGCTTGCATCTGTTTGCACGCCACCTAATGTCGCTACACCGCCGGTCGCAGCCCCGCCAGTGGTGACCGCATGATTATGGCTATCCGTTGCGATCACGACATTGCCTGCGGCCACGACGGAGGAGTCTCCATACAGGACTGCATCGACGATCGCGTTGGCTTCTGTGAAAGCGCGAGCTGTGTTAAAGGCAAAGGCTGCGCCTCCAGATGACTGCGCAAATGCTGTCGCACCAGACTGTGATGTGATCGTAGGCAGATTGTGTTCGGCACCAACCGACACATTGCCACCAGCCTGAACGTTCGTTGCTCGACCGATGGCTGCTTCGATCTCGGGTGCGACGATAGATTTGGCACGGCTGAATCCAAAGGCAGCACCGCCGGCGAGTTGTCGACTGGCCATACTTGAATCGGCGTCTGTGTTGGAAACTGCGTTGACTTGCACGTTGCCCAAGACTTGAATGTTGGAATTCGAGCTGGCTTCTCGATTTCCGAGGGCTGCTACGATCGTCGGTACGGCTTCCGCCGTGGCAAAGTTAAAGTTGGCAGAGGCGCCGATGCCAGCACTCAAGGATGTGCCTTCTGCGGCAATCGAGCTTTTCCCATTGGCTTCGACCAGGATTGCCCCCACCGTTTTTCCAGCGGTCTTGCCAATTTCGACATGATCACCCAGCAAGGCTTTTGTCTGACCTTCCGCGATTGCCTTCGTAACCGTGACTCCCGCTGCCGCACCCAGACCGATGGCGCCTTGCCCCGTCGTGCTCGTCAAGTTGGTTGAACTATTGGCGATCAGATTGACTTGGCCAGCCTGCTGTATCTGCGAGGGGTCCGTCGCGGAACCATCGAGGCGCGCCGTGGTGGCACTGGCATCTTTGATCGTGGAGACAACTGCGCCTAACGCACCACCAATTGCTCCGGAAGCCGAAATGGCGTTTGCGTCTGTGTTGTTGTCCAGTCGCGCCTCAATGGTCACTGTATCCGCAGTGTCGATAGTGCCTGAGAACAAGGTGTCGGTCTTGAGATGGGTTCGTCCAACCACGATCGAAGCACCGACAGAGCCACCCAGTGCTATGGCGACCGATCCTGTGGAAGCATCGATATCGAGATTGGACTTGGCGAGTACGGTTACATCATCACCGGCGCTCAACACCGCGCCCGGCTTCACTTCGGCTTGAGTACCCGTTGCATCGGAATCGTTAAATAACTCAGTCGTCAATTGCGAGCCCGTCAACATTTCTGATTCAAGACTTGTTTTCGTTTCACGCAGAATGTCGGCGATACGCGTCTTGGGGGTTGCGATTCCTGCATTGGGTGCGTTGACGCCTTGGTATGTTCCCAGACCTTGGCTAAGCACCGAGCCAGTCTTGCCAGCTGTATTTCCTGTTTGGGCATCGATTGTCGATTGACCGTTATTCAGGCTGTTGGTGGTGCTGGAATCGTCGGAGTAGGTCGAATCAAACTTAGTACCGATCGACAGCACGGAGACAGCAGCGGCTAGTGAACCAAAGAACCCGGCCCCACCACTGATGCTGAGGCTGTCGACGTTTTCTCGGGCGAGTGAATCGATGGCAATGTCGTTTCGAGCTTTTATCAAGGCATCGTTGCCGACAAAGGCGGTTGTATCGCTGCGGACGACTCCGATATCAGCGGACCCAGCCAAGCCCACGCTGCCGACTGCCAGGCCGCCAGCTACGGATCTAGCGTCCAGTTCGTTACCGGCAACAATGTGAACGGACTGGGCGATGTTGGCACCAGCGGCAGTATTGAGTTGCGCCCTATCGCCAACATGTGCGGTCGTATCAGAATCAATGACATTGACATTGACGCTGCCCGCACCAACGACGCCACCGCTTGCGGCTCCAGCTGCCGCGACGCTCAACAGTGATTCCTTGGAATAGGCCTCGACAACGACGCCGTTGGCGGTTGTTGTAGCCAGAGCATTTGCACTTACATCCGTATGCACACTGACTCCCGCGCCGTTCCCAACGGCGTTTACTTGCGCGTCGTTGGCTATGAAAGCTTGGGTATCCTTGTGCAAGACGTTGACGCTGGTCGAAATGCTGAATCCTCCCGCCAAGGCAAAGGCAGCCGCACCTGCGATCGTGTCCAAATCGGTGACATCTGTTGCTTTGACGACCACATTTCCGCCGGCATTCACCTCAGCGCCGGCCCCGATGAACGCATAGGTTTCGTTGTCCAGGGTAAAGACACCTACCGAACCATTGCCGCCAGCGCTGCCCGATGCGGAACCCGAAGCAGTCAACAGCAGCGAATCCTCTGTTGCATTCGCTTGCACCAGCACGTCTTGCTTGCTCTTGACGGTAGCATTCTCTCCAATCGATGCGGACGTATTGAGCTTGGTCGACTCAATGTTACCGGCGGGGGCAACGGCCACTCCCACAGAAGCGGCCAGTGCTCCCGATAAGCCCAGGTGCGAATAGTCGCTAGCTGCTGCTACGAATACCGACTGGTTCGAACCCGCGGCTGCTTGGTTGTCGGCGTTGACTTGTGCATTCTCTCCAACGCGGGCTATCGTATCGACGCGAAGAACCGCTGCAGGAGTCGAAATACCAAAGGCAAAGCCACCCGCCCCTGCACCGCCGCCGACGACGAATGAGGCCAGATCGTCGCGATTCGTCGCTGTGACGACCACGCCTCGACGATTCTCGGTTTGCGTGGAAACCTGACGGGGTCGTGTTAGGCTGAGATCGGTAAGAACCTGGTCATTGTCATTGGAAGTGTTAAATGATGGAACAGCCACACGACCATTTTCGAATCCCGTGCTGGGGAAGCTTATATCAAACCTACCATTTGCAACGGTCGAAGCTGCCCGCAGAGCATCGGCATTGACTTGGGCTTGGGGTGCGATCAGTGCTTCTGTGTGTTTGCGGACTACATGAACTGCGGCTGCACCTCCTGCCGCGGCGCCTGCGGAGATACCAACACCACCGTCGATCAAGTCCATTTCGTTTGCATCGTCTGCCGACACGACAACGTTGCCCACCGCATGTACGTTGGCAGGAGCTGATGGAGGCACTTCATCGAGCGGGTTGTCTCCCAACACAGCGACGGTGGTGATATCCACGACATGACCGGCCAACGATCCCATGATTGCTGGCTGGGAAGAGACGGCCAAGCCCAAGGAAGCGGCTACCGAAAAAATGTCTTCGGTTGAGCGGGCTTGGACGTTAATGTTCTGATCGGCGTCAAGAGTCGTGCCGCCTCCCACAAAGGCTTGCGTGCTCTTGACGACACGCACTGCATCCAACGAACCTCCAAATCCCTTTGTCCCGCCAACCAAGACACCAGCGGCCGTATTCAGCGTCAAGTTGTCTGTTGCCTGGACGTTTATTCCAGGAAAAGTTGAACCGGGTTGCGTAACATTCTTCGCAATCACCTGAGCGCCATCATCAATGTACGCCAAAGTCGTTTCATCAATGGAAATCAAATTGGCGGATGCCGCACTCGCAGTCCCACCGCCCGCTGCCCCGCCCACGACAACCGGAAGTACCGTCTCGTTGCTTGTGGCAGAAACAGTGAGGCCTTGGTTGCCCGACACAGTTATCTGTGCATTTTCTCCGATCAATGCCTCTGAGCGATCCAGCACGGACACGATGTTCAGCGAACCTGCACGCGCATCGCTGGAGGAGCCCGCGCCTGAACCCGTGATCACATCCAAATGAAGTTCGTGATCGGAGGTGACTTGCATATTGTCGCGCGCCGAAACAACTGCATCAGCTGCGACCTCTGACTTGGCCTTGACCACTTGCGAAGTCAATTGAATGGCACCACCGAAAGATGGTTGAGCACTACCGGCACCAAATGACGGTGCCGCAGCAATTGAGAAGACGTCCTCCGCGGATTCGGTAGCGACGACGATGCTTCCTTGCGCGTTGACCTCAGTGGCTTGACCGATTTGGGCATCCACATTCTTGGTGACGATATTGGCTGCGATTCCGATGCCTTTGCCAACCTCGAGGCCAACTGCGATCGATCCAGCTCCGGTCCTGAGGTTGTCGGAACTGCTGGCATGGATGTTGACATTCCCAGGCTTCAATACGCCCCGAATTGAAGGTATTTCAGTAGTCGTGATTGTGTTGTCGTCGCCTATTTCAGCTCGGGTGTTTTCTAGCAATAGATTGATCGCCACTGCTCCCGCATGGGCATCATCGCCACCAGCGGCACCGCTAGCCGCCAGAGCCAGAGGATTTCCGAAAAGATCACCTTGAGTTGGTGCGAGATGGCTGTTGGCTGTAATCGATAGGGTGCCGCCCGTGGCGAGAGTCGTGGAGTCACCCGTCAGGGCTTCGGTCGTATTTCGAATGGAGTTGATTACCAGCGCGCCCCCGGAGGCATCCTCTTCAAAACCAAATGCACCCGCGCCCGCTACATTCTGGATCTCCAAATCGCTGTTGGCAGAAATCTCGATGCCCGAATCGGCGCTGACATTCATGTTGACTACAGCGCCCTCGACGTGACTTTGACCAACTGAGGCGGAAGTATGGTCACTTACAAAGTTGAGTCCGATTGAACCCGCTTTGCCCTCTTCCTTGGCACCACCACCGGCGAGTGCGCGGGCCTTGACGCGATGCGTATCGCCGACCAGATTGCGAGCCTGAACTTCAATTGTTTCGCCATGCAGGAGGCGGCCATGCGCGTTCGCCTCGATCGACTGACGAGCGATGTTCAAGGCGAGTGCCGCACCGGTCGCATTTGCAAAAGTGGGGCTAGCCGCCAGGCTGTCGGCCGAGGCTGTAATGTCGCGTTCGCTTTCCGCCATAATCTTGACTGTGCCCGCGGCGTCGATCGAACCCCCGACATCGGCTAAGGTAGAGGACAAGACGACGTTACCCACTGCGGAAGCGGCGATTCCAGTTGTTTCCGGTTCTGCATTCGCAAGTTCTTTCAATCTTTCCTTGGCGCTATTGAATTCTTCTTCCAGCGTTTCGAGAATCTTCGAGCGATCGTTGTCGATTTCTTCTCGAACTCCATCCAAGTAGTCTTGGGCTCGCTGTTGAATGGTAGCGGCTTCGTCATCGTCTCCGCGGGAACCAGAAACACTGGCAGCGGCATCGCCCGAGATATCAATTTTGGATTGAGCCAAGACCTCGGCATTGCCTGCCACGTTGAAGTCACCCGCTGTTACGGCGGACGCGTGATCGATTGCGACATTAACGACGATCGGTGTGCCGACGGCAGCCTCTCCGCTGGCGTTCACGACGGTGTTGGCCTCTCCGCTGGTCTGGCTGTCGTGTGTTGCCTTAACTTGCAGGTTGCCTTCCACATCGACTTGATTGAAGAGCTGGCCATTGCCTGCTGAGGCCAGTGTTGTATTGTTGTGGAAGGCGGCAGCGAGAGCTGGACTAATGGCTCGGCCACCTTCTCCAAGGGCAGTCGCTTGTGCCGTTGCGCCGCCGATCGCTTGCGTAGACATGTCGTACTTGCCATCCGCTGTGACGGTCAGATCGTTTACCGAGCTGCCAAAGGTAACTTGATCGTCGACAGTGGCCACGCTCGAATTGTCCGCGATATTCGCTGCAATCGCAGGTCCAATTCCCTTGGTGGGACTGTTGGTGATCGATGAAGTCGCCGTGGCCTCGTTCTTAGCTGCATTGCGACTGGTGACGCTCAAGTTCTTGTTGCTAGTATCGGCATTGGTAAACTCGAGGTTCGCGCCGGTGCCCACGTTGGCCAGGACGTTGTTGCGAACCAAGTTGATCGTCAGCGCTCCAGCAAAACCGACTTTATCAACGCCCGCACCGGAAATTGCTTCACTGGCAAAACTGTTGTCCTGTGAGCTGTCTGCGTCCGTGCCTGCATCGATTGAAATACTGGCAGCAGAAGTTTCCGAATTACCTTCGATACCGGCTTGGGTAGTGATGCGCGCGGCATTGATACCAATGGCAACACCGACGCCTGTCTGGGAAGGATCTGGCAGCGTAGTGGGAACTTCATCGGGAGGAATCGTGACCGCGGATGCATCTGCTTTCGCGTTGGCATTGGCTTGAACAAGAGCTTGGATATTCAAAGAGCCGCCTGCAGTGAGATCGCTACCGGTTTTTTGTCGAGCCACGGTCGTGGCCTTGCCAATATTGACGGCCAAAGCTCCGGCGACGCTCATCGATCCATCCGGCGACTTGGCCAGCGGGTCGTCGTCATCGATCACTTGGCCGTCTGCGTCTCGCACTTCTTTCTTAGCATCAGCGACATTCTTGTCGGCGTCGCCAGCCGCTGCATCCAGTTTTCCGCCGCGTGAACTAGCTTTTGCATCTGTGACGCTGGTGGCTGCGTTGGAAGCCAGGATGGAGATGTCACCATCGACCAGCAAATTCTGGTCTACTTCCGCAATGACTTCATCATTCGAAAAACCAAACCCAAAAGCCAAGCCGACCGCCGTGTCCTTGGCTACGGCAGACCCTTCTGATTTGGTTGAAGTGTTGCCGACGTGGGTCGCCTGGACAAGGACGTCGCCAGAGACATGGCTGGTCGCGGAATCGTCGCCTGAAAAGTGAGCTGTGGTCTGGTTTCGCGCACTGGTAATCGCGAACAAAGGCGTCACCGCCTTTTCTCCCGCCTCGTCCTCGGCTCCTGCTCCGCCCTTGGTTTCCGTCGAGGTCGAGTTGTCTGATTGGGCGGTCACACTGACGTTCGTTGCCCCAGCATCGGACAGCGTTCCTGAGCGACGAATGAGTGCATTGTCACCGATCTCGGCCAAGGTAGTGTTGTTGGTGATGTTTAATGCGAATGATGCACCGATTCCGCGCTTCTCGCCGACGGCGCTGGGCGTGGCTTTGTTGGAAGAGGTAGCTTTGCCATTGGCACTGACGACGATGGGAGTGTTTCCGGCGTCGACCAAAGCAGCATCCATGCGGGCTATCACATCGTTGTGAATCACGTCCAAGGCAAAAGCGCCGGCAGCGCCCACTTTGCCACCGCCTGCACCTGAAACGGCCTCGACGCTAAAGTCGCTAGACTCCTCTGCAGGTGTTTTCGCCGAAACCGTCAATCCCCGAGATTGAAGCTGAGCGCCTTCGCCAACTTCCGCGAGCGTGCTGACGCTACTGATGTTCATCGCAATCGCAACACCAATCCCACGTCCCGAGGCGTCGTCAGAATTGGCAGGGGTTTCTTCTCCCTGCGCGGCTTGGACAGTTAGGGCCGTAGCATCCGCTTTGACTGCGGACGAAGACTTGCCGGAGGCGGTCACAGTCAGGGCGTCGATCGTGCTGACACTACTGCCGTCGCCGATGCTGGCACTTGTCTCGGAGCGGGAGAGTCCAATGGCCAGTGCCGCCGCAAATGAGACTGGACCGTTGGGTGTTTTTAGTTTCTTGGCTTGTTGACCGTTGTCCTTGGCGCCTGCCCGGTTGGCGACAGCTTTCGCATCCGCGACGTCTTTGTCGGTGCCACCCTCAGTCGGATTGATATCGCCACCTTTGGCGCTGGCTTTCGCATCCACTTGCTGCGCGGTATCCGCGTTCGCATTGACTGAAATACCACCGACGGTAATTACATCGCCACCCAGGCTGGCATGGGTTTGGTTGTCCCCCAGATCAAGCGCCAGTACCAAGCCGCGTGCGGCGTTTTCGGCAGTAGCAGTACCTTCTGCAGTAATGTTCGAACGGATGGTCGCTTGCGAGTCAAGCGTCAGGCTGCCTTGTAAATTGATGCTCGAAGCGGGCGCCGTGGAAGCCTCCGTTACATTGCGTACCGCTTGGATCGCGAAAACTGGAGTCAGCGCCTTTTCGCCGGGTTGCGTCTCTGAGCCAGAACCCCCTTTGGCTTCTGTGGTTGCAGTCTGGTTGGACTCCGCCACAAGCTTGTGACGTGTATCCTGGTCAGCTTCGTTGTTGCCGGCGATCGTAGCACTCTCGTCCAGCCGAGACTGCGTTTCGTTTTCAGCGATGTTCAATGCAAAGGAGATGCCGACGCCGCGAGTTTCTCCAGTGGCATTGACACTGGGGGTCGCTTTTGCGGTGTTGGTAGCGGTGTTGGAACTGGTCAGTTCAAGCGGCCCCTCACCCACGTCGATGGACGCACTGGCCGACACATTCGCCTGGCTGCGATTATGAACTTTGTTGAGAGCAAAACTACCTGCAAAGCCCGTCTTTCTTCCGCCCGCACCCGAAATGGCTTCCGCCGAAAACTGGTGAACGGCATCCTCTGAGCCCGTCTCTGTAGTCACGCTCAGTTTCAAGCCCGATCTTGATTCGACTGTGGCCAACACTCCCACCGAGGCATCTGCAGCGACATCGGCGGAATTGATCGCCACGGCAATGCCAAGTCCCCGATCTGTGCCGCCAGTTGTGTTGCCGTCTTCCGTAGTCCCTGAGCCCACGGCGCTGGCATCCGCCTTGACCGAACTATCCACCGAATTAGCGGCGGAAAGAGCGATGGAACCGCTCGAAGTAACCTGGGTTCTATCTCCAATGTTCGAAGTGGCATAGATAGATACTAAGTTAAGAGCAGTCGCTGCACCCGCAGTCACTTTGCCCTTGGCATCGGCTGAAGGTGCCTCTTTGTCCGATCCGGCGGCGGCAAGTTCCGCATTCGATGCATCGTCGGAAGTCCGATCGGTATCTCCGGTTCCTTTGGCGCTGGCCCGCGCTTCCGCCAGTACATTCCCCGACGTAGTGGCATTAGCGGCGATGTCGCCCTCCGCCGATAAAGATCTCAAAATCAAAGCGTGGCTGTCGACGTCCACATCATTCATGGCGAATGACCCTCCAATCGCCGCCTGCTCCGCTAAGACGTCGCCCGCAACCGTCGAGACGACCGAACCGCCATGAGCCGTATTGAGGCGAACGTCGCCGGCGACGGAAAGACGATCACCAGCATCCAAGAAAGCGAACACATTTGAATCAACGACAGCCGTTGCGCTGCCGGGCGTGATCGCAGAACCGCCTTCTGCACCCACCGTTGATTTTGTTTCGACATTGTCGGTTGCAGAGGCATCTAAACTTAGGCTGGCAGCGCCGTTCAAAGCAGAGAACTCGCCAACTCGCGTTTGAGTCGTGTTGGTAAGCTTGCTGGCCGCAATCGATGCCCCTATCCCCTTCTTGGCAGAGACATTATTGGCTCCCACTGGCTTAGCTTCGGTAACGATGGTTGGTTGGCTGTCGGCCAAAAAGACGACCGTCGCTCCGTTGGCATTTAGGGTGGAACTATCGCTAAGTACTACCTCGGAAACGCTCTCGACATTAGTGCGTGCAAAGCTTCCCGCAAAGCCAACGTTGGCCGCCCCAGTCCCGGAGGTGGCTGTCGTTGTGTGCGAGTCACCCTCAGTCGTCGTTGCCGATACATTGAACTCCACTGCTTCGATGTTAACTGAGCCGGACAGCTCCACGCGATTACTATTGGTAGCGCGGTCGATCGCAATGGCCACCCCTACGCCATCACCCTCCTCGCCTGCATTGTTGGTAACTCTGCCATCTGCGTTGGTGACGATGGTTCCATCCGCACTGGAGGTCGCGTCGACAACTCCGCCCTTGGTGGTTATCGAAGCACCATCTTTGATAGATACTTCAGTCTTGCGATTCGACTTGGTCCTGGCGTAGGCGCCCGCGAGACCGAGTCCGCCACTGGACGTGGACGCGCCACTGCTGTCGAGATCTTCTCGGGTGGTTGGATCATTCTGAGTTGCGCCTCCCGCTGTGCTCTTGGCGGTCGTCGACAGATTGGCAACAGAATTTGCATCCAGCGTAACACTTTGAGCGTCGATGGTGACATTGTTTCCAATGACAATGGTCGTGACTCCATCGAACTCTGCCAACGAGGCGATACCGCCCTTGCCTCCTCCACCGGCCAAGGATCCATCCGCTGTAGTGGTGACCGTTACGACGTTACGTGCCTCAATCACAGTTTCGTTGCCGGACGAGAGCTCACTTGCCTGATCCAACTCTATCGCCGCGGTACTTGAGACATTTGTCAGCGCCAGTGCTGCATCGCGGTTCGTGTTGCCGCCGGTAGGATGCGCGATGGCGGTGGCATCGACTGTTTGCAATGCCTCGGCCAGCAAGCTCAGAAGTCCAGTCGAAGCGAGTCGGCTACCCCCAGTCACCAGGATTGTTGCACTACCGACAGTTTTGACACGGGCAAAGTCTCGATTGACATCCTCATCTTGATCACCATCGGCTGTGGCATTGATTTCATTGTGTGCCAAAATAGTGATTTGGCCGCCGGTGATATTGGATTGGTTAATCGTGATTGCATTTTCGGCTTCGGCGACGGCACCCAAGAATCCGAGCAGTCCATTTTCGGTTTCCGTCAAGACTTGATTTGATTCCAGCGAGACGATGCCGCCAGCGGTCAGGTTGAAGGTACTGAATTCAATCGTGCCGGGGGAAACGACCGATGCTGAGCCAACCGTGTAGTCTCCACTGGCAAACACAACCTGTTCGATACCTTGGATGTCGACCGAACCGCTTAAGTTGAGAATTCCGGAGAACGTTAAGCTCTGATTATTTCCGGCGAGACTGTCAATATCGAGTGAATTAATGTCGCGCGTCGAAAAGGCGGTCGTACTTCCATCGGCAGTTACTCGCAACTGACTACCGACGATTGAGATCTCCGCTGAATCTTTGTCCTCGCTGAAATTAATATCCAGGATGCCGCCAGTCAGTTGGCTGGAGACCGTTAGCAGGCATCGCTGCTCCAGCCTTTCCAACTGAATCCATTTGCGGAAGATGGAAGCTTTATCCTTGTTTCGTCGCTTTTTCAAGGAATTCCGATGACCTCTTGGGGACGTTTCCGGTTTTCCAGTGCGCTTAGATCGCATGGCCAACTGCCTCATGAATGTTTGTTTGGGGTTGGCGAGCAGAGACGAGAAACGAAGCGCCAACGATGCTGAAACTCAATGCGCAAAACAAAATGAAATGTCTCAGGGTTCTGCAAAATTTTTTTAACGGCAGCTCACGAGCACGCAGTCACAAAGGCTCCAGGCACGCGCGTTAGAAAGAAGGCGGGGCCAGCACCACTCTAAGTGGTCTCTTGTCCCGAGATTCTGAGAAAGAGCCAAGCTCTCGCTTGAGTCCAATAGCGATGGGCGGTAGCCCGAGAAATCTCAAGCAATTCGCAGATTTGTTCGTTGTCGAGTCCTGCAAAAAATCTAAGTTCGATCAGTCGACCCTTTACGGGATCCAATTTCTCCAGTTCTGTCAGGGCATCATGCAATGCGAGCAACGCCGTATCGTCAAAGACGTGCTCCGCTTCATCCATTGGAAAATCAACGCGGATGGCATGGGGAAATCGCTTTTGGGCGTGTTTGCGTCGAGCGCTATCGATCAGTATCTGTCGCATGGCTCTTGCCGCCGCCGCAAAAAAATGGGCCTTGCTATCCCACAGTCGCATCCCATCCGGCGCAACAAGTCGCAGGAAAACTTCGTTGATAAGCGCAGTTGGCTGCAGCGTATGCCCTGGAACTTCGTGTCGAAGTCGGTCGTTTGCCAGCTTATAAAGCTCTTCGTAAATGGACGCGAATAACGCTTGCGAACATCGTGAATCTTGCTCCAGAACGATTCCGGATATAGAATCTGGTCCGCGCGGCTGTGTCCATTTTTCGTCAGGGTTCGACATGTTTACAGACAAAACAACTTTACCCAAGAGGGTCGTGAACCTGTCCGTTTGGCCAAAATCCCAAACGCCAGCTATTCAACCTCCTTCGAAAAAGGCTTGAAACCTTTCGTGATTGAGAACTGAACTGAGTTCCTTCTCTAATTATAGATTTGTGAATTTAGCGGCGTTGTGACAGCCAAATTTCGAAAAACCTGCAAGTTCTTTTCTTTGTGTGAATTCAAACTAAAACAGGCTACAATAATCGGCTCTTCGCACTTTTTTCAGCGAGTGCAGCCCTATGGAAACTTCCGATACCGAGAACCTTCTTGGCGATTCTCTAGCGACTCCAGTCCCACAAGCCATCGAAGACTTTGAGCGAATTTTCGCGGAGGCGTCCGCCGAGATCTACGCATTCCTCGATCGCAGGGTTTGCACAAAGTTGCGTCGGAGACTCGATTCTGGAGACTTGGTCCAAGAAACCCATCTCGCGGCGTTGAAGCAATTGGAGACCCGTCCGTCGCTACCACCGCGAATTTGGTTATTGCGCATTGCTCATCAGCAGCTAATCCAAGCCTACCGGCGTCATTTCGTTTCCTCGAAAAGAACTTTGAATCGGGAAACAGATTGGTACGATTGTTCCTCCGCCGCGCTTGCCCAAGGAATCCTGTCGAAGGGTTCGTCTCCAAGTGCTCATCTTCAAGCGGAGGAGCTAAGATCCAAGCTCCAGGATGCGATGAGTGAGCTGAACAGCACCGACCGTGAGGTCTTGCTGATGAGGCATTTTGAAAACCGACCCTACGCAGAGATTGCAGTTCTGTTGGATCTACCTGCGGACACAGTTCGTCAGCGATTCGGTCGAGCCTTGTTGCGTTTACGTTCAATCACTAAGCGGCTGGGACTGATGGACCATCTACAATAATGAACGATCCTAAACTCGCTGAAACTTCAAGTGAGTTTCACGAAATGGCATTGGCCGAAATCGTTGATGAATACAACGCAATAGTTATTAGTGGCAAGACGCCGGACATCCAGGAATTGTCAAGTCGTTTACCTGGCGGAGAACAGGTCGTCAGAGAAGTACTGGAGTCTTTGCAGATCGTAAACCAAATGAGTCAGGAGAGCTTACAGCCTGATCCTTCGATTCCACGCAAGTTGGGAGAATTTGAGATTCTCGAAGAGATTGGTCGTGGAGGCATGGGGATCGTATTTCGAGCCCGGCAATCGTCTCTGGATCGCATCGTTGCCCTAAAAATCTTGCCTCTGGCAGCTAGTCTCGACAAAAAGCAACTCAAACGCTTTCAAGTCGAAACCCATTCCGCTTCCATTTTGCAGCATCCAAATATCGTCGCGATCTACGGCACGGGCTGTGATCAAGGCATTCATTACTATGCCATGCAATACATCCGAGGAAGATCCCTGGATGAGTACTTGCAGCCCGATGAAGAGAGTAAAAACCTTGCGGCAACAGCGGATGCGGGAGCTCAACAACCAGTACCAGT
>JAGQPR010000109.1 GCA_020426625.1 Planctomycetales bacterium
GCAGCGGCTAATATTGCGGAAGGATTATGTGGAACTGAATTTCCAATTCTTGACACTAGTGGTAATGTCGTGAAGAAGTTGACGTGCCAAGAAAAGAGCGTTGCTGACGTAACGTGGTACCAGACGTCGCGGGTTAGTCAGAGCGCGATATAGCCATTCGCAGCCAATGCGCTGCCAGAGAACCGGTGCCCGCCGCGCAGTACCAGCTAGAAAATCGAACGATGCACCAAGTTGTACAGAGAGTGGAATTCCTAGCTCGTACAAGTTATCGAAAATCCAACATTCTCCCTTGGGCTGCCCAAAGGCTACCAGCAGAATGTCTGGTTGAGTTTGTCGTATTTCTTCGAGCAACGCCTGGTGATCGGCCGCGGTGATCGTACCAAAGGGGGGCGATAGGCAGCCTGCCACCTGCAGCGCAGGAAATTTTTCAACGAGCCGGTCAGCGGCTGCCCGCGCAACTCCAGGTGCAGCACCAAGGAAAAAAATCCTATAACCCCGATCAGCTGCCAAGCGTGACAGCTCCACGATCAGATCTGCACCGGCAACGCGCGTCGGCAGAGGTTGAACCGAGAATCGACTGCGCTGGACAATTGGAAAGCCATCGGCCAATACGGCGATGCTGCGTTGATTGATTTCGTCAAGTCGCGGATGTTCCTCGGCCAACATCAAGTAGTTCAGATTGGCCGTTACGAAATATTCCGGATGGCCAGCTCGGATCACCTGCTCTGCCAAAGCAATAGCGCCTGGCATATCCAGTATGGCAAAGTTGGTGCCCCACACTGGCGTGGAGGACGGTCGGGGTACGGTTGACTGTGTCGAAGGTCCCATTGCTGTATCAACTGCAGCGCCAGTCGGCAATCCATCACCAGGCCTGGCTGGCGAAGCGGATGTAGCGAATGGAATTTCGCTTGGTGTCGAAGCAGGATTTGGCGTACTGATCATGGCCGCATTTGAGTATTAAGTTGGATCAACGATTCGATCTTTCCAGCGTTTTGTGCATCCACGCAGAAGTTCTTCCGCATTATTAGCCGCTTTGACGTTAACCACGGTTCTTCAAATATCAGAAAACCCGTGCGTTGGTGCTTAAGAGCTATTGCCTCAGGAACTAGTCTTTGATTGCCTCTGCAACTGAGTGCTCGTGCTTGGGGAACTTCTGGGCAACTTTGCCAGTCGGGCACGTTCACCAAAGCTTAGGTCACCTGTAAACTCACTAGACTTGAGCTGAAGGAAAGAAATTTGATCGGCGGCCCGCGGCTTCCGATTGTGGCGATTGTAGGTAGATGCTGTCGATGAACACTCTCGTAATTACCATCGAAGGCCTGGCAACGGGCCTGATAGGCGCCTACGGTGCCAGCCAGGCCACGACGCCAACTATCGACCGAATTGCCGCATATGGTATCGTTCTGGACCAATGCTTTGTGGATTCCCAAGAACCCATGCGGCAATTGGAGAGTTTGTGGACGGGCCGTCATGCACTCCAACAGCGTAGCGCATGGAGTCTGTGGCGATTTCTCAAGAATCAACCGGCTTCAGGCCAGGCGACGCTGATCACCGATTGCCCTGATGTAGCGCTATTGGCGGAGCAATTGGGCTGCTCAAATGTCACTTTGGTTCCTGTACTGATCAACTCAGCTGCCTGCGGCGAGCCAGACGAATGTGCGGTGCTGGGGTTGTTCGCTGCAGCGGCAGACCTAATGTCCCAGCAGTTGACAGGCTTGGTCTGGGTTCATAGCCGTGGTCTTCGTTGGCCTTGGGACGCGCCGATAGAAATGCGTTTGCGTTGTATTGATCCCGACGATCCAGAACCACCCTCTTCAGCGGAACTACCAGCCATCAAAGTTGATCAAGACACCGATCCTGACCTGATCGTTGGCTGGGGGCAAGTGGCGACTGCCCAAGCGGCGGTCGTAGATCACGCGCTGGAATTGTTGTTGGCTGCCCGCTCGTCGTCAGCGGAGCCTGAGCCATGGAGCACGGTTTTGATAGGACTTGGTGGAGTACCCTTGGGGGAGCACGGCCATGTAGGCTGGCAGGAGCCGCAGCTATACGGAGAAGAACTTGCCTGCGTGGCGATCGTGCAGCCCGGTTACGGTTTACCCGTTGGCTACCGTTTGTCAGAGCTATGCCAATTGCCTGACCTGACACCCAGTATTTTGGATTGCATGCTAGGAGCCGGTTGGCAAGCGCAGAAAGCTACCGCTGACGAATCCATGTGGGGGCGAAGCATTTTGCAATTGCAGACGACGCTGCAGGCGACGATTCCCAACCATCATCGGCTGGCAGTTGTAAAGCCTCCAGCCACGCAGGGAATGCAGCGGTGGGTCCGCTCGCCAGCCTGGAGCATTCTCAGCGATGACAGACGCTCACAGACGCGACTATTCGTAAAGCCGGACGACCGCTGGGAGGTGAGTGACGTGGCCAGTCGTCGCCACGATATCGTTCAGTTGCTCGAGCAGGTGGCAGACGGCTTCGAGTGTGCCATAGCCGCCAACAGTCGCGAGTCTATCCCTCCTATCGACGACGAATTGTGGCAATTGATTCGCTGAGACCATGCGAAATTACACGGGCTACAATAGTCAACCAACATGGGCAACAATAGTCAACGAGTTGTGATGTTCAGTTTGCAATTTGAACGATTGACGACACTTCTCGCTAATCGCCACCAAGACTAAATCTCTTTGGCTTTGGGAGAGTCGCGAGCGGGCACACACCAAGGGGGTCGGCGAGGGGGGGGAATTGCCCTGCCCGTCGCCAGGGCTCCGACCCTCGCTTCCCTAAGTGGCATGAAAGCATTGCAAACTTGCGGAGGGACGGTTAGTTACGTTTACTGCGGTGGCGTTCGCCGGGAAGTGTCCTATTTACTTGAAACAAGAAAGTGAGCTTCGATGAATACTGCTCCCGGCATGCCAGCAATCCCAGCTATAAGACCTGGTCGCAAGATCGTGGGAATGTCAGCTATTCTATTGCCATTGATCGAAAACGATTGCGTCGACTGGAACGGCTTTCGGAACCACGTCGAGCGCACTCTGGCTGCCGGCTTGGTACCTGCAGTCAATATGGATACCGGTTTTGCCAACTTGATCGATGAAGAGACTCGTCGAGCGGTGTTGCGAGAAACTCAAGCGATCTGCGCGGGCAGCCGATTCGTAGCCGGTGCTTTCGTCGGCTCACAACCTGGAGATGCATATGATGCCGAGCAATACTTGGCACAGATTGACTCGATTCAAGAACACTCTGGTACACCAGTGATTTTCCAATCTTTTGGCTTGACTGGATTGGCAGATCAGGAGCTGATTGCCGCCTACCAACAATTGGGCAAGCGCACGCAACAGTTTATTGCTTTCGAATTGGGGCAGATGTTTGCTCCCTTTGGAAAGATATACTCTTTGGATGTGTATCGTGAATTGATTCAAATACCGGAGTGCATGGGAGCCAAGCATAGTTCCTTGGAACGTGCGCTCGAATGGAAACGATTGGAAATCCGCGATGCAGTTCGGCCTGAGTTTCTCGTATTGACGGGGAACGATCTGGCCATCGATATGGTAATGTACGGCAGCGACTATCTGCTTGGACTGAGTACCATGGCACCGGATTTATTCGGCTTGCGTGACCAAATGTGGGCCGATGGCAACGCCGAGTTCTATCAGCTAAACGACTTATTGCAGTACATGGGCTTCTTTGCCTTTCGCGCTCCAGTACCGGCTTACAAACACACTGCCGCTCAATTCTTGAAGCTCAGGAACTGGATTGCCAACGATTGCACTTTTCCAGGCAGCCCCGGCCGGCCAGACTCGGACGTTGCGATCCTTAACACTCTGTTGGATCAGTGTTCGAAATATATCCAGATGGGCTAAATCTGGCTCTCACAGGGTAGGAACCCGGTGCCTGACGGCTCGCGGCTCACATGCATGGAGTAATCACTCCTGTTGAGGTATTCCTTTGAGCCGTGACGCGTGAGTGGTCGGGCCCCAGAATTACCGAGACATGGTGTTCAGCTGATTCAACGGCCAAATAAACACTGATCGCAGGAGCTCAGCAACGACATGTTGCGACGCATGTGGTGGCGAAGCTCTAATTGCCGCGCGATTTCTCGAGCGCTTTGACAATTGCGTCTACATCGTAGACGCAGCCGCCCCAGGTCCCACCGCCGAATTGCTGCAGAGCCGCCCACAACCGCGTGTCATCGGGTAGACGCTCGTCGGCAGCCAGTTCGTCATGGGCTGAGCGCGAAGCCAAGATAGCTTCCGCGTCTGGTGCCGCCAGATTGACCGAGCCCTCGAGCGTGGTTCGATCGATGACGATTTCGATGGAATCACCGTCTCGCACCCGACCGATGGGACCGCCGGCCAACGCCTCTGGCCCCACGTGACCAATGCACGCTCCCGTACTGACGCCCGAAAAGCGAGCGTCGGTCACGATGGTCACATGCTTCCCCCATGGAATGTGCTTCAGCGCCGAAGTCAACTGATACGTCTCCTCCATCCCGGTCCCCAAAGGACCGCAGCCAATCAGCACGAGCACATCACCGGCTTGGACGGTGCGGTTGCCTTGCCCCTTTATCGCCGCAATTGCCGCCCGCTCAGAAGTGAATACCTTGGCCGGTCCTGTGTGCCGAAACACGCCATCGGTGTCGATCACAGAGGGATCGATAGAAGTTGCTTTAATTACCGAGCCCTCTGGGCAGAGGTTACCCTTGGGAAAAACCACCGTGCTCGTCATACCGCGGCTCGCCGCTTGACGCGGAGGAATGATCACGCTGTCCGGATCCACCCCATGGCGAGCTTGCAACAGTTGTCGCAAATTGGCTCGACGTGAACTGTGCTGCCACTGGTCGAGCACCTGGTTCCACGTCTTGCCAATCACCGTCATGCAATCGCCGTGCAGCGCGCCCATTTCACGCAGGTGCAGCATTATTTCTGGTACGCCGCCCGCCAGAAAAAGATAGACCGTGGGATGGTTGACTGGACCGTTGGGCAGCACATCGACAAAGCGAGCCACGCGACGGTTCATGGCACTCCAATCGTCGACGCTCGGGCGATTGATCCCAGCAGCGTGTGCGATCGCTGGAACGTGCAAAAGCAAGTTGGTCGAACCACCGCAGGCGGCATGTACGGCAATTGCGTTCTCGAAGGATTGCGGTGTCAGGATGTCTCCCAGCGAGCACTTGTTTGCAGCCATTTGCATGAGTGACTCCGCTGAGTAGCGGGCCATGTCCAGCCAAGCTGATTGGCCGCTCGGGGCCAGGGCTGAGTGTGGAACTGCCATGCCAAGAGCTTCAGCGACAACTTGGCTGGTTGCAGCTGTGCCCAGGAACTGGCAACCGCCTCCGGGGCTACCGCAGGCACGGCAACCTGCGGCTGCGGCATCTTCGAGAGACAATTCGCCATGCACATAGCGAGCGCCGATGGTTTGCACCTTGGCCGTATCTTCTCCGGAGGACGGAGGCAGCGTCACCCCTCCGGGCACGATGATTCCGGGAAGATCCCTGCAACCGGCCAGCGCGATCATGGCTGCGGGTAACCCTTTGTCGCAGGTCGCCACTGCCAACACACCTTGACGCGTCGGTAGCGAACGGATCAGACGTCGCATGACGATGGCCGCGTCATTGCGGTAGGGCAGGGAATCGAACATGCCGGTCGTGCCCTGCGAGCGGCCATCGCAAGGATCGCTACAATAGGCAGCGTAGGGAATTCCGCCTGCCCGCGCAATCGTCTCTGCTGCAGCCCGTACTTGCAACCCGACTTCCCAGTGGCCGGTGTGGTACCCCAGGGCGATCGGCTGTCCGTTTTCAGCTCTCAGGCCACCGAGTGTACTGAGCAATAGGAACTGAGGCCCGCCCATCATCTGTGGGTCCCAACCCATACCTGCGTTCTGGGTCAAGCCAAAAAGATCACCACTTGGCCAGTTCCTCAGCATCTCGTCGGTCAACGCCAGCGAGCCACTTGGGCTGGTGCCTTGGGTGGTTAGTTGCTGAGCAGCGGTTGTCGAGTAATCGAACCAGTCATCAAGTCCGCGCATGGCGATCCAAGTCTTCTACGAGTAAGCGATGGATTGGATCACCCGACCAATCCAATGATATCTTTGACGATTACGAACGCCATGAGGCACAACAGTCCGAGCACGCCAGCCATAGTCAATCGGATTTGCAGAGCTTCGCTTACAGGTTTTCCACGAATTGCTTCAAACGTCAAGAAAACCATGTGCCCGCCGTCCAATGCGGGGATGGGCAGAAAATTGAGAATGGCCAGGTTGGCACTCAAGAGGGTTAAGAATAGTAACAACCGAGACACTCCCAGGCTGGCTTCGGTCGACGCAGCGTTGACGATAGCCACAGGGCCACCAACTCCCCTGGCTCCGATCCTGCCGGTGACCAACAGCCGCAGGAAATCTAACACATCGGTGAATCTACGCGAGGTCTCCCAGAGACCAAGCTGAGCGGCGGAAACGAGGTTTTTCGTTTCGTGAATGTCCATCAGCGGTGACAACATGATACCGCGCTGATGCCAATACCAGTCTTCGGCATTCTTGAGCACCAAGTCCTTGGTCAGCGTCTTGCCGTCATGTTGCACATAACACTTCAGCCTGGCGCCCTCGGGAAGCGATTGCATGAAGCCATACAACGAGGCGACGTTAAATGACTTGTCGATTGGCTGCGGCACAAACGCCTTTGGAGTGAACAGATCTTTCAAGGACTTCTGCTGCTCGACATCAGCAAGCCAATGCACCTGAGTCAACTTGTCACCCACGGCCAATTCCCCATCGGCCAGGCTTTCATCCAGCTGGCTGATGGTCGAAGTGACTTCGAAGGCAACGCCCAGCCCTGCCAGTGTCAGTCGACCTGCTAAGTTCGAAATGGGATCGAATGCTGCCTCCGGCGGACACTGGACCGCTACGACAACCGACTCGCCGCTGCTCTGGGAATCGGAGTCGCCAGAAGGACGGCGCAGGCGTAGCCGCACTTCCTGACCGGCCGAACGAGCCACTAGCGACGGCAGAGCGAGACCATCGACTACCGGTTCGTCATTGACCGCCTCGATGACATCGCCGACTTGCATCCCGGCTTTCTGCCCCAGCGATCCTTCTTGCAAGGCGACGATGGGCCCCGGTTCGAAGCCGATCCCCAAACTCTTGACCGGAACGGGGGGAAGCTCGACTTGGACGGTTTCACTAGCCTCTCGTCCTTCCTGCTGGGACTTTCGTTCGATGGTTAGCTCAATTGATTGCTCCCAGTGCGCCTGCAGACGAGCTGTCAACTCGCTCCCCAAGGCAACCTTAAACCGCTCGTCAGTTGGCAGTGTTTCGCCATTGACGGCTGTGATCAGATCGCCGCTTCGAAGATCCGGCGCTACGGAATGCAAAAATGAAATATCCGTATACGGTTCGTCACCCAGCCGAGGAGTGTTGGGCGGATTGAGTCCGATTCGATAAATCTCACGGTCGGGATCGTAATCGGCCGTAGGCGTCGCCACCAACTCCTTACGTTGTCCACTATGTTCGATGGTCAGAGGTAGTTGCGGTTTGTTGCCCGCAAAACCACGCATGATGACTCCAATAGCGAAATCGTCGTAACGCATATTTCGAACGTCAGATTTCATTTCGCCAAATCGCAGCACTTGATCGCCTGGCTGCAGTCCTATTTGCCAGGCTGGCCCACCGCCCATGGACGATCCGACCACCGTTGGCGTGTAGGCAACGCCACAACGATAGGCGATCCCGGCCAGCACAACAGCGAAAATCAAGTTCATGACAACGCCAGCGGAAATAATAATCATCCGCTGCCACACGGGTTTGGCAGGATAGCTCCGCGGATCGAGTACCTCTTCAACTTCCTCTTGGCTTCCGCCCGCTCTGATCTTCTCGTTTTCCTCTGCTTGTTTGCGCGGATCATCATCCTGGCCGAGCATCTTGACGTAGCCACCCAAGGGGATGATGCCGATGCCATATTCCGTTTCACCCCATTGAAATTTCCCGAGCGTGCGCGGTAAGTGGATGGGGCCAATCGAAATCGGCACATCAAAGCCAACGTAGAATTTGTCGCAGCGGACTCCAAATGTCTTGGCAGCGAGAAAATGTCCAAGTTCGTGGACGAAAATCACAAACCCCAGGCCCAAGGCAACCTGAAAAAAAAGCCAGAATTGCTTTAACAAGCCGGAAGCCGTTGACGACTCGGCAAGCAGAATTGGTAGCCAATCCGCTAGCGTCATGGCATTCATTCCATCGACTAACAAGCTGCTGCCCACTTGTGTATCTCCTCTCGCGCCCATTGATCGAGGCGCATCAATTCTTCTAGTTCAGGGCTTGGACTGTAATTGTGTTCTTCGAGTATTCGTCGACAGCCAGCCACGATTGCCGGAAACTTGATCTTTCCTGCCAGGAACAATCCCACGGCGGCTTCGTTGGCCGCGTTTAATACCGCGCCTGTCGAACCACCCCGGTTGGCTACTTCCCAGCCCAGGGTCAGTGCCGGGAATCGTTGCGGGTCGGCTGGCAAGAATTCCAGGTTCCATGGCTGAGCAAAGTTCATCTTCGGACAGGGACTCGCCAAACGGTCAGGATAGGTCAAAGCGTATTGAATGGGAAGCCGCATATCTGGCGGGCTGAGCTGCGCCACCACGCTTCCGTCGGTAAATTCAACCATCGAATGCACAATCGATTGCGGATGGATCACTACCTGGATCTTGTCGCTGGGAATCCCAAACAACCAACGGGCCTCGATAATTTCCAAGGCCTTATTCATCATCGTGGCTGAATCGATCGTAATCTTGCGGCCCATTTGCCAGGTGGGATGAGCCAGCGCGTCTTGCACAGTGGCAGCATTCATTTCTGCTTGCGTGGCGTTGCGAAAGGGACCTCCGCTGGCCGTAAGTACAATTCTAGCAACCTGTTTGTCCGAGCCAGCCCTAAGTGCTTGGAATATAGCACTATGTTCGCTGTCCACGGGAATCAATTCGCCCCCATGCTGGCGGACCGCCGCCATGACAAGCTCTCCTGCCACGACGAGAGCTTCCTTATTAGCCAATGCCAAACGTTTGCCTGCCTTGGCGGCGGCCAATGTGCTTGGCAGCCCTGCAGAGCCAACCACCGCAGCCACCACGGTGCCAATCCGAGGGTCCTGCGCAATCTGCACCAGCCCCTCGGCACCTCTCAAGAGCCTAACTTCATCCGTCAATCCGGAGCAATCGACGCCTTCTACCAGGCAATCATCAGTGATAGCTACCAAATCAGGCTGCATTTGACGGGCAGATTGCATCAGCGAGGCAATCTGCGAATGAGCGGTCAAAGCGGCGGCCCGCCACGGTGAGCCCAAGTGTCGAATGACATCCAAGGTCGCCGAGCCAATACTTCCCGTAGCCCCCAAGACAGCGATCGAAGTTCTGTTCTTGTAGCTACTTGGTTGATTCACTTGCACGGCTGGGGTGGCAATTTTTCTAGGAGGAGAATGTGCGCAATGTCGGCAGCCCGTCCAAACTCACTTGGGTCCGATCGCTTCGACGCCCCCACGCGATACCGAGACACCACCGTGATCGCCTATTCCTAGCAGTTTATACAGGTTGCGTCCAGCTTTTATGCTTAGGTCAGCAGGCATAGTTGCGTAAGCTATTCGTGAGACCGACAACAACGATTATATCGATTGCGTTCAACGGCTGATTCTCGCCGAAGACCGCTATTGGCTCAAGTTTCAGTCTGCCGCTCAAGGTTAGAGTCTGAGGGAGATTGCGGCAATACAACCGGACCCCAAACGCTGTTTTTAACGTTCAGTTAGAGCGCATTTGGGTATATTGCGCCACGGGCCGTATACTCTGGATAGGCAGGATGGAACGAAATGGCGATGAGACAATGTCTGGTCGACCTACCTTGAATTACGGAAAGCGGTTTGCAGGGGAACCGGCAACTGCGCTGCTATTTTTCGCCCGGTCGGATTTGAGGCTAGGCAATGATGAGTGTCCATGACAAACAGCCAAAGCTGGACGTGACCTCTATAACCCCTCTGCCCAAATTGGCAAAACCATCAAATTGCTCGCAATAACGAGAATAGGGAAGAAATGACGCACGACGATTCTGAGAAAAAAGGCGATGGGCGCACCAGCAATTGGATTTGGTACGTCGTCCTGGTCTCCATCATTCTGCTTTCAATCGGCGTATTCGTGGTCAGCCAATCCGTTTTTCGCATGAGCTATCCAGACTTGGTGCGACTGCTGGAAGCCACTCGCTATGCAGAAAAAGGCGACGCTAAGTTGCTGACACAAGTCACTCAACCTGACGGTCAGCAGCGCGAATTTCCAGGCGAAATCCGCCTAAAGTCCGCCAACGACACCACACGAGTCACCATCCTGTCCCAGATTCGCGATGTACGCATGGACGACGCCCTGGTGACCGGCTTGGTCCATCGCAAAGTGATCGATAATGGGAAAACGATCGAAGACAAGGATGTCAGCTTTCGCGTCAACAAGGATAACTCAGATGAAACTGCCAACGACCTGCGGCAGGCCCTGGATGCGAGTAATGTCAACTGGGACTATTCAGACGCTCCGGGCTTCATGAACCAGTATGGTCCGTTCTTGATCATGGCCACCATCGTGTTCATGATCTTTTTGTTTGCCATGCGGCGGATGTCGGGCATTGGTTCTCCTATGTCGTTTGGCCGCTCGCGCGGAAAACTCTACGCACAGGATGACATTGGCATCACTTTTGATGATATAGCTGGCGTCGAGGAAGCCGTCGAAGAGGTCCGCGAGATTGTCGATTTTCTGCGATTTCCCGAAAAATACCAGCGGCTCGGCGGGCGCATCCCTAAAGGTGTGTTGTTAGTGGGCCCGCCAGGTACGGGCAAAACGCTCTTGGCTAAGGCGATCGCTGGTGAGGCCGGTGTGCCATTCTTCAGTCTCTCCGGCAGCGATTTTGTGGAAATGTTCGTAGGTGTTGGTGCCGCTCGGGTGCGAGACATGTTCCAACAGGCCAGCGCCAAGGCTCCTTGCATTATCTTTATCGACGAACTGGATGCGCTGGGTAAGAGCCGCAGCGGTAGTTCAGTTGGCGTTCATGACGAGCGCGAACAAACACTCAATGCACTGCTGGTGGAAATGGACGGATTTGGCGCCAATACGGGCATTATTGTCATCGCTGCCACCAACCGTCCTGAAACGCTCGACCCAGCGCTGTTGCGGCCGGGACGTTTTGACCGCAATGTGCTCGTCGATCGTCCGGACAAGTCTGGCAGGGAAGACATTCTGAAAGTGCATGTGAAGTCGGTTAAGCTGAGCCCCGACGTTGAACTTCACCATATCGCTTCAATTACTAGTGGTTTCAGCGGAGCTGACCTGGCGAATTTGGTCAATGAAGCTGCCCTACTTGCCGCCCGCAATGGCAAGAACACCGTCGGACAAGAAGAGTTCGACGAAGGCGTCGAGCGAGTCACGGCAGGCTTGGAAAAGAAAAGCCGTATCATGGACGAAGAAGAAAAACGCCGCGTCGCCTATCATGAAGCTGCGCATGCGCTAGTCGGCTATTCGCTGCCCAATACTGATCCAGTCCACAAAGTGTCTATCATTCCTCGTGGATTCGGCGCCTTGGGATACACCATGCACCGCCCGGCAGGCGAACGTTTTCTGCATACTCAGGCGGAGTTGGAAGCGCGCATGCAAGTCTTGCTGGCAGGCACACTGGCCGAAGAAATCGTCTTCAATGACATCAGCACTGGCGCTCGCAACGACCTGGAGAGAGCTAGCGCAATCGCTCGCAGTATGGTGATGGAGTACGGCATGAGTCACCTGGGAAGAGTCAATTTTCGAGAGAGTGGCCGCAGCCCATTCTTGGCTGGTGGCGGCGGTGAAATTATTTCTCGCGAATATAGCGAACAGACCGCCCGCGAAATCGATGAGGAGGTCAAACGCATCATCGACCAAATGCTGAGCAAGGCCAAGGAAATCCTCGTCGAGCGACGCCAAGCTCTCGAGCGCATTACCAATCAGTTGCTCGAGATCGAAGTCATGGATGCCGAAGAGCTGGGCCGATTGATCGACGAAACGCTGCCGGGTCCGCGCGTGAAACCTGGGACACAGGGTATACCGCGGGCCGAAGCCAAACACCCGTCAGAAACCGCTCCCAGCAGCACTAATGCCGCCATGGATGACTCTCAACCGTCAACTGATGCCGTAGGCTGATTCCACGACGCCACCTGATGGCATTGCCAAACGGAACACTTGGAACACTTGGCTGCCGTTGTATGCAAATAAGAAAAGCCCCTGCAGTGCACTGCAGGGGCTTTGATTTCAATGGTGCGTCTCTAGGTTGCCTAACTGCGTCTTCGCTTGCCCTTTTTCAAGATCAATTCGATCGTGCCACCATCGTCAGGGATAGTGGTTGAAAGTGAGGAACCGTCGGTATACTCCGATGGGATCGTGCTGTAAAACTCTTGTTCCATTCCTGTAGGACTGCGCAGTTCAACTAAGTAACTGCCAACCTCAGCTCCAGGCTTGCCTGAGGCATGCTGCAACACGAATTGTCCGTCCGCATCGCTCTCTGCCACGGCAGTTCCCGCGCCCCCAAGCACCGGTGACAGGACAATCATCGTTCCCTCAGGCAGCTTCGATCCATCTTCAAACTGAATCGTACCCGTAACTTCAACGATCGGGGAACGAGTCGCCTTGCCACAGCCAGCAACCGCTAGGCCTATTATCAGGCCAACAACGGCGGCATTTCGACAAATCGGTTTCTTTACAGACATCTATTACCTCGGTTCAATTCTTACAGGTCGATGTTGAACACTTCACCTTGCGAGCGAGTGCTGAGCGAGTAGAAGACCTTCAGGTCGGTGTTGGCGCTAAGGAAGTGAACGCTGCCATCACCAAACGTAGCCTGTGCGCCACCGGTGTGGAAACTGAACATTTCGTTGTTAGGTCCGCAGTCGTGCGCGGTCCATGGGCAAGATGCGGGGCCACCGAATGGAGACGAGTTGTTGTTGATAACCTTGGAAGCTCCAGAGGAATTGTCTGGTTCAGCCCAGCGCCAGTGACGGCGACCTTTGCCATCGACAGGATCCAAGTAGTTGTTGGGAGAACCCCCGGTACCGTCCATGTTCGGGTTACGTCCGACGTCCTCGTAAACCATGATCGAATTGCTCAGTCCGTCGGTTGTGGCACCAATCTTGGCCCCGCCATCTGTCATGTTGAAGTTCATCGCAAACAATTCGCTGGAAGGACGTAGTTGAACTTTCTTCGAGCTTCCAATCGTCGCGTCAGCTCCTGAGTACTCTTGATAGAATCGCTCTGCGTACTGAGCCGCAGTTAGGATGGTTGGGAAACGGCCTGCGGACAAGCCAGTTGCGGTAGCTGCAGCCGAGCTAATTTCGCAGTAAGGCAGAGGAGCGTAATCGCTGCAGCCGTAGCCTTCATTATCGCGAG
Source organism: Planctomycetales bacterium (assembly GCA_020426625.1). Classification (GTDB taxonomy): domain Bacteria; phylum Planctomycetota; class Planctomycetia; order Pirellulales; family Pirellulaceae; genus Aureliella. The sequence continues at coordinate 13,401 of JAGQPR010000109.1, forward strand.
CGGAGTCACGCAATCCGTTCGTTGGGCACAGAAAACTTGGAATAACCGCTCCAGCGGCCAGGCCATTTTGTGCCGCAACGATATTAGCTCCTTCGTTGTGCCGCAGCTTCAGGTCCAACGAGTTGTAAACATTCTGGGCTTCGATGAAGGGCAGAACCATCGCCAGCGAATTGTAGTAATCTTGTGTCTTATGGCTGTTTCCGTTGTACGTAACAAAGTGTTCTCCGGCTCGCGGGAAAACCTTGTAGCCACTTTCGAAATTCAGATTGGCCAAGCCAATCTGCTTGAGATTATTCGAGCACTGCATTCTGCGAGCAGCTTCGCGGGCTGCCTGGACTGCTGGCAACAGCAGGCCAACCAAGATGCCGATGATCGCGATGACCACAAGCAATTCAACGAGAGTGAATGCCGCTCGGGGTGACGGAACTTGAGATCGTTTCACTTCAACAAACCTTTCCAAACACTGGAATCCTAAAGATCTTGCTGCGCGCAACATGGGCGCAGCCTGTATTCACGCTTTTAGTCGCCTTCGTGAATTGCTCCAACGTAGGCTGGCCAAAGGATAGAAGTTGTCACAAGAGTTCGCGACTCTCAAAGTGTTAAGAATTCGAGAAGCCTACCAGACGCCGTTCTTCTTTCGGCTTTCCATGGTCAGGTTGACTCTCAAGACCTTACACGCAGCAGCAGGCGATTCGCGTGTTCTTGCGGAGCTTGTGGTGCTGAGCCTTTCATCAAGGCCACTTACCGTGAACCGCCGCCACTTACGATAGCGCGCTCCACTAGTAATCTTCCGCACCCTCCTTCACGTCATCTATTGTCAGACTTGCGCGCTCGACAGTTAACCAATCTTGCAAGAAAAAAAGGTTAGTCTCGCCGGGAAGAAATCCTTCGTTGCGGGAGGAGGAGACGCCGCATCGAAAAGGCAACTAGAACAAATGGAAAAATCGCAAGATGCGCAAAGTGATGACCAAATATTGTTCCAGTAACACCTAACACGAGTGGCAAGGGTAAAAAAAATACGACGATATCCCATTTGTCAAAGTTCACTTGATCTCGGTACCGCATGTAAAGCAGCCAGGGCAACATGCCCATCGCAAACCAAAACGGATTCATCCATAACGAGTTTGGCGTCACAAAATCCTGCAGCCATCCCGAGAGCACGCAGGCCGCAACAAATAGTGCTAGCGAGACCGCGACATCTATCGCCAATTGAGCGAATGGGTGCTGAGTTTCAAATGTCATAGTTGGTTTCGCTGCTCAGCATGATTCCAGGTTTCATTCGTTGGCGAAGTCAACAGTAACACATCGCTTGCTTATCAGCTCAATCTTGACGTCGCTCGTTTCAATCCTTTTTCCTACGGCCGCGTATCGCGATACGACTTCGCTGCGGATTTCTGAAACAGATTTTCCATGTGCATCGATATTGCCGACACTTGGAAGTCCGATCTTGCCATTCTCTAGAACGGTAATGGGCCAACCGGAAACCCGCGACACTTTACTTTCTGATCGAACAGTGAAGGATGGGATGTCACCTACCGGCAAAACAGTTCCAATCGATACCGCCAACACATCTCCAGGCTGAATTCGCTGAGATCGGTCGATACGGTTCTGCAGCAGATAATTCTGCACTAATAGCACTGCAATCACAAACAACGCCATTAGCGTGGACAGGAAGAGAGACCATTGGCAAATAATGGACTCGCTTCAGATGACTCTAGAAGACGCAGATCTTTGAAAACGCAGATAGCGCGAAAGAAAAGAAGAGGCGTCGGTGGGAGTCGAACCCACGAGTGGTGGATTTGCAATCCACTGCCTTAGCCACTTGGCTACGACGCCGTTCACTCGAGCCTTTGACGGATAATCTCAGGCTAACAATTTGGTCAGCTTTGCCCGCCAATCATCGTCGGTGGGTTGTTGACAATCGTAGATGGCTGGAAACGCCTGGATATCCTACCTAGGACGATTTTCTGCACAATCCAAACTGCGTGGACTGCCAGCCACTATTAAATTTCTAATGCGGGGCAATTGGAACGTCAAGGGCGACGGTAGGGGATGTATCGGTTGGGAGACGCGGCTTATTTACTGTTTCTCCCAGGTTTCTCCGGACTTTGTGCAACGTTCGCAAAGACCCCGAAAGTTAATACAGTTCGCGCCCAGTTGTGATGCTCTGGTCAAGCAGGCCATTGTTGCGCAGGCCTCATTCTGTACCGGGCAAAGAATAACGGGTCAGTTGCGTTTGGAATTGTTGACAATTCTGCCCGCTTTCGTCACCAGTGGCCCTTTACCCCGTTTTCTTTGCTGTGGGTTCACCTAAACTGGCGGAACCTGACAAAACGCGTCAGCTGCGTTGGTTCAGGCAGGGGCTCCATGCTGCTGCGTTTTCGAGTCGGAAAGCGGCTCATTCGTGGTAGTTTGTGGACAATCCAACCCAGCGAAAACAAACAACCGACATAGCGAGTGGCAACGGCGATGAGTGAAAAATGCGATTTTGGTTTGATTGGCCTGGCGGTCATGGGGGAGAATTTGGCTCTGAATGTCGAGAGCCGAGGGTATCGAATCGCTGTTTTCAATCGGTCCACGGACAAGGTCGACGCGCTGATCCAGGGGCGGGCCAGCGGTAAGAATTTTGTTGGTTGCCATTCGATTGAGGAATTGGTTGGCTCGCTCAAAAGACCGCGCCTGGTAATGACACTGGTTAAGGCTGGCCCGGCAGTAGACGATCTCATTGAGCAATTGCTGCCCTATATGGAAGCAGGCGACGTGATCATTGACGGTGGCAACGAGCACTATACCAACACGGAGCGACGCACCGAGTACGTTGAAAGCAAGGGTCTGTTGTACGTCGGCACGGGAGTTTCCGGCGGCGAGGAGGGTGCGTTGAAGGGTCCGAGCCTGATGCCTGGTGGCACTGCCGCAGCCTGGCCGCTGATTAAGCCTATTTTTCAGGCTATTTCTGCCAAAGTTGGCCCGAACAACGACATACCTTGCTGCGAATGGGTAGGGCCTCGCGGGGCCGGACACTATGTCAAGATGGTCCACAATGGTATCGAGTACGGCGACATGCAGCTTATCTGCGAAGCGTACCAGATTCTCAAGGAAGTCGCCGGACTGACCAACGACGAACTGTACCAGGTTTTCAGTGACTGGAACGACGGGGAACTGCAAAGCTACTTGATTGAGATTACGCGGGATATCTTCAGCGCCAAGGACGATCAGCCGGACGGAGATGGTTACCTGGTAGACAAGATCCTGGACTCGGCGGGAGCCAAAGGTACAGGTAAATGGATGAGCCAGCTGGCACTCGATTTGGGAGTGCCGAGTACTCTGGTGACGACTGCCGTCTACGCGCGCGGTCTTTCCGCCGTCAAGGAAGCGCGAGTCCGCGCTAGCAAAGTCCTGTCAGGCCCAGCCGCGGATGCAAACCCGCTATTTGGCCAGGCAGTATCGGCGCTAACCGCCGACCGAAAAGCGTTCGTCGACGCAGTTCGGCAAGCTCTCTATGCCTCAAAGATTTGTAGCTACGCACAGGGATTTGTACAGTTGCAAGCAGCCAGTGCCGAGCATGGTTGGTCGCTCAATTACGGCGACTGCGCCCTGTTATGGCGCGGTGGCTGTATCATTCGCGCGAGGTTCTTGGATCGAATCAAGGAAGCGTTTGACGAGCAGCCCAATCTGGAGAATCTGTTGCTGTATCCGTTCTTTAAGAAGATCATTGACGAGAGTCAGGCCGCTTGGAGAGCCGTGATCATGGCTGCGACTCATGTTGGCGTTCCTACTCCGGCATTTTCGGCTGCGTTGGATTATTACGACAGCTACCGTCGCGAGCGACTACCCGCCAATCTGCTGCAAGCTCAGCGAGACTACTTTGGAGCACACACCTACCGTCGCGTCGATCGCGAGGGAACGTTCCACAGCGAGTGGCTTGAGCTGCGCAAGCAGCCCAGTTAGCTGGATTGGGATCGTAACGTCAAGCTTGCTCCAGCAGAATTGAGCCTTTTGCAACAAGCACACGTAAACTCTTGATGTTGAGGAGCCCCAGGCGGTAATAAGGGTTGCCAACTCGGACTTTTCGAGATGGCAGTGATAGGATCCACGGGCTGTTCCAGCGATGCTATCCATGCCGCGTTGTTATCTTCAGATGAATCTACCTGTATGTCGGGAGCGACACCATGGCGCACACTGTAGTTATTTTCGGAGCGTCTGGTGATCTGACTGCTCGGAAGCTGATTCCCGCACTTTACCGGCTATTCCTCAGAAGCCGACTGCCTGAGCAAACGAAGATCGTCGGTGTTGCGCGCAGCGAATTCACGGACTTCTCGTGGCGGGAGCAATTGACGCAGACTATCGCAGAGCATGCTGGCGACGAATACCAGGCTGAAAAGTGGATGGAGTTTTCCAATCTGCTCCACTACTTCGTGGGCGATATCAAGTCCCCAAAGGATTTCTCCCGACTCGCGACGCGATTGTCGGAACTGGAAAAGAATGCGCCCGCAGATCGCACCTACTACATTTCGACCATGCCGCAACTGTATGAGGCGGCAGTCAACCAATTGGGAGCAGCTGGGATGGCCGA
>JAGQPR010000010.1 GCA_020426625.1 Planctomycetales bacterium
GGACTCATTCGAAGTTGGATCCTGTATTTTACAAGTCTCGCAGCCGCGTCAGCCATGCTGGAAGCTGTCGCGGCGCTGGGGCATTCCTAAGCTTGCTGTTCGCGTTCAACAAACCAGACGAACTGGTTGGTATTTTCGAGTGTTGAACGAGGGTGTGATCGAATCTGGCCAAACGATGAAGTTGATATCGAGGCCATACCCTCAATGGACGATTGCGTCGGCCAACGAAGTCATGTTTGCCAAGCCTCGCGATGTGGAACATGATCTGAAACTGGCGACTTGCGAGCTACTGTCAAGTTCATGGCGCGAAACGCTGTCTACGCGAGCAAGATGCGTCGAGGATGAAGACAATGACAGGGAGCGAAGTCGGCTCGAAAACTAGTGCGGATGTTCGAGCCTTAAGCTGACCACCTAAGTCTGGTAATCTCGGTACTTATTATCGTTGCCGCGAAAAGAAATTGAGACTCCATTCTCAACGGGACAGTCTGTCCCGCATGGCTCGAGGTGCTCGCCAACGGACTTCTAACGAAGCAGGTCTGGCTTTGTCGCTCTCACAATTTCTCGAATCTGGCTGCGGAGTTCCATTGTTAGGTGACTGTACTCATCAGCTTGATTCTCGCCGTCTAGGATCTGTTGGAGCTGTTGGCTGATCTCATGGCGAAGCACCGGCTGCAATGCGTCAAATGCTTGGGAATAGATCAGATAGCTAAGTGGGTACTTGAACATACGGGTACGCATATCAAATTCCCGAAGCGATCGTCCGCTTGCATCGGCTGGCCCACGCTCGAGAAACGCCTTCTCAAAATCGCCTGAACCCGTAATCGGATAAGTCAGAGAGAACTCGTTGCAGAACAGCAGGCGATCGACAACCTCTTTTGCGATCATCCGTAGTTGAACTGCGCGTTCGGCTTCGTCCTGTAAAGGATGCTCATGAAGGATCGAACGGATGCTAAAATCGGCCCGCGTGAATGTGTTGTGCATTTGCGTTTGGTGTTCAAGCACCATCAGCGCTTGGATGTCACTGCGAGGTGCAAGGTAGTTGCGAACGTCGAATAGGTCGTCAAGCGATTGACGATTGCCGTTGCGAGTTGTGTCCAGCACGCCACCACGAAGGTAGGCGTTTCCCATGTGCTTTAAGTCGCCGTGTGAACCGGTGACATACCAGCCCCCCCAACGATGCTTGAGATTGCTAGTTTCGTCAGTCACATAGGTTTCTCGTCTAAGATCAAACGCTCCGTCGTAGTTGGGATAGCCACTCCGAACCGTATGACCAGGTACTCCCTGGGTTAAAGTCGTGGCATGGCAAGCCAAGCAATCATGAGTTTCTTGGTGAATCCGAGGAACGCCAGCCGAAATCCGCAGCGTGTAGAAGGCCGCGCCGAGTTGCGGATCATTGGTAGAAATCTCGACCAGCGAGCTACCGTGGATCCAGCCAACGTACGTGTCATCATTAAAGTAGATCGCCCGTGGATTGCGAGGCGAAATATGCTGCACTTGCATGCTGGTCTGCGAGAAAACCAGAACTTGCGAGCTCACAGGGATTCCAAGTTCTTTCAACAGCCTGCTGAGGTAGTCCTTTCCGTCCTCGTAATCCCACGCGGTGCCAGCCTTGGCGAGGTCCTCGACCAACTTGGAAACGCGGTTGTTTGCGTCTGTTTTCGAATACCGTATCGGTTCGTCTTCCAAATCTACAGAAACGAACTGTGCGTGCGAATCCTGTGACAGCAGGCAAGCACAAGCACTCACGATTACACCGAACATGAATCCCGTTTTCATCAACGAACGCCTGACAAGCAAGTCTTTGTCTTAGGAATGGGGGTCAAGCCGCCCAGGCAATGAGCGTCTAGGCCACAACGCCAGTTGCAATACCTGCACCTAAAGGTATACTTTCTATCGTGCACGTCAAGGTGCATATTTGTTCGGACTGATGAAAATCAAGAATTCGAAGAGGCTGCCATGCTGTCCGTGACCACCGAATACGCCTTGCGGGCCGTGACTTGCCTGGCTGGCCAACAGGCATGCGGCAAAGTATCTTGGGCCGCCAATGAACTGGCAACCGTTACCAAGATTCCTCGTCGCTACCTGCATCGTGTCATGCAGCGCTTGGTCGCAGCTGGGCTTGTCGAATCCCGCTGTGGCAGCCACGGTGGCTATGCATTGACGCGAGATGCCCAAGTGCTGACCATTCTGGACGTGGTCAACGCGGTTGAACCACTTTCCCGTATCTGCAGTTGCCCCCTCAACTTGGAATCGCACACGTCTCTGTGTCCGTTGCACGCGGAACTTGATCGGGCCTATGCGGCTTGTGAAGATGCTTTCCAGAAAGTGACAATTCATGACCTACTGAATTCCACTGGCCCCATCGTTCCACTTCAACCCTAGCCGCCCCCTTTACCGGACGTTGTCTGATGAATCACAAAATAGACGCTGAGATTGAAATCGAAGTACTGTTTTTTGCCGGCGCGGCTGAGGTGGTTGGCCACAAGCGTCTACGACTCACCGTTCAGGCTGGCGAATCCCTTGGCGAGCTATCCAAGCGATTGGAGGACTGCTACCCTGGACTCCGTCGCTGGTCGCATTCTGGCCGCTGGGCTATCAATGAAGCATTCTGCGAGCTGTCAACGGTGCTTGAGTCCCCCTGTACCATTGCGTTTATTCCTCCTGTTAGTGGTGGCTAAGACCATGATTCAGATGCTAGAGATAACAGAGACCCCAATTGACACGGGCGCGGTCCTGAATTCTGTCAGCGACGAATCCTCGGGCGCTAGTGTGCTCTTCCTGGGGACAACCCGACGCTGGACAGTGCGGCCGGCAGATGGACAATCGCATGCTAGCGAGCAGTCGCAAACGCTCGAGACCTCGCATCTCATCTACGAGGCGTATCGCTCCATGGCCGAGGCAAAGCTGAGAGAGCTAGCAATCGAAGCCTGCCGCCGCTGGCCCGTTTGCAAAGTCTCGATTGTTCACCGCGCAGGACGTGTCGATCCACGCGAACCCAGCGTTGCTATCGCGGTCAGTACGCCGCATCGCAGGGAAGCGTTCGAGGCGGGCCAGTGGCTGATTGACACAGTGAAGCACGAAGTCCCCATTTGGAAACAAGAGCACTACGTACAAAACGGTCCCGAGTGGATTCACCCTTCGTCCGGTTCGTGCAATTGTGATCAACTGCCGTTCGACGCGGCCAGTGCTCAATCCGGTTGCGCTCAGGCTGAACTAGCCCAGTCTGACGCAACGAGTGAATTCCTCGCGGAATCGCACCCAGAACGCAGGTCGCATTCATGACAGCTCACGTCGAACCGATACCGAACGACAAAGCGCATGGCGGGCCGCTCGTGGATCGTTTCGGCCGCGTCCACACCTCACTGCGCGTCAGCGTGACGGACAAATGCAATTTGCGTTGCCAGTACTGCATGCCGGACACCCTCATTCAGTTTCATCCCTCGGCCGATTTGCTCTCGTTCGAGGAAATTTCGCAAGTCGCGCGTTTGCTTGTTCTGAGAGGCATCCGCAAGATTCGCGTTACCGGTGGAGAGCCGTTGCTGCGACGGCAACTCGATCGGCTGATAACCATGTTGAGTTCGATCGATGGAGTCGATGACTTGGCCATCACCACCAACGGCCTTTTGTTGGAGGAGCAGGTAGACAGTTTGGTCACGGCAGGTTTACGCCGCATCAATGTCAGTCTCGACACACTACAGTCGTCAACGTTCAGAGTGCTCGCTCGCCGCGATGGAATCAAGCGAGTCATGGCCGGGATTGCGGCTGCCATGCGTTACCAGCAATTGACACTAAAACTGAACGCCTTGATTCTTCGCGATATCAACCTGACGGAGGTGCTTGAGCTTGCCCGTTTTGCCGCGGGCTTGAGCATCCCCCTGCGGTTCATCGAGTTCATGCCGTTGGATGCCGAGCGTGCGTGGTGCGAACAACGCATGGTATCTGGGGCTGAGTTGCGAGAAAAGCTAGAACGGGAGTTCGGGACGCTGACTCCTAGACAGACGACCGACGCCTCGCAACCGTCGGTTGACTATGTCACTCGCGATGGACAGGTGTTTGGCTTCATCAATACGGTGACCGAGCCGTTTTGTGGCGGCTGTGATCGTTTGCGGTTGACGGCCGATGGCAAGCTTCGCAATTGCTTATTTGGTCAGGAAGAATGGGACCTTCGCGCGGCCCTGCGTTCGGACGCTCGAACGGACGAGAATCTGTATGCGCTCTTTGATGCATGCCTGTCCGCCAAGTACTTCGCCCACGGCTCTCCCCAATCGCACCTCCAACCACCGCAAAGAGCCATGTACCAAATCGGCGGCTAAGCGGGCATCGTTCTGCAAGTTGCGAACGCCCGTTTAGTCTTGGTCCGTCACGCTGTGGAAGCTTGGGCCCTAATCGGTTGGTGGGCAGCGTATCGCAACCGCACAGCATTTACTAGACTGTGTGTTCTTGCCCGGACGGCATCTCTGTTCAATGCCGACAACCCCATCAACACCACGCAGTAACGTTGGTGTTGTACCCATTAGACTTCGCCCAAGCCAGTCAATCGCATGATGCAAACGCCTCTTCAAGAGCTTCTTTCAGCCTATCGTTCTGTCGCCCGCTCAGAACGTGAAAAAGGGACCTATTTCGAAGAACTCATCCGGACCTACCTGCGGCATGAACCCATCTATGCTGATCTGTACAGCCACCTTTGGACGAGGTGGGAATCAGCAAGAAGGATACCGGCATCGACCTCGTGGCAAAGACGCGTGGCACGGGTGAATTCCACGCGATCCAGTGCAAGTTCTACGACGCCGGGTACCACGTTCAAAAAAGTGATATCGATAGCTTCTTCACCGCTTCCGGCCAGAAGCCATTCACCCATCGCATCATCGTCGTTACATCGGACAGTTGGTCGGAAAATGCGGAGGCCGCGCTGTTCAATCAACAGCCGCCGGTAACCACGATCGAGTTGAGCGACCTTGAAAACAGTCAGATCGACTGGATGACGAGGCGGTCTACGGCCACCAGTTGCATGTCATCACCTTTTCGGAAGCGGTCGAACTGGGGCTGCTGACGGACTACAAAGTCATCGTCCTGACAATCGATGAAGACCATGTCTCGGAACGCTTGCAGGATCTCCTCAAGGATGACAACAACCAGCTAAAGGTCGACGATGCTGCTCGAATCATCGGCTGCTGGAAAGCGCTCAGCAAACAGGGCTTGCGTGGTGAGCTTGGCAACGATGCAACTCCCATGCAACGCGCCGTCGCTTTTTGCCAGGTCATCGAGCCCTCGACCGGCAAGACGCACAAGGTGTCGTCGAAACAAATCAGCGAGATGTTTCAGTCGGTCATTGATGCCTATCAAGCCAATACCGAGGACAAGTCGGTCAACCTTCGCTGCGAAGCGGCGCACGTCGACGGCAGCATGAATGCGATGGAGAAGGAAGCCAAAATCGGCTGGCTGAAAGACACACCACCGCCAAACACCTGTCGCATCCTCAGCAACGTTCGTTGCCTGTCTGAAGGGGTCGACGTGCCAGCTCTGGACGCCGTGTTGTTCCTTTCGCCACGCAGCTCGCAGGTCGAAGTTGTTCAATCGGTCGGTCGCGTCATGCGAACCGCAAAAGGGAAGAAACTGGGCTACGTCATTCTGCCCGTGGTGATCCCCCACGGTATGCAGGCGCACGAGGCGCTCAATGACAACAAAGTCTACAAAGTCGTGTGGGAGGTGCTGCAGGCGCTCCGATCGCACGATGATCGCTTCGATGCGTTCATCAACAAAGTCGATTTGATGCACAGCACTGCAGGACGCATGGAAGTGATCGCCATTACCGACACACTCAGCCCCAAGTCAAAAGGAAAAGCCGGCAAGAAGGGGAAAGGTGAGTTTGATCTGGCGGATAAATCCGCAGAGCCGCAAGCCAAACAGTTGCGCATGCACTTTGAAGTTGGCGAGTTAGAAAAAGCTCTTTATGCACGGCTGGTTCAGAAGTGCGGCAATCGCCTTTACTGGGAAGAGTGGGCAGGCGACATCGCCAAGATCGCGCAAACCCACATCGGACGCATCAAGGCTATTCTCAAGAATCCAAAGAATACCAAAGAGATTGAAGCCTTTTCCCGTTTCGCCAACGAACTGCGGGACGACCTGAACGATAGCATCACCGACGAAGAGGTGAGGCAAGGTCTTTGGTAGCGGATCGAGAGCGCCAATCGCCATAACATTACTAGTCAAGAACGGGAACGCCGCATCGACGAATTGTCGTATTCGATGGACAGAAGTAGGGCCATATTTGACAGCCGACCAGAAACTTCAAAAGGTCAAGAAACTAGGTAGCATCCGCGGGGTCGACCTCGACAAGTCTTGGCAAGAGATCGTTCCAGACGAACATTTTGACTGGATCAATCAGCGTGATGATTCATTTGACGGATTCATTGCGATAGGAGACAAGAAGTCCGCTGAATCGCCAGCTGCGTTCTCTACTTTTTCGCGAGGCCTGGCAACTAGCCGAGATGCTTGGTGCTACGGGTTTTCTCGCGATGGTTTGGAGCGAAAAATGAATGCCACGATCGCGGTTTATCGGTCGGAGCTGGAAAGATGGGAGAAGGCGAAAGACGTCCCAGACGTTAACAGTTTCGTTACTTCTGATTCAACTAAAATCAGTTGGAATCGGGGGCTTAAGAATGACTTTGCGAAGGGGAAGAAGCTTACATATAAACCACAGTGCGTCGTTATTTGCTGTTACCGTCCCTTCACGAAGCAATGGGGATACTTCGATAGGGACTTCAATGATATGGTCTACCGAATGCCTAAAATTTTTCCGATCACCGGCTCGGACAATCAAGCGATAGTTCTTCCGGGACCCGGTGAAGATAGGCCATTCTCAACATTGATTTGTGGCTCCGTCCCAGACTTGCACTTCCTACACGGCGGACAGGCTTTTCCACTCTATTGGTATGGCTCGGGCAACGATACTCTTGCACTCTTCGAAAATGAAAAGTCGCTTCGCCACTCCAGCATCACTAGCCACTGCGTTTCCCGATTCCAGAATGAATACGTCGCGGCGAATGTAGCCCAGGAAGATCTATTCTATTACATCTATGGCCTTCTTCACTCTCCTGAATATCGTGAACGTTACAAGGACAACCTCAGCAAAGAACTGCCCCGAATCCCTGCTGTGAAGAAGTTCGAAGACTTCCAAGCTTTTTCGCAAGCAGGTCGTGATCTGGCGCATTGGCACCTGGACTACGAAACAGTCGACTGCTACCCGGCCACCATACAGCTCGCCGACGGAAGCAGCGGAGAGGTCGACAAGCGGGGTGCCAAGCACGACAAACTGCTCAAGAAGCTCACAGACGATCGCTTCTACGTCCGCAGAATGAAATTCGCCAAAACCAAAGATCCCGCGACGGGGAAGACTGTCCATGATCGTTCGACGGTGATCTACAACGACTTCATCACCGTAAAGAACATTCCGCTGGACGCCTACGACTACGTCGTCAACGGCAAGAGCGCGATCGAATGGGTGATCGAACGCCAAGCGGTTACGACCGACAAAGACAGCGGCATCGTCAACGACGCAAACCTGTGGGCCACCGAAACCATGAACAACGCCGCCTACCCGCTGGAACTGCTACTCCGCGTTATCAACGTCAGTCTCGAAACAAACAAGATTGTCAGCCATCTGCCCAAGCTAGTGATTGCATAGCGATGAGAATTGAAACGATCCGCGTCCATAATTTCAAAACGCTGCAGAGCGTAGAACTGAAGGACCTGCCAGCATTCTGTGTGTTTGTGGGTCGGAACGGCAGTGGGAAGACAACTCTATTTCGCGTCTTTGCGTTCTTGAAGCATTGCCTGGAACACAACGTCCGCAGCGCACTAAATGCTGAGGGGGGGGAGGAACGGGTTTAAGGAAGTTGTCACGCGTGGGCATGAACAGGAATCGATCGATATTGAAATCCAGTTCCGCATGGAAATTGCAGGCTACAATCGACTCGCCACCTACTCGTTGGAGATCGCCCAAGGCAAGAAGGGTATGCCCGTCGTCCGGCGTGAGATTCTTAAATACAAACGCGGCAGGTATGGGAAGCCATTTCACTTTCTTGAGTTCCAGAATGGTGAAGGCTACGCCATCACGAACGAAGAAGATTTTTCGAAGCCAGACGAAGAGCTTGACAGGGAACCCCAGAAATTGAAATCGGCAGATACTCTGGCGATCAACGGACTCGGGCAGTTTGAGCGTTTTAAGGCGGCACAGGCCTTTCGAAGACTGCTTGAAGATTGGCATATTTCGGATTTTCACATCAACGATGCTCGTGGCGTGAAAGACGACGAGGACGCAGTCCACCTGTCGGACAATGGCGCCAACCTGCCAGCCTTCGCCCGCTATATGTTCGAGCAGCATCCGAACGAGTTTGAGTTGGTCAAACAGAAGATGCGTGATCGCGTCCCTGGCATATCCGATATCGAAGTCAAAGTCACCGAAGATGGTCGCTTGCTCGTTCGTTATCAGGACGGTGCATTTTCCGAACCGTTTATCGACAGGAACCTGTCCGACGGCACGGTAAAGATGTTCGCGTACCTGTTGCTGTTGCATGATCCGAAGCCGCACCCAGTTCTGTGCATCGAGGAGCCTGAGAATCAGCTGTACCCCCAACTCATGACACTTCTGGCTGAGGAGTTTCAGCAATACGCCCACCGTGGTGGACAAGTTTTTGTTTCAACGCATTCACCACAGTTTCTCAACGCTGTTCCAATCGAAAGCTTGTTTCACATCGACAAGGTAGAAGGGGTTTCGCGTATCGTACCGATCGCAGACGATCCACTGATATCTGCACAATTGTTGAGGAATGAAACAGCTTGAAGCAAATCTTGAGGGATCACTCGACGAGCGCTTTGAGCAAGTCGGCTCGCCACGTTCTGCTTTCCTTGTCAAGCACACCGAAGCCGGCGGCCAGCTCCCAATACGCCCAGCCAAATTGGCGACGCTCACATGCTTCCCGCACATGTTTTGTCCAGACCACGCGTGATTCCGTCGGGGCGGCTTGGTAGGCTCCAAACTCACCGATATAGATGGGGCGGCCTTCGCGGTTACCCCAGGCCGCAACCCTATCAAAGTCTTGCTCCAGTTCGCGGACTTGCTCGGCGGTGGCTAGCCACGTTGTGCCAGGTGGCGGCGTTGGATCAACCCATGAAGCACCTTGATGCGTAAACTTAAATGGCAAGTAGTAGTGGGCGGTAACAATAAGCCTCTGATCCGCTGACGGAAGGCTGAGCTTGTCTAGCCCTCCAATCCCATTCCAGGGGGCGGGGCCTATGATGACCCAGCGATGTGGGTGTTGCCGCCGAATGACTGCCAGCGTTTCGATCAATATAGAATTCCACAGTTGCTCGTTCAGCTCGCCGTGTGGCTCGTTGAGGATTTCGAAGTAAAGCTGGTCGTCGGCGTCGACGAAGGCCGTGGATATCTGCTGCCAGATCGCGTTCAGCCAATCATGGTGCTTGTCGGGTTCCGCATACAGTGGCTCAAAATGATGCACATTCACGATAACCTTTAGTCCCGCACGACGGCATGCATCAACCACATGCTTGACGCGGTTAATGAATTCGTCTTCGATCAAGTAAGGTGGCGAGCTGCTTGAGTGCGTCGACCAGCGTATTGGAATGCGCACGTGCTCAAAGCCCGCTTCTTTGATCAACGTTGGAAAATCATCCTCAAACCGCAACCCCCAATCGCCTTCTTTGGAGGCCTCCATCATATTGCCAAGATTGATCCCACGCCCGAGCAGGTCAGACCCTGATTCGGTTTGTGGGAAGGCCATCTGCATGGTGGCCAAAAGGACGAGCACAATTAGCAGCGTTCGCATTGCGAAATCACGATCCATTGGGGTTCTCCCATTCTTCGTGGTTAATTGTGGCGGCGTTGACGCATCTCATTACCGATCTCTGCTATCAATTCACTGGAAAGGCATCGCGCGGCCTGTGGGAATACAGCTTGCTCTTCTAAGTGTATGTGTTCTTCGTAGTGTTGCTTGAGTACTTGCAGGTCGTTATGGAATTGCGCTGCGCGGTCAATTGCTGGCGGCAAGGCGGGAGCCGTACACCAGCCATCGATGAAGCGCTCGACACGCCAATGGAGTTGGTTGGCGAACAGATGATCCGCTTCCAGCTTCTGCAGCGTTTCCAGCGCAAGGTCGCCAGTTGGTAGCTGGGCCCTCATGCGCGGGAACAGCGATTCCTCTTCGTCCGCTGTATGCTTCGGAGCCGAGGTCTGAAAATACAACTGAGCGGCTTTCAGTGCGAGTATCGCTTGCTTGTCGAGCGGTTTGCCCCGATACAACGCCTCCACGCGAATCAGCACGTCCAGGAAGTGCTCAACGCGTCGATGGCAATCCGCCAGCATTTCCAGTGGTCGATCAAAGTCAGCCAGCGGTTTTGCACCAATTTGTACAGACATGGTCATTCTCCTCAGGGTGTTTTCGGCTGAGACAGTCGACGTTGCAGTTGCGCCCAGTAAAGGTTTCTGGGCTGTAATCTGCTGGGTGCGATGGGCTCGAGCCAGCGACCGTTGCTATGGAGAATGGCGTCCGATTCAGTTTCGATGCCAACCAGGTTGATCTGATCGGGAGACCATCCCTCAGGCCATTTTAAAGGTTGTTGTGACGCAATCCCCCAAAATGTCGTCCAGGCGGCGCTGTGTCGGCCTAGTGCTGCTCCTCCACCCGACTGAAACGTCCGCGAGCCGAGGCCGACATCAATCTCGGTAAACAGGTTCGAATGGGGCGCGTATCGGTGGTGGTCAAAGCAGAGATCGATGCCACGTCCACGCATGGCGACATTTCCCGCTGAACCACGGGTGACCGTTAGGTCATGCATGAATCGAGTTCGCAAGTCAAAGTCCGTCAGTAAGTTATCTTGGCCACCGAGCGTGATGCCATGGTGACCAGTAGCGTGTCTGGTTGGTTCTTCGAGCCTTTCGGAAGTAAAGGCGATATTCTGTACCGTATTCTGACTACCACTTATGAAGATCCCACTATCGCAATTGTGGATCGAGATATCGCGTACCCAGCAATTGCGCACACCGCTCATGGCAATCGCGTTGAATCCCAACTCGGTAACATGACCGCCATAGGGAAGGTCTGGAAATCGAAAGGCTAGCCCCTGCACTCCTGATTCCTCAACAGAGCTTGACGCAAGATAGAGCCTTGGTTGCCACGCGAGCCGAACGTCCGTAGTCAGGGGACGGTCCAACGTTAGCGTCCGAGCATCGTGGTCAAGCGAGACAATCGCCGCCGTCCACGTAACGCTTGCCCGCGAAAGCAGATTTTCCAGTGGTCCAGGGTCCGCTTGATACAAGTACTGTGCCAGTGATTGGGACGCTTCATCCGACATTTGCAAGCGGATCAATTCACCAACTCGCAAGTGCGCCAGTTCAGAAACTACCAGTCGCTGGCCTCCACGCTGTGCTGGTTCCGTCACTTGGCAATGCGGTCTGCTATCAAATTGACCTTTGAGAGTGATGAATCCACCT
Source organism: Planctomycetales bacterium (assembly GCA_020426625.1). GTDB lineage: Bacteria > Planctomycetota > Planctomycetia > Pirellulales > Pirellulaceae > Aureliella. The sequence goes on from JAGQPR010000010.1 coordinate 11,510, forward strand.
GACCACGAGTAATTGCTGGTCCGTTTTCCAGTGGTCGTCGCACCCCAATTGGGCTGGATGTCATTGAGCGGCTGCTTGAATAGCAAGCGACTTTGGTCGGGCCCACACCCGCGGAGCACGGTCTCGGATTGGTCGATGACCAACTGCCTGCTGATCACGTACTCGCCAGGCGGAACTTCGACCACATGGCCCGCTGCCTGATGCAGCGCCGCTTCAAAGGCATGCGTGTCATCAGTAATGCCATCACCGACGGCGCCATACTGCCTGACTGACTGCGACGGACGCTTAGTCAGAGCGTCGTCCGTGGGCAACGCAACTTCGCCGCGACGATAACCAGCATAAGAGAAGTCGGGGAGCCTTGACTTCGAATTCCACAACTCGCCGGACAGCCCCCACAACTGCGATATCGCAGCCGGTAAAGCAATTTCAGCTTGCGTTTCCGCTGGTGTGTTTTGTGCCAGCAGCCGACCGGAACCGAGACAAATCACAATAGCCATCGAAGTGACAGCAAGATGTGTTGTCCGGCCAGAGAACCCGCAGGCTTTGTTCGCCCAGCCTTGGCTGTTCGTGCTCATGGTAACCTCTCGTTCGATTGCTTGAACAAACGTTAGATCTCAAGGGCGCCTCAGTACATATCCTTCAACGCCGCTGATGGAGCGATACGTGGATCACCGACCGGGACGAGTGCGGTCTGGGTAGCAAAATATGTCGCACCGATGCAGTACAGTCCACCGACCAGCATCAGGCTGCCAATCTCAGGCAAGCCGAAGGCAATCCAGGGACGGAACTCGGGCATGACCAGCCAGTACAGATCGATATAGTGCATGAACAAGATAAAAATCGACCAACCCATCATGGCGCGTTGGTGGTCTTTCACATGTCGCGACATGATGCCCAGGAATGGCACGATAAAGTGCCCGAACAGGAGTATGACAAGCACGTAACCCCACGAGCTTCGATAGCCGTCAGCCAGCGAAGCACCGCGTACAGCCCACCAACTGGTAGTCTCCGGAATATTGGCGTACCACAGCAGCATGTACTGGCTGAAGGCGATATAGCCCCAAAAGAAAATGAACGCGAATAGCAACCGTCCAAGGTCGCGAAAGTGAGCCTCGGAAAGCTTCGCGGGCATCTTCCCAATCCGAGACAGCACTAGCCATACCAGTAAGCTGCTCGCAAAGCCGCCAACAGCGCAGCCCGCGAAGTAATACACACCAAAAATCGTACTATACCAGTGTGGATTGAGCGACATCAGCAGATCAAAGGCGGCAAACGTCAGCGTTAGGGCGAACGCCAAAGCCAGTGGGGGTGACCATTGCTCCATCAGCAATGTGTCCTTGGTTCCACCGACTTCGTCTTGACGCCGCGATGTACTGAAGAAGAACCAAGCCATGGCACTCCAAATGCCAAAATACAGTACCAGTCTTACACTGAAGAAAGCCGGGTTTAACCAAGCCGTTTTTGATGCCGTTAGCTCGTCGAACGTCTGATGCGCGTAGAGATGAGCGTGCTGGTCTTCCGTCTCGGCATGCCGGATTGCATGTGGGGGTTCGCCGTCAGGGGAGTTTGTCGAGTGCGAGTTTGCTCGATCCTCTTCAATCGGGATACTGGCGATTGCTTCGGTGTGACTTGCCACCAAGTGAACGAACGAATCGGACCGTAGTCTCGCATGTTCCGTCGGCAAAGCGTCCAATGTGGCATCGCTACCAACAACTCTTGCCCAAGGGTAAATAGAAACTGAGCCGCTGAAGGCAAAGGCGATAATGGGTAGTGCCAATACGCCGACCGTGATCACATTGAGTGCCAATACTTCGGCGGGACGGCGGATCAACACGGCCCAGCCCGCCCGTGTCAAATGTTGGATCAGAATGAAGAACAGCGAACCCAACGAGATACTAAGCACAAACGCTAGAGCGACGAGGTAAGCCAGCATCAGCCGACGCATACCATCCGTGTAGAGCAACGCGGCCAACACCGCACCGATGCCGCCAGCCAGTGCCGTTCCTAGAATTCCGAGTATCACTTGGCGTGAAAACGAGAGATAGCCGGGCGAATCCAAGTGGATCTCATGTTCGGTGTGTGGAAGGTGGTCAGACTCGGTCATGATGGCTGCTCATGGATTGGAGGTTGACTGCTGGGAGGGGCTCGCGGCGTTCGTCTGCGCTGTTGGCTCCGAGTCCGCAGCGGTAGGCAGCGTTTGCTGCAAGTCTCGCACGAAGGCGACGATCGCCCAGCGGTCGCGGACCGAAATCTGCGAGCCGTAGCTGGGCATACTGCGAACGCCATCGGAAATGGCTTGAAAGAGTTGACCGTCAGCGCGATCTCGCACCATTTGCGACAGCAAGTTGGTGGCGGGTACCCATTTGCCTTCCTCGAGCGCTATGGCCGCCTGATTCACCTGGCCATCGCCGGCCCCTTGACTACCGTGGCAGGGTGCACAGTAGATTCCAAAGCGTTCACGGCCTCGACTTAGCAGAGCGTTGTCCTGGGGCAACCGCTCGGGTAGTGCCGTAACAAAGCGTATTGGCGGTGAGCTTCTGGTTCCATCCTGGGTCACATACCCCAGTAGATACTCCTGGTCATGCTCCAGCTTTCCGCGAGCGATGGTCCCTTCGATGGGTTGCCGCATGGCTCGCCCATCAACATACCAGGGATGTCCCGATTGTGGACCAAACTTGGGTTGATGATCCATGTCATGAAAAAAGTGAATGCGTGGCAATCGCGACGTCTGTTGCCGCGCCTGGTAGATTAAGGCCAAGGGTATCCATGTTCCAATCACCACCAGTATCAGCAGAGCCACCATCCACCAAGGTGGGCGGCGCAGCCGCAGCTCTTTGACCAGCCGCCACGGCGAAGGAAAGGGAACGCGTTCTTCTTGGTATGTTGACATATTCAATCGTTCCTTGGCGACTATCGTTCTTCTGTAATCAATTCCATCGCTCGGGGTTGGAGCGATCGAAGAAGGCGAGCCGTCCCTTGGAGTTCAAACTTTTCATCCTCGGCCTCAATCACAACTAAGAATCGATCCGCAGTTGCTCGAAGCATCCGGCGACTGCGCGATAATGGGTTGTACAGCATCGGTAGCTTGTTGAGACCAAGCAGTCCTAGGATGGTGCCAAATGCTGCGAACAGTACGGTGGTCTCGAAGATGATGGGGATATTGGCGGGCAAGCTATACATTGGCTTGCCACTTATCAAGAACTGATACCCTTGAATACTTGCCGAAAGTCCAGGCACCGTGGTGGCGTTCATCCACCACGTGAGTATCAAGCCAAACAAGAGGCCCGCCAAGCCATGAACGAGCGTTATCCAAGGCAGAATAGTTGGCCTCATTCCCATGGCATGATTGATATGATGAATGGGAATCGGACTGTGAACATCCCACAGCAAGTAACCCGCATCCCGTACCGTTTCGGCCGCCCGCATGACGTCGGCAACATTGTCAAATTCAGCCACGAAGGCGTACGGAGTACCGGTCCCAAGCGTTTCATAGTCAGCTGACGCAACCCCTCCAGCATCCACTGTTGTTGGCGATGGTGAGTGACTCATTTCCAGGCCTCTCCTATGACATTGCTCACGTGAACCAGTGACCGCGCCGCAGCGATTTGGGGGTATCTGAAGACGGTTGATAGTCGAATTTCACTGGGTGATCACCTGGGTGGGCTTGTGGCATCACCGTTTTGACTTCAGCGATCGCGACCATCGGCAAAAATCGACAGAACAAGAGAAACAGAGTGAAGAACAGCCCAAAGCTTCCCAGGAACATACCCAGATCAACCCACGTTGGCGCAAACATGGCCCAGCTTGATGGTAAGAAGTCTCGATGCAATGAGGTCACGACAATGACAAAACGTTCGAACCACATGCCGACGTTAACGAACATCGCAACCACGAAAATCGCCCACACATTCTTACGCACCGCCGTGAACCAAATCGCTTGGGGAGCGACCACATTGCAGGTGACCATCGTCCAGAACGCCCACGCGTAGGGGCCCAATGGTCGATTGAGAAACACGAATTGCTCGTAGGGCTGCTGGCTGTACCACGCCATGAAGAACTCGACCGAGTACGCGTAAGACACAATCATCCCGGTTGCCAACATGACCTTGGCCATATTTTCGATATGACGGTGAGTGATCAAGTGTTTCAAGCCGAACCATTCACGGCATGGAATCGATAGGGTGAGGACCATTGCGAAGCCACCGAACACAGCACCAGCCACAAAGTAGGGTGGAAAAATCGTTGTGTGCCAACCGGGAAGTTGCGAGGTGGCAAAGTCGAACGAAACGACGCTGTGCACGCTCAAGACGAGAGGTGTGGCCAGGGCAGCTAGCAAGAGATACGCTTTTTCGAATCGCATCCAGTGACGGCTCGATCCGTTCCAGCCAAGAGCTAGGAAGCCGTAGAGCATCTGCTGCCACCTTTTGGTTGCACGGTCGCGAAGCGTTGCCAGATCGGGCACCATCCCCATATACCAGAACAGCAGGGACACGGTTGCATACGTGCCAACAGCAAATACGTCCCACAACAGCGGACTGCGCGCTTGCGGCCACATGCCAAGTTCATTTGGGTAGGGAAGCAGCCAGTAGGCTAGCCACACACGACCCACGTGCAGCCCAGGAAAGATTCCCGCGCAGCATACTGCGAAAATGGTCATTGCCTCCGCAAAGCGATTGATGCCTGTTCGCCAATTCTGCCGCAAAAGAAACAGGATGGCGGAAATTAGCGTTCCAGCATGTCCAATACCAACCCAGAACACGAAGTTGATAATGGGAAAGCCCCAGCTCACCGTATTGTTATTCCCCCATACGCCGACGCCGGTCAGTAGCAGATAGCCAATGGTTACCACCAACAAAGAGAGTAGTGACAGTGAAACCGACATGGCGACGTACCACATGGTCGGCGTTTTGCCGAGTGCAATCCCCGTGACGCTATCCGTCACGGTGGTGAAGTCATGCTCCCCCAAGACCAACGCGGTTCGTTCGCGTGGATCGTAGGCCTGTTGCTCCCACTGCGATTGCAACTGAGGCTGTTCTTGCTTGGAACCGGAGAGTTCCTGAGACGTCCCTTCGGCTGAAACGCTGATCGAACTCATGATGGTCGGTTCCTGATTTTTGCCAGGTAAGTAGTGCGTGCACCCAGGTTAAGCTCGGCCAGTATCTCGTAGGCGCGGTCGTCGCGGCGGTTAGCGGAGACTTTCGAATTCGCGTCGTTAAGATCGCCGAACACGATGGCCTGTGTTGGGCAGGTCGCTTGGCAGGCTGTCAATAGTTCGCCGTCCTGCACCAAATCGGTCGACCGCTCACCGGTGGCGTATCCATTCTTGGCACTGATTCTTGCGGCAGCGATGCGTTGGATGCAGTAGGTACACTTTTCCATCACCCCGCGCATCCGTACCGTGACGTCAGGGTTGTGGACCATTTTTTTCAACGTCGAGACGTCGCTCGCCTGCTGCTCGTCTGGGATACCAACCCAAGGTTTGGCTGGTTCGCGCGGATCGCTAGCTTGATAGTCGAAGTAGTTGAATCGCCGGACTTTGTACGGACAGTTATTCGCACAGTAGCGGGTTCCGATGCAACGGTTGTAAACCATGGTGTTGGTACCTTCGGCATCATGTACCGTGGCCGCAACGGGGCAGACCTGTTCGCAGGGAGCATTCTCGCAGTGCGCGCACGCAACAGGCACGTGGACTATGTCGGGATCGTCCACCGGACCTTTGAAGTAGCGATCGATGCGGATCCAATGCATCTCTCGGTTCGACAGCACATTTTCGCGTCCGACGACCGGAATGTTGTTCTCAGCCTGGCAAGCCACTACGCAACCGCTGCAACCGATGCACTTATTCAAGTCGACCGTCATTGCCCAGCGATGTGGCGTATCAAACTGGCTCGGTTGGTTATAGAGTGGGGCGGGGTGAGGGATGTGCCCAGTGCCGTGCACCGCATGATGGTCGTGGTTGTAATCTGCCAGCGTCGTTTCATGTACTAACAGGCCCGCTTGTCCTTTGTCACCAAGTCGAGAGGCCAGGGCAAAATCAGCAATAGATGGAAGCACATGGTGCTCTTGCGTCGATGCCAGGGTGACCGTCTTGCCAATCTTTTCCCAAGCGATGCCGGCTCGCGTGTAGGGCTGGCTCGCCCACCGCAGCGGATAGACGTTGCTGCCAACTTGATTTCCAACTCGCCCTGCTTGACTGCGTCCATATCCCAGCGGCAATGAGATGCAACCGATGGATTGGCCTGGTATGATCATCACAGGCACTTCGACAGAGTCCTGAAGGCGGATGACTTGTCCTAGTTTAAGCTTCCACCTCGCGGCATCTGCTGGACTTACCCAGGCTGCGTTATCCCAGGTGAGCTTGCTGATCGGATCGGGTAGTTCTTGCAGCCAAGCATTGTTGGCAAAGCGGCCGTCGTAGACGCTTGTATCCGCTATGAACTGATATTCCAACTCATCGGTCGGACTGGAAGCTGCATCGATTGCCGCTCGACTCGCCGTCGAAGCGAATTCGGTGGTGGGAGTTTTTGGCTGCGAAACGGAAACACTAGGAAAACTTGATCCACTTTGAAAACCGTCATGGATGGCCTGTTCCCAGCCTTTGTTGCCTGCACTTGAAAAAAGGCTATCGAACGTCTTGCGAACCTCTGTTCGAACGTTGGTGCCATCCTGCCCCGAGATGAGTGCCAACATTTCAACGGGAGACTTACCACCAAACAATGGTTCAATCAACGGCTGCCCGAGCGTGTAGGTGCCATCCCAGGAGCGACCGTCAGCCCAGGTCTCCAATCCGTGGGCGAGCGGAATATGCCAGGTGCATGCCTGAGATGTTTCATTGTCGTGAGAACTCAAATGGATCGACACGAGTGGGCGTTCGGTCGTATTGGCTAGATTCAGTGGTGCATCGGCGGGACCATCATAAAGAGGGTTGCCGCCAAGAATCACCAACGTCTGTATCACGTTGCCTTCTAGCAGCTGACTTAGTTGTCGAATCGACTGCCCATAGTCTTCAGTTGCCAACTCGCTGAGCGGCTCTTCTGTGTAGCGAAGTGCACCTCCGGTATTTCCCAGCGCCGCGTTGATTACACTAATCCATTGATGCCCCTCGGGGCTTAAGCTCGGTCCGCCAATCAACACTGCCTCACTTCCGTATTGCATTAATTCATGGGCCAGCGAGTCGACCTGCTGTTGTATTGCCGGATCTAGGCCAGTGGTCGTCGGCTCGGCGGTTAACTGCAGTTGCGAAGCCAGCCTCAACACCGCCTGTTCACACAGCGAGGGCTTGAGCGCGATGCGCGTGTCCGCAACCGTCCCCGTTAGCGACCAGCTCGATTCGATGCACACCAGGCGGTTCATTTGGCCGTTATCCACGGCATCTCGACCCACGGCCCAATCTCGAGCATGTAAGAGATGGTTGGGGTGCAGACCGAGTGGATCTGCATTAATGCATAGTGTGTATTTGGCTTTCTTCAAATCAAGCTGCGGTCGCAATGCTCTTCCGAAGGCAGCCCGATACCCGGCCCATTCATGGTCTCGATGAAGTGGTTCGTAGTAGAACCATTTGCTCTTGGGTACACTCTGCTGCAGTTCACGCATCATCCGCTGCTCGGTCGGACTGCTGGTCGGCTGGACCAAGATGGCCAGTCCATCCCCTTGCCGCGCGCGATGGCTACGAAAGAGTCCGCCAGCCACAGCTTCGAATCGTTCCCATGAAATTGGCGGCGGTGCGGGACGCCAGTACGCCTCGATCATGGCCTGTTCGTCGACCGTCGGCTGGCTCTGATTCGTGGCTCGATTCGATTGCTCATCCTCTGCCGATTGAGTGGTTGGCCGATAACGAATCCCACGACTTCGATCCGGGTCATACAGGTCAAGCACACTTGCTTGAGCTAGACCACTGGCAGCACCCAGGCAACTTGGGTGGTCGGGGTTGCCTTCGATCTTGATCGGCCGCCCGTCATAACTTTTGGCCAGGATACCATGAGCGACCCCACCTAATTCGAAGATCGTTGCGTAGTGCTCAGCAACGCCGGGCACGAAACCTGAGGGCCGTGACGTATGTGGGCGGATTTCCTCAACCGGCCAACGGCGACAACCCGTGGCTGTGATGCCCGCGAGCGCCATACTGGCGCCGAGCAACCGCATGAAGCTACGCCGATCATGACGGGCGATGGCTTCAGCCAACAATGGGAATTCGTTGGCTAGCATCTCGGTCGCTTGCGGAGCCATTGCCAACTGCTCGACCGAGCGCCAATAACGATTGGCTGCAACGGACTGCGTTGGCTGGGACCCAAACGTCTCAAGGGACGAGAGCAGCGGTAGACGCCTTGAGTTGCCCTGCAGTGACTGTTTCATCGATGACATGTTGAACAACTCGTCATGAAGTGCTGCGGTTGAACGTGATAGTCTTGAGCCAACTCGGACCCTAGTTCGGATTGACTCTTTCCAGTTGCCGTTAGGGCGTCCCAGCCCATGTAGGTGACGAACTCGCGCGGTCGCAGGCTCTGCTCCGGTGCACGATGACACTCCAAGCACCAGGCCATCGACAGCGACTGCACCTGAGTTACCTCGTCCATTTGATCGATCCGACCATGGCACAACTCGCACGCCACTCCTTTGTTGACATGGGCCGCATGATTGAAATAGACGAAATCGGGGACGTCATGCACTTTGATCCACCGCAGCGGATCACCCGATTCGAAGCTTTCCTTCACCAATGCCAACTTGGGACTGTCGGATTTGATGGCGGCATGGCAATTGAGGCACGTTTGAGTGGGTGGCACTGCCGCATAGGCGGAAGATTCAACCGTGGAGTGACAGTAGCGACAGTCGAGTTGCAATTTGCCAGCGTGCAACGCATGCGAGAAAGGGACTGGTTGCTGTGGTTGGTAGCCGACCGCACGCGTATCAGGCGATATCGCCAGAGTGCCGAGCAGTGGAATGTAGGTCATGACACCAATCGCCACGAGCAACAACACCGGAAATAGGTAATTGGCCCAGCGTGGAAACTGGAATCTAGTCTTTGAATGATCCCCAGCAGAGTCGCCCTCGCCTGCGGGTGGCTCAGGAATGTTGGTCATCGATTACCTCCACCAGAAACAAAGCGACGCGATCAACCCCCAGCTCACTGCGGCGAACAACCAGCCACCGATGGCGGTGCGTGCCCGTCGCAAATGCAGAGCTGGCTTTCCGGACAACATCTGCGGCAAGACCACACCGCCGGAGACGATCAAGACTCCTGTGAAAAAAAGGCCATGCACCGCGATCAGCCCCAGCGTCAGCCACCGCATCAACGTCACTCGGCGATTGGCCAGCATTTCAGCTCGGAGCAAACCTGCGTTGCGTTCGTCGGCGACATCCAGCCAATCGAATTCGCCTGCTGGACGCTCGGGGACTGGCACTACCCAATTGGCCAATTGAACAGATGCAGCAGTTCCACCACTACTCACGGGCTGGGATTGAATCTTCCGAATGAATGCGACGAGATGAGCGATGTCGGCTTCATTCAAGAACGGATTTCCTCCGCGCGCCGGCATCACTTTCTTACTTTTATTGTTGGGATCATCGAGAGCCCGCCCCTGGCGAATCACCTTGGCGATCGACATGTCATTAACCGACTTGACAAACTCGCTTCCAACCAGACTGGGAGCCAGATTCGCAATGCCGCCACCCGTCGGCCCATGGCAGGTGATGCACGCCTTGCCAAATATAGCCAGTCCTAACTCGGGATCACCTGGCGTATTGCCAGCAGCTAGTTCAACTGCGGCATCCCCATTTTCAATAGGTCTAGTGGAGTAATCCATGATGATGGGATCGAGCGTCAATGTTCTTGCGGCCATAACGGCTTGTATGCCCAGCACACTCACACCGCACAGGAGTGCCACGAGCCAATGTCCCTGGTAACTTGAGACACGACACAATCGTAACGCTCGCATGGCCCACCACAGATTTAGCAGCCCCCACACCAGTCCGGCCAGCAACAGCCAGGACCAAACGGAATCGAGCATTCCGCCACTGGTTGTACCCGCATCGCCTGCGACATACGTTCGCTGAATGACGTAGGCCGAGAACCATGTCAGCCAAAATGCAACTAGCGATATGGCAGCTAGTACAAAGCCGCCTGGAAGCCAAGGGTTGGAAGCCGCCCCACGATGGGCCAAGCTGCCCTGCGTTTTTTTTGGGGCTTGATCGGGCCGAAGGGGACGATCGGTTGCAATCGTTGCGAACTCATCAGACATAGCAGCAGGCTCCGCTCGACATGCGATCTGCTTAAAAGCCTGGTCGTGGCGGCAGCTCAAACACAACCGAAGCACTCACAGGAAACAGCCGAAACATTACTCTTTAATTCGTCGTTGCACAATGCTGTGGCACACAATCCGTGTCGCTGCGACAGTCTGCCACCCGCCGCTACCGAGCACTCGCAAGCGGGGCCTGGACCTCAATGGGCGAGTTGAGTAGACGAGCGATCACATCTTGAGCGGAGTAGCTCGAAGCTTTTTCGGTAGGTAAGAATCGCCAGATATTGGCGACGTCGTTACCGCAGGTGATGATAGGTGGCTCCAATTCTCCAGCATGGCATTGCGCTAAATCGACAGTTGACATGAGGCCATTGCAAATGCACTTGCGCCCCACCGTGTCTGTCAGCTGACCGCCTTTGCGGACATACTGCTCTACCGGTTCACCCGGACAGCGCCAGCCAATTCGACCATCAGGCCTTCTGTAAGCTTGCCGCAAATAGCCGAGGTCACAGCGGCGCGTTCTCGCTTCGGCGACCTCCTGTTCCGACAAGCTTCCACTGAGCGCGAGGACCTTGAAAGGAAAGCCTGTCGGTGAGGCGGCGGGGTCCGTGCGCACATCGGTTTGCCCGGCCACTGATAGAGCGATAACCCGACGCTTTAGTTCTGGTTCGATTCCAGATTCTTCGCAGAAAGCGAAAGCAGTTCCGACTTGAATGCCCGCCGCACCACTCTTCAACGCGGCATTTAAGTGCTCGGCAGACCCATAGGTACCCGCCAACCAAAATGGCAAGCCGAGTTCACGAAATGTGGCTAATTCGGGTTCATCGCGCGGCCCATAGATCGGTTCTCCGTTTGGATCGAGCTTCAGGCCTCCACGCGGCGGTGCGTTGTGCCCGCCAGCTGAATGGCCCTCGACAATAAAACCGTCTACCCTGCCGTTCGACTTGCGAGCCAACATCGTAGCCAATGTCCCGGATGAGACGATCGCTAGAAATCTCGGGCGCCGCAACCAAGGGACTTCGCCCTCGGTGAACTCCTCTGGTGAAAACGCAACACAGTGGTGCTCGCCAGCCTCTGCCCCTTCGACCAGTAGCGGCAGCTCCGCCGATTCACCATCGGAAAAGCGATCTAGCACCCCGGGGATTGCCCTGGGAATCCCTGCACCCATCAGCACATAGTCCACATCAGCCAGCATCGCCCCATACAGGCTAGCCAAGGTTGGAGTCTGGATCTTTTCGAGGAGATTGATACCAATCGGTCCTCGATGCCCTCGCTTGGCAAGGAATACCTCGACAAAATTCGCCAAGACCACCCGCTCGACATGCTCGCGTTTTGGACGCTCCGTCAAAGCCATGACGGGCGAAAACGGTGCATCAGCATCCTTGCCGCCATCAATGAAGTACTTGTCCCAAACACGCTCCGCCATCTTAGGAAACGGAAACTCATCGAAGGCTAGCTTTAGTTCTCCATCTGGATCGCCAAGCTCCAGCCGTCGGACCAAGACTGTGTCGAGCGCAGTCCCCGAAACCACGCCCAGCTGCCCCTGGCAGCCGACAGCTCGCGCTAGTCTCCAGCTCGATACGGCAACTCCCATCCCACCCTGAATCAGTTGCGGGTAATTTGCTTGCTCTCGTACCGCATCCTTCATCGCTCTCTGTCCAGCCATAACCATATTTCCTTGTGCATGTCCGCCGACATCAACAAACCTGCATATCACGATATACAATTCGGCGATTAGAGCAAGGTGCCGCCGATTGACACTGAACATGGAACCGCCTGTTCCGCGAACGAGTCAGCGGACTGTGACGGGAAAGCACACAGACCGGGCACTACTGACTGGTTCACTTACCGACAAAGACACCGAAATTGGTATTCTTTAGAAAGTCTTGCTGGATCTGCTGCAAGGCTAGCATCGAGTGGTGCAGTGGGCAGGGCTCGTGATTCCCGCACCACCCCGGGCCATACGGACAAGCTGACTTGGCGTCGCGTTCGAAGAGTTGAACGACATGATACAACGTGATTTCACGCGGCGACTTGGCGAGCTTGTATCCACCACCGGGGCCAGGTGAGCCTGTGACGAGCCCTCCACGCGATAGCTCTGTGAGGATCTTGGCCACCAGTGGGGCTGGCAAGCTTCTGCTTTCGGCAATATCGCGGGAGGAAGCCAACGTCGGTGAAACCCCATCGCCGTACAACTCTGCCAGACGACTCATGGCGGCAATCGCATTCTGCGTTGTCTTCTGGTGAAACATAACCTTGTCAACCGATTCAAGCTCGCTCGATAAATCCCGGAATATCCGAGATTTTACTCTGTCTTACAGGGAGCGACAGGCTTCTAGAATCAAAATGCCCGTCCAGCCTGGAAGTGCGGCAAATCGTCCATGCTCCGTTTCTTGTTGATCTTACCGACACGGACTGCTTGACAAGCCACTCGCCCGACCGATACAACGGAATTACGGAGCCTCTATTCTTTATTTTGTCTCGCGGGGGCTGAGCTTCGACATCCGGGGCGTGACACTTTGTTTCTCGTGGTTTTGAGGAATTGTCCAATGACTGCTGAGCGTTCACAGGAACAGGCGACCACGGCTCCACCAGCCAGCACCAGTCGGCGACGTTTTCTGACCCAGTTATTGGCCGCGGGAGCTGGAGCGGCCGCAGCGGCTGATTGGGCGCGAGCGGTGGCTCAGGATATTGTGCCACTGTCGGTCGACAATCCATTGTCCGGCTATCCCAATCGAGAATGGGAAAAGCATTACCGCAACCTCTACCAATCCGATTCTTCCTTCACGTTTCTGTGCGCGCCCAACGACACGCATAACTGCCTGTTGAATGCCCACGTCAAAAACGGCGTTGTTACCCGCATTAGCCCCACCTTCGGATTCTCGAAAGCGACCGACCTGCAGGGCAATCGAGCCAGTCAGCGCTGGGAACCGCGGGTCTGCCAAAAAGGTCTAGCCCTCGTACGCCGCTTCTACGGTGATCGTCGTTGCAAGCGACCAATGATGCGCAAGGGCTTTAAGCAGTGGGCCGAAGACGGCTTTCCACGCGATCCGCAAACCGGTGCCGTTGACCCCGCCAAGTACCTCCGCCGCGGCCGGGACACATGGGTGGCGGTTAGTTGGGATGACGCACTGAAGTATTCTGCCCAAGCGATGGCCAACATTGCTGAAACCTACACCGGCGAACAAGGCAAGCGGTATCTGCTGGCCCAAGGCTACGATCCGCTGATGGTTGATGCCGCCCAAGGCGCGGGAACCCAGACCCTGAAGTTCCGTGGAGGCATGATGGCCTTGGGCGCTACACGCATCATGGCTCAGTACCGCATGGCCAATTCTATGGCACTATTGGATTCGGCGATTCGCAAAGTTGGTCCGGACGAAGCTTTGGGAGCACGTGGTTGGGACAACTACACCTGGCATACCGACTTGCCACCAGGGCACCCCATGGTAACGGGCCAACAAACACTCGATTTTGACCTCTGCAACGTCGAGCATTCGAATCTGATCCTGGTGTGGGGCATGAATTGGATTTGCACCAAGATGCCCGACTCTCATTGGTTGACCGAAGCTCGTATGAAAGGAGCGAAGGTAGTAGTCATTGCTTGCGAATATTCGTCGACCATGAACAAAGCTGACGAAGCACTCATCGTGCGACCGGGCACTACACCGGCACTTGCCCTGGGATTGGCTCAGGTAATTATCCAAGAGAAAATCTTCGATCGTGATTTCGTGATGAGCCATACAGATCTGCCGTTGTTGGTCCGCATGGATAACGGGCAGATGCTGCAGGCGCGAGATGTATTTCCAAATCACCAACCAGCCGAGCTGGCAAACGGATTAGTCGTTTTGCAGGATGGACAAAAGAGTCCTCCGCCTCATTTGCAACCGAGCGCGATTACGTCGAAAGCTCGCCGTGAACAATGGGGCGACTACGTCTGCTGGGATACGACCGCCAATGCTCCCGTCGTAGTGACTCGCGACCAGATCGGCAAGTTTTTTTTCGAGTCTGGAACCAAGCCACAGTTAGAGGGTGCGGTGACTGTTTCACTCACCAACGGCCAGAAAGTCCAATGCCGCACCGTTTTCGATGTAACACGTGAAATGCTCGACGGTTCGTATACACCCGAACAAGTCGAGAAACTAACCTGGGCACCCGCTGAAGCCATTCGTGGACTAGCGCGGCAGATTGCTGCCAACCCCGAGAAAGTTTCCATCGCCATGGGAATGGGCCCCAATCAGTTCTTCAATAATGACTTGAAAGATCGCAATGTGTTTCTCGTCGCCGCGCTGACTCGCAATGTCGGTTTCATCGGTGGCAACGTGGGTTCGTATGCAGGCAACTATCGCGTTGCCTTCTTCAGCGGCGCCGTGCAATACAACACGGAGAACCCGTTTGATCTTGAGCTCGACCCCTCCAAACCGGCTCGTCCCAAAATGTACTTCAAGCCGGAGTCGGTTCACTACTTCAACCACGGTGATACGATTCTGCGATATGGCGATGGAGTATTGACTGGCAAGACGCACATGCCGACGCCTACAAAATCAATTCACGTTTCGAATTCGAATTCGTTAATCGGCAACGCGAAAGGGCATTACGAAACCGTTGTCAACACACTCAAACGCGTCGAATATGTTGGAATCAATGAATGGTGGTGGACTGGTAGTTGCGAGTACGCGGACGTGGTTTTCCCAGTGGATAGCTGGGCCGAGTTTAAGTATCCCGACATGACCATTAGTGTAACCAATCCGTTTCTTTATATTTTTCCAGCGACCCCACTCCCTAGAATCCATGACACTCGCAGTGACGTTGAAGTGGCTGCGGGCTTATGCAAAGCGATGGGCGACGTCACGGGAGACAATCGCTTTGTGGATATGTGGCACTTTGTGCACCAGGGAACCACGCGCCCTTACCTCCAACGAATTTTGGATTACTCGAATTGCCTTCGCGGCTATCAGATTGAAGACTTGGAAGCCAAGGCAGCTCAGGGGATTCCTGCGCTGCTGCAAACGAGGACATATCCAAAGTACGTGGGCTATGAGCAATCGACGGAAAACAAGCCTTGGTACACGCGGACCGGCCGTCTAGAGTTCTATCGCGACGAGCCTGAGTTTATGGACGCGGGCGAAAACATGGTGCTACACCGTGAACCCATCGACTCGACTTTCTATGAACCGAACGTGATCGTGGCCAAGCCGCATCCGTTGTTGAGGCCCAAGAGTCCCGAGGACTACGGCGTTTCACGCAGTGATCTTTCCGGCGATGCCCGTCAAGCACGGAATGTTATTTTGACAGTCGATGAGCTGCTCAAGACTCAGCATCCTCTCAAGAAGTATGGGTACGAATTTATCTTCCATACACCCAAGTTCCGGCACGGCGCTCATAGTACGCCAACCGACCTGGACATCATCGCGGTGTGGTTCGGACCTTTCGGCGATATGCATCGCGAAGACCGACGCATGCCGATGGTGATGGACATGTACGTCGATATGCACCCACTCGACGCCAAGGGACTGGGAATTGAAGACGGGGATTACGTATGGATCGATGCGGATCCAAAAGATCGCCCGTTTCACGGTTGGGAGAAGGATCCGGAGAGTTATCAAATGGCCCGCTTGATGGCCCGCGCCAGGTACTACCCAGGAACTCCTCGCGGGGTGACGCGAATGTGGCACAATGCTCACGGGAGCACATATGGCACCTACGCCGGCAGTAAGACTCATCCTACGGGCATGGCCGAAAATGCTGATACAAAATATCGCGCCATGTTCCGTTCAGGAAGCCATCAGAGTTGCACGCGCGGCTTCATTAAGCCGACGCACATGACAGATACCCTTCAAGCCAAGGCACAGTTTACCCAAGACATGGCGCAAGGGTTCATCCCAGACGTCCATTGTCCAACAGGTGCACCCCGCGAAGCGATGGTGCGGATCACTCGCGCCGAACCTGGCGGACTCGGTGGTAAAGGGTTGTGGCGAGGTGCTGCGCTCGGCATGCGTCCAACTTACGAGCATCAACTCCTCAAGGATTTTATCGCTGCCAAATTCGTCAAGTTGACGTAGGGCCGCTCAAGCTAAGTTAAATACCCCCCCTTCGCCGCAAGGAAACAACCATGGTCAAGCGATTCAACTGGCACATCGATCGCGAGCAGGAGTACCCCTACGACGGGCCTAAGCCGGCTCGCCAGGTAGCCTATGTATTTGACACCAACAAGTGCATTGAGTGCCAAACTTGCACTGTGGCTTGCAAGACGTGCTGGACCAGTGGCAAAGGTCAGGAAACTATCTTCTGGAACAACGTCGAAACCAAGCCCTATGGTGGTTATCCGCACGAGTGGGATAGTCGCTTGATGCAGAAATGTGGGCCAGCCGAATGGCAGGGCAAAAAACTGTACTCGATCACGATTTTCGAAAAGAATGGTGAAGGCAAACCGCCGGTCGGGCATTTACCCAATGAGCGCGATTACAGTGCACCGAATTTGGGCGAGGACGACCTGTCAGAGATGATCGATCAAGGAGCGCACCTGGGCGAGACCCACAACGGTTGGATGTTCTACCTAGCTAGGATTTGCAACCACTGCGATCATCCAGCCTGTTTAGCAGCTTGTCCGCGCAAGGCGATCTACAAACGCGAAGAGGATGGCATTGTACTGGTCGACCAAGAACGCTGCCGCGGGTACCAGGCATGCGTTGAAGCTTGCCCCTATAAGAAAGTCTTCTTCAATGTGATCAATCGGGCGAGCGAAAAGTGCATCGGCTGTTTCCCTCGCGTCGAACAGGGAAACGTAGCATTGTGCGTCGAATCATGTATTGGCAAGATTCGCCTTCATGGATTTCTTTCAACGCAGGAGGAGCCACGCGAGGACAATCCTCTGGACTATATCGTCAAGATTCGAAAGCTTGCGTTGCCTTGCTATCCGCAGTTTGGAACCGGCCCAAACGTATTCTACATTCCGCCGGTTCATGTTCCAGATCCATTCTTAGAGCAAATGTTTGGGCCAGGTGTCGAAGAAGCCAAAGACATGTATCGCAATTTGAAGAACGATCGACAGTTGCTCGGTGCGTTGATGCTGTTTGGGGCTAGCCCACGCATCATTACCCGCTACGAAGTACAGGGCGATGAAGCTGTGGGTTGGGATGTGGAGGGGCAGGAAGTCGTACGCGTGCCATTCACGGAACCAACCTACTATCGGAAGCACTTCGATGAGCAGTACGAAGCCTATCGTCACAATGCTGTTTGACCAGACTGCAATCACCGGTTACGTGCGATATTGAAACCACGAGTTGCTCGATATTCCAAGGAAATTAGCCATGAGTCGCGATCAGCACGACAATCGCCTACTACTCGGAGCGGTCGGCGCGGCGGCACTGATCCTGATGACAATGATCACCGCCATCTTTCTTGTATCGCGTCGGCCGGTGGTAGTCGTTACCGGATCGTCAAACGTCGAGACCTTGCCTGCGGTCGTCGCTGGTGAGGCTCCCTCAGGAAGCGGTGATCTATCCCAATCCCCCGCAAATCAGCCTCCACCGACCCTATCCGTTTCACGCGTCGATCGCGTGCCTGCAGTTGCTGATCCACTCGATCCGACTTGGGACAAGATTGCCGCAGTTGAGGTGCCGTTGGCTGCACAGCAAGTCGCGCAACCTGCCCTGGAGCAAGGGACCGTTCCGATGCTGACAGTGCAGGCGATCCGGGACAATGAGCGGTACGCCTGGCGGCTGAGTTGGGACAAGCCCCAGCCTGCCGACATGGTCGACTATGCCAAATTCACCGATGCCGTCGCCATTCAGTTTCCTCTGGTCGATGGAGCTCCCTACACCATGGGCGGTCCCAACCTGCCGGTCCGCATGTTGTATTGGAAGGCGGTATGGCAAAAGGATGTCGACGAAGGCTTCCAGGAACTGCAAAAAATCTATCCCAATTCCCACTACGACATGTACTGGTTTTCGGAAGGCAGCGAACGGCATTCGAACATTGGTTCCACTGACAACCCGGAAGCACAGCAGTTCATGGTAGCGTCGATGTCAAAAAACCCTATGGCCGACTACAACCGCAAGAAGCCCATAGAAGAACTAACAGCGCACGGCTTTGGTAGCAGTACGCATGTCCCCGACACGCCCAGCGGCGGACGCGGTGTCTGGAAAGAAGGCAAATGGTATGTGGTTCTTGACCGCCCGATCAACGGTAGCGATCCATTGATCGCGAGGTTCAACGCGGCCCCCGAGCAACAGTTGGTAGCTTTCGCCGTATGGGATGGAGATCATGGCAATCGTGGGAGCAAGAAACAAATTTCGAATTGGATACCCGTACAGCTACCCAAGTAAAGCTCGTCCAGAAACGATGATCTGCGCAAGCCCCCTGCCAAGGCGAAACCTGAAATGACGAATACCAACTATTTATGCTCGTTGCGGTACGCCGCTCAGGCAGACTTGGTCACCCTGACCGCTGAAATGTTGCGGTCGCCACACTCGACTGCCAAACAAGCTATGGATGTCTGGTTCAGCCTACCAGCTGACAATTTTCTTCCGCTGATCGATGCTGCTTGCATGCCTCCGCATGCAACCGAGACACCAGTCGATACGTTATTCGAGCAGATTTCCAGTTTGAAGGAACTGTTCTTGGAACTTCACCGCGTCGGGGCCTCGCTGGTCACTGAACACTGGAGCGATGAGTATTGGCGATTGTTCGACGGTGCTCAGCTTTGTCCGCTCAATCAGGCTAGCTACATTCGCCGTGATAAAGGCGCCATATTAGGCGACTTGGCAGGTTTCTACAACGCTTTCGGTTGGCGGCACCATCCAGACAATGGCGAGCGTCCAGATCATTTGTTGAGCCAACTGGAGTTCGCGGGCATGCTGCTGGCGATGCAGGCAACGGCAGGAACAGCTGAGCAACGCGAAATCGTTAGTAAGGCTCTTGCACAGTTTCACCGCGTTCACATGCACGATTGGCTGCCCTCCGTTTGTAAGCAAATGCATACGGTCACAAATTTTCCATACTTCGAGCTTGTTTCTGATTGGTTGTTGTCGCTGTGGCAGACGTTCGCAAAGCTCAACTCGTGGCCATCGGATCAGCTATCCCCCTCGATACTATCCCCGCGTATTGATCCGGAAGACCCATACGAGTGTGGCGCACCGGACGTCGTTACGCTGCAGGCGACGGCCACGCCAGCAATTTATCGTGAAGGATGAACCACTTCGAGGAAGTATGTCATGAAGAGTGTCGCTGTTATTGGTGGTGGAATCAGTGGTCTCTCCGCTGCCTACTACCTGCATCGAAGTTACTCAGACCTGGATATAAAAGTCTACGAGCCAGCGGACCGTCCGGGTGGAGTCATTCAAACGACGGTAAATGATGGATTCCTGGTCGAGGATGCGGCCGACAACTTCATCACCACCACTCCCGACGCGGTCGAACTCGCCGAAGAACTGGGGCTTGCCGATGACCTAATCAAACCAAGCGACTCCGGCCGTCAAGCCTGCGTGCTCAGTCGTGGCCGACTGCGTCCCATTCCGCCTGGCTTCATTATCATGGCGCCATCGCGTATCTGGCCATTCCTGACCTCGAGAATTTTGAGTGGATGGGGAAAGCTGCGAGCTGCAGGGGAAGTCTTTGTACCAAAACGTCGCGTAGCATCCGACGAGTCAATGGAGTCGTTCGTGTGCCGTAGGTTTGGCCGGGAAATGTTTGAACGGCTGGTACAACCGTTGATTGGCGGTATCTACACAGCCGACCCCAAGCTGCTGAGCCTGGCTGCCACCATGCCTCGATTTTCGCAAATGGAGCAAGAGCATGGCAGTCTGATCCGTGCGATGCTAAAGCAGAAAAAAACCGGCACACGTGAATCCAGCGGCGGAGCACGCTACAGCCAGTTCATGACACTTCGCGGCGGCATGTCAAAGCTCGTCGATTCGATCATTGAAAAGCTTCCTGCAAACACTTTGCAATTGCAGACGCCAGCAAGAGCCATGATCCCACTGGACAACGGCCGTTGGGCGCTGCGGGTAGGTCGAGCATCCAACGAATGGACGCACGTAGATGGAGTCGTTGTGGCAACCCCAGCACATGTCTCGAGTGACCTAGTAAACAGCTTCGATCGACGACTGGCCGATGAGCTGGGGAGTGTCAACTATGCAAGTTGTGCCGTTGTCTCGCTGGGTTATCGACGCAAACAGATCGGTGTACCACTGAACTCTTTTGGTTTTGTCGTGCCATTGATCGAACGCCGGTTAATCCTTTCGTGTAGCTATTCCAGTGTGAAGTATGAAGGGCGGGCGTCGAAAGATCACGTGCTAGTGCGGGTCTTCATCGGGGGAGCCTGCCAGGCTAATCTACTGCAGTTGCCGGAAGATCAATTGATGGAACTAGCCGAATGGGAACTGAGCGATTTGATGAAGATCCAGGGTGCTCCAGTGATGCGAATTATCAAGCGTCACATGCGGACCATGCCGCAGTACCACGTCGGCCATTTAAATCGAATCAGGGACATCGACCGACGGACACAAAATTGGAGATGCCTTCAAATCGCTGGTAGTGCTCTTCGTGGCGTCGGTGTTCCTAGCTGTATCAAGAGCGGGCGGGAAGCCGCACTAAAGATCGTTCAAGAACTAAGTTCGCGACAACCGGCTTTGTCCTACGCGTCGGAAAGCCTCGCCTAGCCCCAGCGCGAAGCTTCCAATCAAGCAACCAACCGTATACGAAGAACCGCTTTTTAGTCTAGTCCCAATTTAGATCCATATCTTTGAGGAGCATTTCCAATGGTACGTTACATTTCGATCATCAACTTTACGGTCCAAGGAATCCAAGGAATCAAGAACTCACCTTCACGTGCACATGCATTCGCAGCACAGATCGAACAGCTAGGAGGCAAAGTCCTCTTTCAGTACTGGTCACTTGGAGACGCCGACGGCTGCTTTGGCTTCGAAGTACCCAGTGAACAAGTCGCAACTCAACTCTTACTACGCCTTGAGCAACAAGGTAATGTTAGAACTAAGTCGCTCAGGGTGTTTGATGCTAGCGAGTTTGCGAGCATCGTCGACGGCCTGTAACCGCTCGGCAAAGCGATTTCGTGAGATTCAATGCACCTAGTGCAATCATGTACCCCACCGCAAAAGAAACCAAGCATGTCAGCTAAGTCACAGCCACTCATACTTTGCTGCGTTTGCCTGACATGCTTAAGCCTTCCGGTGGTTGCGCAAGATACAAGCGTGACTCTTAAAGATACAGTCGATGGCACTATCGTCATGCTAAATGACAATGCGGGTTGGTGTTGGTATCAAGACGAACGTGTTGTATTCGATCCGGATGCGAAGTTACTGTTGACTAGCACGATTGCCAATGCTGGGGGGCATGACGGAGTTGCTCGTGAGGCGGATGTCGATTTGACTGCATTTGATCTACGCAGTGGAAATCGCAATCGCGCAACGATGGCAAAGTGCAATTCCTATGACTCAGGTGACGACCACAATGTGGGAGCAATATGGATCCGCCCCGACCGACGCTATCTGCATATGTGGACAGGACACAACGAGGCAACTCGAAATGCATTTTATCGGTTATCCGTTCGGCCTGGCGATCTTTCTGAGTGGGAGTCGCTTCAGTATCTCAATTGGGTGGACATCGGAAACCCCGATACCGGCAAGCACTCCACGACTTATAGTAATTTGCACTTTCTCACAGACGAAAATGAGGCTCGTGGACGACTGTATAATTTTTCCCGCGAAAGTCAGCGGAGCCCGAATATTGCGTATTCTGATGACCATGGCGCAACCTGGCACTACGGAGGAAAGCTGACTCTACCCAAGTCGGATTCTAGCTACTCGAATGGTTACACCAAGTTTGCCTCGAATGGTAAGGACCGCATCGATTTTGTGAGTACAGAGCATCACCCTCGCGATTTCAACACGAGCATCTTTCACGGGTATATCCAGGGAGGCAAGTCTTTTGATTCCTTTGGCGAGGTAGTCGACGAGAATATCTTCGATGAAGTCGCACCTGCCCCACAGGATTTCACTCCCGTCTTTCGGTCTCCGCCGGAAGACGGTGAACATGATGATGTTGAGTTCCATCGGGCTTGGACCGTCGAGCTTGAACTGGATTCGCTGGGAAATCCTCGTACGTTATTCACGACTCGGTATGGTACGCAAGTTTCCCACCGCACTGCGGGAGAGGCGGATCATCGCCTGTTCTACGGCAGCCTTGGTGGGAACGCTTGGTGCACACATGAGGTTGCCAAAATGGGAGGTCCACTGTGGAAGAATGAAGAGGACTATACGGGCTTGGCTGCCATTTATCCGGGTCAGCCGAACGTTATCTATGTTTCGACGAATATCGATCCCCGCAACGATGATTTTCGTGAGATCTATCGCGGTGAGACGATTGACGATGGCGAGAGCTGGAATTGGGTCAGCATTACCTCGAATTCGACACTGGATAATCTGCGACCGGCAATTCCTCGCGGATTTGAAGAGGGGGCAGCGGTCTGTTGGTTGCGTGGAACCTATTTTAGTCAAAGCCACTTTGATCAATCGTTGGTCGCTATCTTCGACTCTCAGAATACCAAGAAACTCGGCGTCGAGTTCCATCCGGCCACCTCGAGTAATTGTCGCGTACTTCACCCAGGCTGGACTTGGAATGGGTCGGTTGGTCCGAATGGCTCCTTTGTCTTGAGCGATGAATTCGCTGCGGACCCCACGGCACTCGTGAACGATCGGTTGACGGCGCGAATGCCGGAGCTGGAGATGACGGTAGAGCTTGGGCCGCAGGTAGGGACAGATGTGTTGCTTTATTTCTGGCTTCGCGATGGCGAAGATGGCTGGTTACAAGCTTCCGTGGATGGGCAAGCGAGCATCAATTTGAGTCGGCGTGGAGCACAGGCGGCTCAGGGAAATCCTTTAGGGCCGGACGCGAGTGCTCGCACGGAAGACCGACAGTTATATCAAGCGTACTTAGGTCGTATGAGAGCTCATCCAGAATCAAGACAAGTCAGTATCCATGTTTCGGCTGTTCAGCCGAGTGGATGGGTGAGCTTCGCAGGTTTCGGATTGAGAACTGTTCATCCTGCTCCCGAGTAGAGAGCACCAGCAAGTAGTAGGACGATGACATGTTAAAGTTACCAGACGAAAAACGACCGAGTCCAGCCTCAAAACTTAATGGATCGAATGGCAAAGCTCATGAGTCAGTCACCAATTCACGCTCAAAAATGTGGGTACGCACCCGTCGCTCGTTTACGCTGAGCCCCATGCTTGTGTTCTACGAAATGACCCAAGCCTGCGATCTGGTCTGCCAGCATTGTCGGGCCTGTGCTCAGCGAAAGCCTGCACCTGAGGAGTTGGGAACAGCTGAAGCGAAGTTATTGGTCGATCAGCTTACCGAGTTTCCTGAGCCACCTCTATTGGTTCTGACAGGAGGCGATCCACTCAAGCGAGCTGATATCTTTGAGTTGATCGAGTACGCACTTACGCGTGGCCTGCAGGTCTCAATTACTCCCAGTGCTACACCGCTGGTCACGACCTCGGCCATTAAGCGGCTTCGCGATGCGGGAATTGCTCGCATGGCCATTAGCATTGACGGCATTGACGCAACGACACATGATTCCGTGCGTGGCGTGGCCGGTAGCTTCCAGCGCAGTATCGAGATTCTCGAAGATGCACGCCAACTCGGCCTTGAGACGCAGATCAACACCGTACTGACTCCGAACAATCTGCTACAGATCGATGCGATGGCCGACTTATTTGCCGAATTCGAAATCGCGCTCTGGTCAGTTTTCTTTTTGGTGCCGGTCGGCCGAGGCGATCATTTAGTGCGGCTGACCGCTCAGCAGTGCGAGCAGGCCTTTGAACGATTGTGGCACCAGTCGCTGTCCCAACCGTACATGATCAAAACGACTGAAGCCCCCCACTACCGGCGGTATGTCATCCAACATCAGCTTGAACGCCGTGGGGAGGGGGAAGATGGCAAACCACATCCTTTTGTGCCCGGCGGAGTCAACGACGGCAAAGGAGTGATGTTTGTTAGCCACGCTGGGCTTGTTTACCCTAGCGGCTTCTTGCCGATCGTGTGCGGTTCGTTCCCCTTGCAGCACCTGGTCAAGGTCTATCAGGAATCGCCAGTTTTTCGTAGCCTGCGAGACTCATCACGGCTAGAAGGTAAGTGTGGCCGTTGTGAGTTCCGCAACATCTGTGGCGGCAGCAGAGCTAGGGCCTATGCGGTGACAGGCAATGCCTTCGCACAGGAACCCGATTGCTGCTATGAACCCACCGAGTAAGCAGTGATTTGCTTCTGCAGCGTTTACGCTGCTAATCGCTTGCGGTTTACAGGCGGTAGGATTGCAAAACCTGTCTCCATTACCGCTTGCAAGGAATCTAGCGGAAACTCAGACTGCCTGGAGTTCGATTTCCTACGAAGTTCTGCGTCCACCTCTGGAAGAGGGCTACCAGCGAACCTAGCCGCAACCTCTTCGACTACAGCCTTAGGCGTACCCGCCGCCACAATCAAGTCGAAGTGAAGAATTGAGCCGTCTTGTCCGGTTGCATATGTGTCATAGCAATCAACGCGCATTATTAGTCTTCCTTGAATGCATCGAGACCATTTGTCACGAGTGCTCTCCCGCCTAAAGAAAAGCGTCTCATCGCTACTGGCTGAGTTTGAGCCAGACTTAATTGTTGATCGGTATTGAACCGGAAATTCTGAAAATGAACTGGGGCAATCGCTAGAAACGCTTCAACTTTCTAATTCACTAAAGCAGCCGTTTGGTACACGATTACGAATGATTCGAGTGGTGGGATTACCCGGCATAATCGTGTCGCACCACATCTCGCCTTCAAACATGTATCGCACCTGAATCGCATGGGCTTCTTCGGCTGCGAATGCAGCTTCAGCCGTCGCTAGTGGTACAGCTGCGTCGGTGGTGGCTGATTTTAATTGAACATGCTGAACCTGAGCCCCTGCTGCTAGATCTGCGAATAGCTGCAACACTTGGTCTTTGGCCCATTCAGCTTGCAAGATCTCAGGGAGCGGCAGGTTGTTCTGAAGATCTTCAAGACTCAGTTTCTTGGTTATCATGGGCTTGGTAATCCTGGTCGTAAAAAGACAGGCATCAGCAGAATTGCGTTTTCGGGGGCTGGGCAAACATAGCGACATACGCCGCAGCCGGTGCACGTTTCTTCGTTGACAATGGGCTTGCCATCGGTGACCGTGATCGCGCTATCGACGGGACAACGCTCGCTACACACGGTGCAGATGGTGTGATGATGAGCCAGGCAGAGATGTTCGGTCACCTTGGCAGTACCCATGATCGGCGGGAGGAGTTTGGTCAACACTCCAGGTTCGCACGCGTCGATACAGGGAAAGTCGGAACACATCATGCAAGCCGCTGCGTCCGCTTCAATGATCGGTGTACCGGCACGGCTACCAAGTCGCTCAGGTGCTTTGCGAATCGCCTCGTAAGGACAGGCAGTAATGCAGTCACCACACCTGGTGCAACCTGATAAGAATTGGAATTCGTCGATTGCCCCAGGCGGACGAAATACGGGCAACGTTTGCGCTACCGATCTACGCCCCAAGTCGGTCGCAGGGACAGGGTCGATGTTGATCCCAGCGATACTGCGAGGTTTTACTTGGGGTGAATGGTGTTCGCTCGGCTCGGCGATCTGCGTTGGATAACGCATGACCAGCGGTGGAAACTTGGCCGATGGAATGAACTTCCATATGCGGCCTTGCAGTAGATCGCGGCGGCTTTGGTTCGTCTTTGGGGGCGCGAACAAGGATATGAACCCAGCTGCGAAAAGCTTGACGATCGCATCCAGAGCAAGCCACATAGCCGACTGAATTCGAGCAACGAAACTCGCCAGCCGGTACCTCATCGAGGCTCCCCGGCGTCGACGTCGCTCGTCGCCACATCCAGCGGAGGTAACATGGGGACGACTTCGGATTCCGGCATTTGATCTAGCGTGGCTGATGGGGCGTGGCACTGAACGCAGTTGGTTCGCCATGGGTGCGTTGACTCCATCCCCGCCCAACCGTGCGGCCCGCCATGGCAGGCATTGCAATTCTCGCGCATCCAACGCGAGTGAGGGATGGTGGGTGGTGCGCCTGGATAGGCTCGATCGCCTGCTTTGGGTGCCGGTAAGCCTACAAAAGTGGTTTCAACCGTTGCATCAATAGATTGAAACGGCGCCGGCGCCATCGGCGCGTGGCATTGGACGCAATTCGCCAGGAAAGCATGGGACATGACGCTCGCCTTCAAACCCGATAAATTAACTCCTCCCGAGTGACACGCATAGCACGCAGCATCGTTGGTGTTTTCGACTGGGTGGGGGATAATCGGCGGAGCACCGTTGTAAGCGCGTCTCGAAGCTCGCAATCTGCTGGAAGCTTCCTTTTCTGCTTCACTTGGTTCGAGCTTGGTGTACAAGTCATACTCGGGTTGCGGTAAGCTCTGAGGCGCTGCTTGCCATGCCTTGGTTGGTCCCATGGCAGTACTCGCGATTTCCGCATAACTCAGTGCGGGAACCAGCTTTGTATCCGCGCTGGTCAGTTCAGAAGGCCCAAGATCGACCAAGGGAGATGGACTGATCCCGTCTGGCTTGGGAACGCCGTCGCCGATGCCGACGAAGAAGCCAACGACTGCCATCGCCATGACGCAAGAGAGTAAAACCGTCGCTAACCGTTTCATGATGGCACCTTAGCTTCGCTCTTCTTCAGAACGCGGACGGCGCACTTCTTGTAGTCGGGCTGCTTTGAGAATGGATCGTGTGCTTCGAGCGTGCAGGTATTGATCAACTTGGTTTCGTCGAAGAAGGGGACAAACACGGTGCCGCGGGGCGGTCGCCCGCGCCCATCGATCCACACTGGCAATTCGCACGTTCCGCGACGCGATTCGATGATCACCCTTTCCCCTTGGCGAATGTTGGCGGCTTTGGCGTCTTCGCTGTTCATTTCGACATAAGCGGTCGGCATTGCCCGGTTCAGTGGCGACAGACGCCGCGTCAAGGTGCCCGTGTGCCAATGTTCCAGAACACGCCCCGTGCATAGCCACATCGGATAGTCCTCGTCGGGCACCTCTGGAGGAGGCGCATATTCATGAAACCAGATTTGCGCGCGACCATCATTCGAGGAAGAGTGATAAAACTCAAACTCTTGCCCTTTGGTAACGAACGGGTCGTCAAACTCCGAGAAGCGAAAACGTGTCTCTCGCCAAGAACCGTCTTCCTGTTGGACAACGGGCCAACGTAAGCCGCGAGCTTTGACATATTCATCGTACGGCGCGAGATTCTTATGCTTCATCGTAGAGAACAAGCGATACTCTTCGAACAGGTGCTTATCGACATTCGTGTCGTAATAGTGCTCGAACTCCCAGATGGGGATTTCTCTACCGTCCGCGTCTTTGATGCTGAAAATAAACTCTCCGTTCTTGTCCTTCATTCCCTCATGGCCCATTTCGAACAACTTATGAGCGATGGCGATCGTCATCCAGCAATCGTCGCGAGCCTCACCCGGTGGCTCGACCATCTTGAACCATTGTTGCGTGCGTCGTTCGCTGTTACCGAACATGCCGTTTTTCTCGACCCACAACGCCGCAGGAAGTATCAAGTCGGCCAGCTGAGTCGTCGCCGTTGGGTAGACTTCACTGACAATCAGGAATTTGTTCTCCAGCCCCTGCTTGCTATTGAACAACGCGTTCAAGTTAGGCAGTGTTTGTCCGGGGTTGGTAACTTGCACAAACAGCGTGGTGATGTCACCACCTTCAGCCGTGGGCTTGGTAAACTGCTCAAACATCTTCACCGTGTGATAACCGGGCACCTCATTGATGCTGCCTGATTTCAGATTCCAGAACTCCTCACATTGCTGGCGATGCTCGGGCTTGGCAACCACTCGACCACCGGGCAAAGCATGGGCCAATGTGCCAACTTCGCGCACCGTACCACAGGCTGACGGCTGTCCCGTTAGACTCGTAGGTGCATCGCCAGGGCGACCGAAATGGCCAGACAGTAAGTGCACGCCGTGAACCAGTGAATTGATGGCCGTCCCCATCGTGTGTTGATTCATCCCCATGCACCACAGCGACGTAATACGGATGTCTCGGTTGCCGAACAGCTCACCGAGCATCCGAATTTTATCGGCAGGTACCCCCGATAATTCCGCGACATACTCCGGGGTGTATTTGGCAATGCGATTGCGAAACTCTTCTTCGCTGATCGCTTCTCCTTGGAGCGTCGGGGTCTCGGCTTCGGCACCACGGAAGTTGCAGTGCTTCTCAACAAATGACTTGTCGTAACTGCCGTTCTGAATCAATAGATGCATGATGCCCAGCGAGATAGCGACATCACCGTGGGGCTGCATCTCCAGGTAATCGGTGGCTGCATCTGACGTTCTCGTGCGGCGGGTACTGATATCGATGATTCGAACGGTTTCGCCACGCGAACGACGATCGGTCACGCGAGAGAACAAGACCGGGTGCATCTCAGCTGGATTATTTCCCCAGGTAATGAGTACGTCGCATTCGTCGAGATCTTGGTAGCAACCGGCTGGCTCATCTACCCCATACGTCGCCAAGAATCCGGTTACCGCCGACGCCATACACAATCGCGCGTTGGGATCGATATGATTGTTACCCAAGCCTCCCTTCATGAATTTCTGGGCTGCGTAGCCCTCGGGGATGGTCCACTGTCCAGAGCCATAGAAGGCAAAGGTATTCGGCGATTCGAAGATCCGCTTGGCGATAATCTCGATCGCTTCGTCCCACTCGATTTCTACTAGCTTGCCCTCTTTGCGAAGCAGTGGCTTAGTGAGTCGATCTTTGCCGTAAAGGATTCCTCCAACGTGATAGCCCTTGACGCATAACAGGCCCTTGTTGACATCGGCAGCTTTATCACCCGCAATCGCGACGACTCGACCACTCTCGACGCCAACTTGTACGTGGCAACCAGTCCCGCAGAAGCGGCAGGGAGCCTTGTTCCAAGTGAGCCCATCGAGCACCGGCAATTCGCCGACTCCTTGATCAGCCCGCACTGCGGAAGGCAACTTGCCGCCAACCACCAGGGAACCGGCGGCGGCCATCGCAGCAGACTTGAGAAAACCGCGGCGCTTGGAATCCATTAAAACTCTATCCTTCATAAAAGATTAACAATCCGCTTGGCTATCGTTTTGTTGGCCGTCGTCATCGAAGGCCACCATGGCAACAGCCAGTTCGACCACGCCGGGCAACTGTTGTACCGCTGTCCATATTTCTCGATCACGACGCTGACTGTCGGTGTCGATCACAATGGCCAAACGGCATCCGGACGATTCACCGATATCCAGTTCCGGGATGGATCGCAACAGCTCTACAGTCGCCGCATGCTCGACTACCTCAGAACTAAATGTCACCACGAGTCCGCTGATTGGCACTTGGCTTGCAACCTGAAAAATTCGAGTCGACCTGCTAGGTGAGGTTCCGTTAACATCCACCTAAGTGTATACATTCGTATTCACAAGCGAAACCTCATTCGAAACGGAAGTTCATGACGCGAATCGCAAATCTATTTTTCGCTTTTTTGATGTGTTTAATTGCTTCCGCAGTTCTGGGCATTCTTCTGCAACCGAGCAAGCGAGCGGAAACGCGCCAGGCAAGCGTGACGGAACGTGCGAATGTGGCACAGTCAACGCCGCACTCGGGTTCCCTTCATATGCATGAGGTCACTATTCGTAGGCCGACAGGCCCGCCGCGTATCGAACTGGTGGGGATCGACCCGCATGGACGTGCACCTACGGTAGCATGCTCGACGTGCCACAGCGTTCGCGAACCCAATCTTGAGAATCGCAATGCTGCCTCCCTCGACGAGTTTCATCAAGGAATGACGTTCAATCACGGGAACATTACCTGCTATGCCTGCCACAACCCGACCGAGCCCGATGCCCTTCGACTGGCTGACGGAAGTTCGCTGTTGTATGAAAACGTGATGTCGCTGTGCAGTCAGTGCCACAGTAAGCAGGCTGAATCCTTCGCGCATGGAGCGCACGGCGGCATGAATGGCTTTTGGGATTTGAGTCATGGGCCGCAAGTGAAGAACAACTGCATTGATTGCCACGATCCCCATGAGCCGAAGTATCCCCAGATGGTTGTTGGCTTCAAGCCCAAGGATCGTTTCAACGAGCCGACAATTCGAGAACACGAACAGGAAGGGACGGCGGGACATGACAACCACTGAGCCGACCACCAACGCAAATAAGGAATTGGACTCTAAGCGAAAGTTACCTATCGTCGAAAACTTCACCCGGCGGGCTGCTGTCAAAGGGGGCTTTGCGACCCTGGGAGCCGCGGCCTTTGTAGCAGCGGTGTCGCCTCTACGGCAAGCTGCTAAGAACACGTCGGCGGTCGAGTTCATGCAGCAGCATTACACGGAGCTGACGCTGGAGCAAAAGGCGGAGGTGATCGCCCGTTTGGAAGCTGAGACGAAGCAGCGTTATGGGGCAGACGTGACGATTGCCGACGATCGCCCAATTCCGGGAACCAAGTTCGTGTATGCGATCAACCTGAGCGTTTGCAATGGAAACGGCAAGTGCGTCGAGGCGTGCCACAAAGAAAACAACCACGACCGATCGACAAACCAGTCCTACATCCGTGTCATCGAAATGCCCAAGGGCACGATGGATATGGAGCAGGGATCTACGACCTACTCGGGCATTGTTCCCAAAGATGACAAATTCTACCTGCCGGTTCAGTGTCAACAATGCGATGAACCACCTTGTGTGGATGTTTGCCCGGTAAAGGCAACGTGGAAAGAGGAGGATGGCATTGTCGTTGTCGACTACAACTGGTGCATCGGCTGTAGATACTGCGAAGCCGCTTGCCCCTACCATGCTCGGCGTTTCAATTGGAAGCAAGCCGAAGTACCGGCGGAAGAAATCAATCCCGACCAGAGCTATTTAAGCAATCGCGTGCGGCCAGTAGGTGTCGTTGAAAAGTGCACTTATTGCCTCCACCGCACGCGCCGCGGCAAGTTGCCAGCCTGCCTGGAGGCCTGCCCGACCGGTGCACGCGTCTTTGGTAACATTCTCGACAAGAATTCGAACATCCGCTGGATCCTTGAGAACAAACGCGTCTACATCCTCAAGGAAGAACTCGGTACCAAGCCAGCGTTCTTTTACTATTTCGATTGAGCGACATGAGCAGCATTCCCGTAAAACAAACGGCCATTACAAGCTACCCCAAGTTCATTGGACGAGCGCTATGGCTAGCCACTGAAGGCTCTTTCGCGTTTTACGCCTGGATGACTGTGCTTACGGCTGTTTTCCTGGTAGGGGCCAACGCTTGGGCGAATCAAGTTGCCGGTGGCATGATCACGACCAACATGACAGACCACGTCAGCTGGGGCTTGTACATCGCTAACTTCACCTTCTGCGTCGGTCTGGCGGCCGGTGGAGTGATGATGGTCATTCCAGCCTACCTCTACGATGACGAAGAGATGCACAAGGTTGTCATCATCGGTGAGGCCGTTGCGATTGCGGCGATCGTGATGTGTACCTTAAGCGTCGTTGTGGACCTGGGCCGACCGGATCGGTTTTGGCACTTGATCCCGGGAATCGGAAAGTTCAACTGGCCGATGTCGATGTTGACCTGGGACGTGATTGTGTTGAATGGCTACCTGCTCATCAACTTGCACGTCGTTGGTTACCTACTCTATATGCGCTATCTGGGACGCAAGCCGAACGGATGGTGGTACCTTCCGTTTGTATTTCTGTCGATCT
>JAGQPR010000110.1:0-3306 GCA_020426625.1 Planctomycetales bacterium
CGCGTGTGCCCGCTCGCGACTCTCCCAAGGGCCCAAGGAGAGTAAGTTGAATTGGTGGCGATTAGCGAGAAGTGTCGCAAATCGGCTAGAATTTGAGAATGCAGAGCGACAAGCACTTCTATGAGATCTTCGCAGTCAATCCGCAATGGCTTTTCGAGTTAACGAGTGGACTTTGCAAGAGGTACTCGGTTAGAGTATTGAACTTACAGGTCCAACATGTCGTTACAGCCAACCCAGCGCGACGGCTGAGAAGCGGACAACCAGCCCAGCAACGACGACGCTGACCATACTCATCAGCTTGATCAAGATATTTAGGCTTGGACCGCTGGTGTCCTTGAATGGATCGCCCACGGTATCGCCGACAACGGCCGCTTTGTGAGCATCCGAGCCTTTGCCACCCAATGCACCGCCTTCGATGTATTTCTTGGCGTTGTCCCAGGATCCACCCGAATTGCTCATGAAAATCGCCAAACAAAAACCGCAAGCGAGCGAGCCAGCCAATAGCCCCAAGACACCGCCGACGCCGAGTAACATGCCAGTAGCGATCGGTGTGACAAGTCCTAGCATTGCTGGTAGCACCATTTCCAGCTGGGCCGCTTTCGTGCTAATGTGAACAGGACTTGCATAATCGGGCTTGACCTCGCCAGTCAGGATTCCAGGTGTGGTGCGCAATTGTCTACGCACTTCTTCGACCATACCCTGCGCGGCGCGACCTACGGCGTTCATGGTGAATGCGCAGAAAACAAAGGTAGACATGGCACCGATGAATAAGCCCACCATAACACGTGGGTTCATCACAGATGCATCGTAGTAGTTGGTGAAATCAACCAGCGTTGCCAGACGCAATTCTACCAGTTGATCGCCACTGGGGACAAAGGTTGCCACCGGCCCCAGCTCAGTATCTCGTACCTGAACCAGTTCTACCGGGATCTTGGCAGGTCCCTTGGAGAAATCGACGGCTTCCCAGGCACCGCGAACTCTCTCATCCCGCTGAAGGTAGGGCAGCGCCAAGAAAGCATGGGTTTCCTCGCCATCTTTGGCGACCAGGAAGCCGCGCGAGAGCTTATACAAACCGTCGTCGGCAAGAGTTGCCACGGTCGTCTGGGCCCAGCGATCAAAACCACTGCGAACTTGCTCGACGTATGCGGCCAGCAGCGCCAGGGCAGTCAAGGCAGCGGATCCGATGGCGAATCCCTTGCCGGTGGCAGCAGTAGTGTTTCCCAGGGAATCGAGCGCGTCGGTTCGTTCGCGAACTTCGGGTGGCAGGCCCGCCATCTCCGCATTGCCTCCAGCGTTGTCGGCGATTGGCCCGTAGGCATCCGTGGCCAAAGTGATACCCAACGTGCTGAGCATGCCAACCGCGGAAATACCTACTCCGTATAGGCCAAGCGCAAAGAAGTCCGGGTCAGTTAAGTTCCAGCCACAGGCAAA
The DNA here is from genome assembly GCA_020426625.1 of Planctomycetales bacterium. Lineage (GTDB taxonomy): Bacteria > Planctomycetota > Planctomycetia > Pirellulales > Pirellulaceae > Aureliella. The sequence continues at coordinate 1,432 of JAGQPR010000110.1, forward strand.
GCCGAACGACAAGAGTGTAGCCAAGCAAATGACTAGAACCGGAGCCCAAGTGCTGCCCATGCCGTCGGCAATCCCGCCGATGATGATCGTGGCAGGGCCCGTCTTGGATTGATCAGCCAGGCGTCGCGTTGGAGTAAATTCGTCACTGGTTGCCCATTCCGTGTATTTTCCAATGAGCCAACCGGCAGCGATACCGATAATTACACTAAATGCCACGCCGGGGACGATCCCCAATACTGCAGTGCCTGGCACGTCGGGCATGAGCCACATCGTGAGTCCGACGGTTGCAACGCACACTGAAATTGCTGCAAAGTCGATGCCCCTGGCTAAAGCCGCCAAGAGATTCTTTTGACTGGCGTCGTCATTGGTGCGCACCAGATACATGCCGCCTATCGATACGAATATTCCCAGTCCCGCCAAGACCATGGGAAGCATGACTGCAAACAGTTGGTTGTTCACTCTTGCCTCTTGATCCAATCCTGGGACCAAAAAGGGACTCGAAAAAGCAGCCACGCCAAGGGCCGCCGTTGCCAGAATGGAACCGCAATACGACTCGTAGAGATCGGCACCCATGCCAGCCACGTCGCCCACATTGTCACCCACGTTGTCAGCGATGGTTGCCGGATTACGGGGTGAATCTTCGCTCATGCTCTGTTCAACTTTGCCCACCAAATCAGCGCCGACGTCGGCAGCCTTGGTGAAAATTCCGCCACCAACTCTCGCAAAAAGTGCTTGAACGCTAGCACCCATTCCAAAACAAAGCATTGCAACTGTAATTGCTTCCAAAGACAGCGCGTATCCCATGGCGAAGGGCCAAACCCAATACAACAGTCCAAACCAGACCGTGATATAAATCAGTCCCAGGCCGACTACCGTCAGCCCCATGACTGCACCGCTACGAAAGGCAACTTGCAGCCCCTGGTTGAGAGAATGGCTGGCGGCTTGAGCTGTTCGCGAGCTGGCCTGTGTGGCGGTCTTCATGCCTAGCCAACCACTTAGGCCGCTAAACAGGCCCCCAGTTAGAAATGCCAGAGGAACGAACTTGCTCTGCACGCCAAAGCCGAAAGCAGCCACCGCGAGCAACCCTGCAATGATGACAAACACCACTGCGACAACCAGATACTGCTGCCTCAGATAGGCATTAGCTCCGTCGCGAACCGCATTGGCAATGGATTGCATCTCGTCGTTGCCTTCGTCGCAACGCATCATCCAGCGGTAGAACAGATAGGCTTGTACCAAAGCAGCAACAGAAGCGGCCAGCGCGATCAACCAAACAAAGACTTCCATGGCTTGTCGAATTCAAAATGTAGAAGGTAGGTTGACTCAGTTTAAACGATTCTTACTAAACGCACTCACCCAAGATAACAGCCAAATAACACGACGGCGAGCCTAGAGGGTCGTATTTTTGCTATAAAACAAATTAGTGGCGTGTCTTCGGTCGTTGCGGCTAAGCCGGACAATCTCGATTAATGTTCGAGTGGTCTAAAGAGCATTCACTTTGCGGAACTTCGCACAATTTTAACGAACTTTCCCCATTCCCCAAGGAGTGTTTCTGCGGCGCGAAAGCCGCTCAATATGGCTCCTTCCATCGTCGATGGCCAATCGGTGTCTGTCCAATCGCCCGCCAGGAAAAGCCATGGTGTCACTTGCGCAGGCGCTCTAATGCATGCTTGCCCGGGAGCCGGACGAAATACCGCTTGCGGATCGGTGACTTTCTTCAACTGCAACAGGCGAGCGTCCCTGATCAAAGGAAAGACATGCGCTAGATCGCGATGTAGCTCCTGTGCGAGCGATTGACCAGCCAGAGAATTTAAAGGCTGAAGCGCGCTTATGACGATTTGGTAGTAGTGTGCCTGTTCGGTGGTTGTCGCGGAG
>JAGQPR010000110.1:3404-17963 GCA_020426625.1 Planctomycetales bacterium
ACTGAACCATGGTGCTTGTTGGCGCTAGGTTGCGGGAACACCCACTGGCACGTCCTGCCGACTAGGCAGGCGTGTGGTGTCAGTAGCCAAGGTCGATCCCACCATGTATGAATTCCGGTGATGGGCGAGCAAGCAAAACTCTCGGCGTGCTGGATGGATTCGCCCAATTCCCGCGTCTGGCCAAAATTTCTCAATTGATGCCAGGGAACGGCCAACACGACCGCATCGGCTGAAAAGGGCCGCGCATCAGTGATAAGGTCCACTTTTCCTGAAGAATGGTTTCGGCACAGCGCGCGGACGGTCGTTCTCAATTGCACTTCACCGCCTAGACTTAGCAGCGCCTCGCGCATTTGAATGTTGAAAAGCGTGTCCAGAGGCAGCTTGGGAACCAACAGGTGGAATGCCTGGCGGTGCCTCAGGAATCCGTCTTGTAGTACTTTACAAACTGCTGCCATGCTAACGTTCGAGAGTCTCGCACCAAGTGCGCTGACAACAATCGTGCTCCAAAAAAGTTCGATGGCACGCTGAGTTTGGCCAGAGTTGTGGAGCCAAGCCAATGCAGATTGGGAATCGATCTCGTCTGTCGACTCCAGCCTATTCAAACGGAATAGACCCTGGGCAATAGCGACGCGATCTTTCCACGTCAGCCCGGGCCACTTTAGTAGCCAGCTCGCAAGATGCAGTGGAGCTGGTAGCAAGGGTGCTGCAGCTAGTCGCTGGTAGGTACCGGTCGGGCCGTAGAAATGCAATTCTCGCTGCCGATCCCAGCAGTCCCCATGCCCAAGCCAATCGACCAGCTGCAACAAGTTGGTGCAGCATCCCATCCCAACATGCTGGCAGTAATCAGTGAGGTCAGCGGCATGACCCGCGTTCAAGTTGGAACACTTGAATGAACCAGTGCGACCACCCAGTCGACTCTTCGATTCGAGTAGGCAGACGCTGATGCCATTCTTGAGCAAGGCCATTGCCGCCGAAGTTCCCGCCAATCCCCCACCGACGACAACGACAGATCGACGAGTGAAATTGGGGTCAGAGTTACTCGCGGCGGGTGGCTTCAACGGAACCATCGCTTGTCGGAAAGTGGCATAGTGCGGAGGTATGCTAGATAGCCACGTTGCTTCAGGCTTAGCTGAACTTTGGGCAACTGCCATAACCTGTTCGTGTTTTGGTGTACCTGATGCAGCAGGCTACGATAGTTATGCCAAATTAGCGAGAACATGCGCTGGCTCCGCCTGGAGAGGGCATGCTTAGTATGCCAACCCGACTGGAATAACCCAGCGGTGCGATCAACCATGGATGCGACCAGATCCTGCCAGTTTCCATCCGGTCGGCCGGAGAGCCAGGCTTCGCTAGAAATATTGAAGCGCGCTAGTTCTCGCAACGGAATGTACAATCTGCCTCGCTGCGCATCCTCCGCCACGTCCCGAAGGATGTTGGTCAGTTGAAAGGCGATGCCACAGTCGATGGCGGCTTGATAAGGCATGGCTGCAGATTCTCGCCAAATGTGGGTGCAAGCCAGCCCCACCGTTGAAGCCACGCGGTAGCAATAGTCCAGCAATTCTTCCCAATCCAGGAAGGGTTTCGGGCACAAATCGACGGCCACACCATCGATCAACTGTTCCAGCCAACTAACCGGTATGTCAAATTCACGCACACAGTGGACCAGTGCTGGCCAGAGCAACTGGTATTCGTCCATTGGGTCATTGCGTTGGCTGGGGGCACCAACCTTGGGACTTGCGGGCTCAGTCATGGCTTGAGCCAAGTTCAGCCGCCACTTAGCCAGAGCCTGTTGACGCTCGGGAATTGGCCGGTCATTGTCAACCAGGTCGTCAGTGATCCTCGCAAAAGCGTACAGAGCATACATCGCTTTGCGCCGCCGATATTCCAATAATGAAAACGAGCTGTAGAAACTACTTTGACTCGACAAGCATTGCTGCTGGCACCAGCGGATACTCTGAGACAGCTGTTTGTCCTCGAGAGGGGGTGGCAATTGGCGGGGACGATTGACGTAGCGGCTACGCATGCCGCCTAGCAGGATACGAAACTTTGTCGAGCTGGAAACGGTGGGCCGCTTGCTCCAAACATCAAAATCCGCCCGAGTAATTTCGTCGAGAATGCTCATGCCACCGCGAACGAATAATTCCACGTCGACAGCGAGCCAAGTTGGCAATTGATGCAGCAATGGCCAGCCCAAGCGGAAGTGTTCTCTGGCCAAGGACACCCACCGCCGCAACATGGCCTGCAGACGCGGGTCGACCTTATTTGCCAGGATCAATTCCTCGGTAACTGAAAAGCTGGTCCACAGCGATCGCGGGGCGTAAATGCGTCCCAGGTCTGCGTCTCGCGAAAGGTCTTGACAAAAATTCGCCAGTTGCAATCCAGTGCATATCTGATCGCTGAGGGCGACATTCTCAGCCGTGGCAACACCCGCCAGCTGGAGAATCAGTCTGCCAACTGGATTCGCGCTTCGTTGGCAGTACTCAGCCAATTCTGCCTGGGAATCGTAGCGGAAGACTGACTGATCCTGGCGAAACGCATCCAGTAAATCTTGGAGAGGTTGAATGGGCAGCGCGTGTTTCTGAATCGTAGATTGCAGGGCCAGCATGATTGGGTGAGAGGGCTTGGACTGGTAGCATTTCGTCAGCTCGCTTTCCCACCATTGCAACAGATTCAGGCTATTATTCGCGTCATGGACTTCATCGGCCAAGTTGTCGGCCCAACGGCAGAAAGCATACAGATTGTAAAAATCTTGACGCAGCCGACGTGGGAGAAACCAGGTCACGACACTGAAATTTTCATCCTGTCGCCTGGCCCACATCCTGCAATAACGGTGTGCGGTGGGAATTGTCGTGGTTTTGCGGCCGGCACCAGGACCGTAATTCGACAACTCACGTAAGAAAAATGATCTTTCGGAGGTCGTGCTGGTGGCTGTTTGCAGCATAATAAACTTTGTTGCAGCGAAGGGACTGGGCTCCCCTGGGGACTGGGCTCCGCCGGGGACTGGGCTCCGCCGGGGACTGGGCTCCGCCGGAAAGGTGTCGGGTAAAGCCAGGACAATACTACAGGGAAAGGCAGACTAACAAAACTATGGAAATCGTACTTGCTGCGCCACGAGGTTTTTGCGCGGGCGTCAATATGGCCGTGGCCAGTCTCGATTTGGCTATCCAGCATTTCGGCACTCCGATCTACGTGTATCACGAAATTGTTCACAATCAGTTCGTGGTCAAGTCGTTCCAGTCCAAAGGTGCTGTTTTCGTCAATTCATTGGAGGAAGTACCTGAGGGGCAGACGGTTTTGTTTTCCGCTCATGGTGTTTCCCCAGAGATTCGCAGCGTGGCAAACCAGCGCAAGTTGTTTGCCATCGACGCCACGTGCCCGCTGGTGACCAAAGTGCATTTGGAAGCTATCAAGTACGCTAAGGCTGGCTACACGATTATCCTGATCGGTCATGAAGGCCATGACGAAGTAATTGGCACCATTGGCGAAGCACCCACAGCGATAGTGTTGGTTGAGGATGACCAGGATGTAGCAGCACTGAATTACGAAGAAGGAACCAAGCTGGCTTACTTGACGCAGACGACGCTCAGTGTTGACGATGCAGGTCGCATCATACGGCAGCTGCGTGAAAGGTTTCCGTGGATTGAGAGTCCTCCCAAAGAAGACATATGCTACGCTACTCAAAACCGGCAGGAGGCTGTGCGCGTGCTCGGCCAAGCAGCCGATGTCGTGCTTGTCATTGGCAGCCAGAATAGTAGCAACAGTCAGCGGCTCCGCGAATTAGGGCGTGAGCAGGGCAAGCCAGCCTACTTGATCGATGGAACGACCGACCTTGACCCGAGTTGGTTTACGACGGAAGACTGCGTGTTATTGACGGCAGGTGCCAGCGCGCCGGAGTCCGTAGTGCAAGAGACAATTCGCTGGCTGCAAACGCGATTTGGGGCCACCCTGCGGGAAGAAACCGTCCGCGAAGAAGATGTGCATTTCCCACTGCCCAAACCGCTACGACAGCTTGCCAAGCAAGAAGGCAAATAAGTTTGCCAGTTTGGGCTGAAAGTCTCTATTTTCTGTCGACACGGGGGGCTCGTGTACTTTCTGTGCTAGACGGTGGCGGCAACGCTCGACGTTATTTGTTTGGTGCCGTACAATCCTGTCGACTCAGTGAGGCGGGCCTCTCGACTCAACGAGGCGGGTTGGGAGAGTTTCATGCAGGTCGCGTCCAGTTGTGATGCTCTGGTCAAGAGGGGCTTTATTGCCCAAGCCTCATTCTGTACCGGGCAAAGAATAAGCAATACGGTATGAACGACGTCGTACGTGGCAGACTTCTTGAACTGGCAGCTGCTTGGAAGCACAAGCACTTGCTCGACATCGAGCATTTGACGGCTCAGGACATTACCATTCTTCTAGATACGGCCGAAGTGCTGGATGAGCTTTATCGCGAGAGCAGTTCAAAACTGGCTCTGCTGTCTGGTAAGACGATTGCCAACCTGTTTTTTGAAAACAGCACTCGGACTCGCAATAGTTTTTCTCTGGCCGCCAAGCGGCTCGGTGCCGATACGATCGAGTTCGTTTCGTCCGGTTCTTCGGTTGCCAAGGGCGAGACGTTTATCGATACGGCCAAAACGATCGAAGCCATGGGGGTCGATGCGGTAGTCGTCAGGCATTCGACGCCCGGGACATCCCATTTGTTGGCAGATCACTTGGGCTGTTCGGTATTAAACGCGGGAGACGGACCTCACGAACATCCCACTCAAGGCCTGTTGGATATCTTAACGATCCGTCAACATCGCCCTAACATCGCCGGATTGACCGTGGCTTTGGTCGGTGACATTGCGCACAGCCGTACTGCTCGCAGCAACCTCTGGGGGCTGAAAAAACTGGGAGCCCACGTCATCGTCTGCGGTCCCGCGACTTTGGTTTCCAGGCAATGGGAGCAACTGGGAATTGAAGTCGCTCACAGTCTGGATGAAATCTTGCCGCGGTGTGATGTGTTGAACTTGCTCCGTATTCAGTTCGAACGACAGGCGACGCGTCCCTTTCCCTCCGTGCGGGAATACGCCTTGTTGTATGCGATGGATTCACGACGCATGTTGCGGGCTAAGTCCGACATCTTGATCATGGCACCTGGTCCGATCAATCGTGGCGTAGAGATCACACCAGAAGTTGCCGATGGTCCTCATTCGGTCATTTTGCAACAGGTCAGTAACGGCATTGCGGTTCGCATGGCGGCACTCTGGCTGATGCTCTCGCGTGCCGAGCGGAGCGACGCGGAGGACAAACTGTCTGAAAATGGAGTTGCCGCGCAGTGAGTGATTCAGAAAGCGAATGCTGGCTCATCGAAGAAGGTCGCGTAATCGACCCTCGGCAGGGAATAGACCGTTTGGCGAGAGTGTTAATTGACAATGGCCGGATCGCCAGCATCGACCCCAGTGACGGTGATCTTCCTGCCGGTTGTCAGCGCCTCAGCGCGCGGGACTGCATCGTGGCTCCAGGATTGGTGGACTTGCTGTGCGAGCTAGGAGAGCCCGGCCGCGAGGAGAATGAGACGATCGAGACCGGCACGGCGGCCGCCTTGGCTGGCGGTTTCACGTCCATTGCTTGTGCGGCCAACACCGATCCGCCGATCGACACGCCAACCGCCGTTGAGTTCGTCCGGCAAAAAGCTGCCCGAGCGAATCGTTGCCGCGTCTATCCCGTCGGTTGCGTCAGCAAGGGGCGCGAGGGCCAAGAACTCGCGGAAATTGGTTCTCTAGTAGAGGCCGGTGCAATAGCGCTCAGTGATTCGCCAAGACCTCTGAATAATACCGCGCTTCTACGGCGGGCACTCGAATACTGTTTGATGTTCGACCGACCGATTTTCGATCGTCCCGAGGTTCCAAGCTTGACCAAGGGCGGCGTGATGCACGAAGGGCTAACGCAGCTCGTCGTCGCTCTGTCGCCCATGCCAGCTGAAGCCGAGGACTTGGCCACATCGCGAGACCTGCGCTTGCTGGAAACAACCGGGGGCAAGTTGCACCTGAGTAGTATTTCGACCGCGGGCAGCGTGGAATTGGTTCGTCGCAGCAAAGCGCGTGAAACGGTAGTGACCGTTGGCATTCGCATCGCCAACCTTTGCTTTGACGATGAACTGCTGCGCTCGTTTGATTCGAATCTCAAGGTCAACCCGCCACTCCGCAGTCGGGAGCACATCAATGCCTGTTGGGAGGCACTGGCCGACGGAACGATCGACGTCATCACCTCAGGGCACCAACCCAAGTCGCTGGAAAAGAAAATGCAGGAGCTGGATATCGTGCCCTTTGGGATGACCGCACTCGATACAGCCTTGTCCCAAGTCATAACCTACTTGATACGTCCTGGGATTATTGATTGGTCCCGAGCGATCGAATGCTTGTCCTCTGCGCCAGCTCGCGTGTTGGGTATCGACGCAGGTGGACTGAGCATAGGCGCGCCAGCCGACTTGGTGGTCATCGATCCGAATGTTAGTTGGACAGTGACTCCTAGTTCTTTGCGTTCTCGCAGCCGCAATACTCCCCTACTTGGCCAGGATCTTTTCGGTCGTGTGCTGCATGTCTGGGTTGGTGGTAAGAAAAAGACCCTGACGGATTAGCAAACGCCGCAATGGTCATGCCGTATCAGACGCAGAATTTCCGTTGTGTACGACTGTCGGCTAGGAGTATCAACATCAGGCAGCCCAGGATTGAGAAATCGCCCGGGTTTCAATAGAATCCAAAAAACATTCCATAAAACAGGGGGGACGCCATGCCGCTGTCTGAGGCTGCTCAGGAGAGAATCTCGCTTCAATCAAGAGTATTGTGGGAAAACTTCGAATCTGCTCATGGCGGTAAGTATCAACCGCGAAATCTCCTGCATCCCGATAACATCAATGCTTATGGCGGCGTACTGCTGGATTTCTTCGACCTATGCGCACAGATTCTCATCGAGGATTTCGAGGTCGTCGAGACGAATATTCTGTGGGCGAACTTGGAAAGTCTTCGTCCAGAAAAGACGAAGAACCGAGCAGTTTCCTGGCTTCACTGGCAGTTTCTAGGCAATTCTCTTCGCATAAATATTGTCCTCGACCACGAATGCTTGCTCAATGCAGTTCCAATTCAGTTGCAACACAGATTGCGTACGAAGTTGATCCTTCACGAAATAGGGCATCTTTATCATTGGGGATATTTAGCTACTCAGCCGGGATTCACACGAGAAGCTCTCCCGTTCCACGAATCTGAGGCCTGGTGGTTTTGCTTTGCTGTGTTGGGTTACTGTTCAGCGATGTGTGCATGCGAGAAAAAGAACAATCCAGAGGGGGGTGATATGCCACCCATCTGGGAGATGGTCTAGCGTTCACTTGCGGGTATTATTTGTTTATGCTAGGTTGCCGCAGTTGCCGAACAAGGTTATTGTCGATTTGACCATCTCAGATTAGCCTGAAACGCTGCGCAGCTCCGGATTGATTTGAAGTTTGAAAGAGGAACACCAATGCAGGCCAATCGAATTCCCGCTCCGCCGATGCCGGAACCCTCTGCAGTATTCGAAGGTGGCGAAGTTGCAGCTGCAGAGAAGTTGCTGGTGTTGCTTCAATCGAAAGATACGGGCAGAGTGCTAATTGATGGCCTTGTTGGCACTCCACAGGAAATCATCCGCCAGGTTTCCGTAAGTGACATAAACCGCTTTCTTTTCCTCGAACAAATTCCACTCGCCAATGCATTGCCACCGATTAGTTGGGGGGAGCATCGAAAAGAATGGGAGGGGTTGCTTAGCTACACTGGTTCGATCGGTACCGGTGGCAACGCAGTTCCGATGGAGCTGTCGATGCAGCTTTTGGCTCAGCAGGAACTACTGTCTAGAATATGTAAAGGGCCGACATTCGCGTTCGACACCGCGAAAATAGCTGCAATCCGTGAGAGTTACAAGAGCTCCGTTGAACGCTAGATGATACTCGTGGCCCCTTTTCGGGCCTTCCTCAAGCCACCGGCTTTGCCGGTGGTCATTGACTTGGGCATGCCGCTCGGACCCGACAATTTTGGGTAATCGCACACAAGGCCATCTTCTCGGCAGAGCACAAGCTACGCTTACAGCTTTACAAACTACGCTTGCGCTCGCTCTCCTTGATCGCGCCACTTGCCTTCGCTTCGTCAGGATCGGTTTCGTTGTACGAGTAACCGCTGCCGTCGCCGAAAACGGAAGCGCCCCACAGGGCGGCGGTGTTCGAGCCTCCGGCTCCGCTGGCCATGTCTAAGACTTCCTCGAGTAAGAAGTCTCCTAGTGAAGCAAACAAGTCGTCAAATATAGGATCCCAGTCCGCGTCCACTCGAACGAAAAAACGACACTGTCCCCCTTCAAGATCGTTCCAGTTTTCAGCCAGACCCACCAGCGTTCCAGATCGGTCCCAGTCGTGATCTCGTGAGCCGCTTTCCAAAGTACCGGACAGATGTCCCTCTTCGGCGAACTGCAGCATTCCGTTTCCTGATGCGCTGACCACGGCTACTAGCAGTTGTAGGTCGTAGCTTGGGAATCCGGAATCATGGAAATGTCCATGGAAACGAAAGCTACCATCGTTAAAAAGTTCTAGCTCCGCCCACCCGCCCATCGGAATGCCTTCTTCGAAAACAACTGGGCCCGAGTCAAAAACCAGCGTTGAAGAGTGGGGGATATCGGAAGCTTGGCCATTTCGCCAGATAATCTTGCCTCCTTCAAAATAATTGACTTGGCCGTTCTTGATTGTCATTTCGTTGCTTTTCGGCAGACCCAGATAGCTGTGGTGTCCTCCTAGCGCAACATAGTGTTCTCTGATCGCGCCGTGGACCTCGTGGGGCCCGAATTCCGGTGAAAAATATATTGTGGCGTATTCGAACACCTGGAAACTGCCTGGCAGGTATGCAACTAGTTCAGACGGTCCAATTGGTTCGCCGACCCATCCCAATTCCCAGGCCAAGTCGAAAATTGGGCTGTAAACTATATCGAAAGCGTCCGCGTAAAAAGTGTCGTTGGCATCGTAGCCAATCATTGTGTCGCTGCCTGTTTCTCCCTCATGTTGATCGTCGCCAGATCCACCTTCGAGCCAATCGTCATCGGCTCCGCCTGCCAGATAGTCGTCGCCAGCACGGCCCTGAAGTGTGTCGAATCCGTCTTCACCCCATAGGTAATCACTGCCGTCCCCTCCGAAAAGCCAATCGTTTCCAGAGCCACCCAGTAAATACGACTGCCATGCGTATGCGGCATCCAAGCAATCGTCACCAGCTTCACCATACAGGGTGTCACAACCTGCTCCAGCAACCAAGAAGTCATTCCCGTCGCCACCAGATATGAAATCGTCACCGTATCCTCCGACTAGGACGTCGTTTCCAGTCCAGCCATCTGCTTCGAGCGGCAAGCTGGAGTAATTGAACAACCAATCGTCGCCGTCCGAACCTTGAAAGTTAAGTTTCGAAGGAACAACATATTTCATGCTACTGCCGATGTTTGGTGACAAGGGGCGATATTGTGGGGAGAAAAAATACGGAATACCGTTAAACTGCACTTCGTATTGGTTGGTACCCAGTTCGTAGATCTCGATAAAGTCATCGCCGCGGGTACCGTTGATAAAGATCTCGCCCGCGTTGTTCATTTCGATTCCGGGCGTGTTGAAGCGGTTTATCAAATCGCCGACATAAGCAGACGACGCCAATGTCGTCGAATTGGCGGTGTACGATTGCAGCTCCTGGCTCCAGCTAGTCGTTGTTTGGCAAAACAGGGCGATTAGCGCCGGGATAAGCCAGCGGAATTCAAACCGATGGCATGGAGCGTTTGCTGGCAAAGCATTGTGTTTGTTGTTCATGATTCTGTTCCCTTGATCTGCGTTTTTTCAAAATAGTTCCATGCGAGAAACAGACTGCTAGTTGCCTTGAGCGAAGCGCGGGCATCGAGCCGAGCAGCTGTTCATGCGTCATGATGCTTATTGCCCTTCACCTAGAAAGCGAACAACTATCGCGCGGAAAAAATCAGATTTGAGAAGACGACTGGCCGTCTCGAGATGAATGCGTCGCGACTATCCACTTGACGCGAGCGGTGCGAGCCGGGATTGCCCGATGTGCTGGGGCCGCTCGCTCTATGGTAAAGAAATTGCCGTTATCGTCTTGCTTTGGGGCATACAACCGCATGGCCTCGTGAACCTGCTCCCAGCGGCCAGCGCAACTTTCAGTGTCGAACAATGCCACGTTGTTTTGCTGCTTGGCTGGCTTGAAGACTGCAACTCGAGTTGCAACCTAAGTAGCTAAATGTTGAGCAAACTGGCCGACGAGCGGATGTGCCGTTGTCAGAACATTCGAGGCGCGTCATATTTAACACACAGTGATTTCCTATGGTGCCGAAGGGAGGCATCTACGTGTCCCGTTGCGATGCATGTTGCCACGGGATTATTTTCGAAAAATGCTTGTGAAAGTTTTCACAAAGTCGGCGGGGACGCGGTAGAGAATCATTTTGGCCAGAAGCGGATAAAGCGAAATATGATCGAGCGTATTGAAATCTCGCGCGGGCTGGATGTCGCGATTGCGGGCGAACCGGAGCAATCCGTGGACGTCAAAGATGTCGGCACCGTGGGTCTTGTCGCGGACGATTATGTGGGTATGCGGCCTACATTATTGGTTTCTGAGGGAGATCAGGTTGAGTTGGGTCAGCCCGTTTTTTCGGATAAGAAATCAGAGGGGGTTGTCTTTACGGCGCCTGCTTCGGGGACGGTTCGGTCGATCAATCGAGGTGCCAAACGCCGTTTTCTGTCGCTGATCATTGACAAGTCGGATTCGCAGACCGGTCGAGCGTTCTCCTCGTACGATGCAGCTGCCATTTCTGGCCTCGACCGCCAGTTGCTCACGGAACAACTCGTTGCGTCTGGTCTTTGGTCCAGCTTTCGCCAGCGGCCCTTTAGTAAGGTGCCTTCGCCAACGACATCGCCACAAGCCATATTCATCAATGCTATGGATAGCAATCCTTTGGCGGCCGATGCTGGCTTAATTATTGCGGCGCGACAAGAGGAATTTGTCGCCGGGGCGGAAGTCGTGGCCGGGCTGACGGATGGAAAGGTTTTCTTGTGTCGACGGCCTGGTTCAGGTGTGCCGGGAGAGTCGATTCGCCGAGTGCAAGTCGCGGAGTTTGCGGGTCCGCACCCTGCAGGCCTTTCTGGAACGCATATGCATTTCCTGAAGCCAGCTTCTGTCGGAAGGACGAATTGGTATTTGAACTATCAAGACGTGATAGCCATTGGGCATCTGTTCTTGAGTGGATCTCTCGATCCGAATCGCGTGATTGCCTTGGGCGGTCCCAGTGTTAAGCGGCCGCGGTTGTTGCGAGTACCGATGGGAGCCTCGCTGGACGGTATTGTGGCTGGCGAATTAAGCGATGGGGACGTCCGGGTCGTCTCGGGCTCTGTTCTGTGTGGTCGTAAAAACGAAGAGTTGATCGGCTTCCTGGGTAGATATCACTTGCAAGTCTCCTGTCTGCTCGAGGGTAAGGAGCGAGAGTTCCTTGGCTGGCAGATGCCGGGGGTGGAGAAATACTCGGCTACACGAGCTTTCGCTGCGGCTTGGCTCAGTCCGAAGAAGTTTGCATTGACAACCAGCACCGGTGGCAGCGAGCGAGCGATGGTGCCTATTGGAACGTATGAAAAAGTGGTGCCGCTGGACATGCTGCCGACTTTGCTACTGCGCTCACTGATTTCCCGAGATACCGCCACTGCACAACAGTTGGGCTGTCTTGAGTTGGACGAAGAGGATCTAGGGCTGTGTACCTTCGTTTGCCCTGGAAAATACGAATACGGCGAAATACTGCGTGACAATCTGCTAACGATTGAGAAAGAGGGCTGATCTTTCGATGAAGTTCTTGCGAAACACGCTCGACAAGCTACACCCGCTTTTTGATAAAGGCGGAAAACTCGAGAAAATGTACCCGCTTTATGAAGCGGCAGATACGTTCCTGTTCACACCTGGTCATGTTGCCAAGGGCTCCACTCATATTCGTGATGCCCTGGATCTAAAGCGGATGATGACCATGGTGGTCATCGCACTTATTCCATGCGTGTTCATGGCCATGTGGAACACTGGCTACCAAGCCAATGCTGCGATTCAGCGGATGCTGGACGCTGGCCTTGAGCCGTCCTTCGATTGGCATGAGAGTATTCATAGCCTGTTCAAGTTAGGGCATAACCCGGGTAATTTCTTTGACAACTTGATCTACGGCGCGACCTTTTTCCTGCCCATCTACATCGTTTGCATGACTGCTGGCGGTGTGTGCGAAGTCATCTTTAGCACCATTCGCGGCCATGAGGTCAACGAAGGGTTCTTGGTTACCGGCCTGCTATTCCCACTTACTCTACCACCTGACATTCCGCTATGGCAAGTTGCGGTTGGAATCATGTTTGGTGTGGTAATCGGCAAGGAGATATTCGGCGGCACCGGGAGAAACTTCCTCAATCCGGCGCTGACTGCACGTGCTTTTCTCTACTTCGCATACGCTGGGCAAATCAGTGGCGATAAGGTTTGGACGGCGGCCAAGTACGTTAAAGACGGCGTGGTCGACGGCTATTCTGCGGCGACTGCTCTCGGGCGGTTGGGGCAGCTGACGCCGCAGGACGTCGATAAGCTTGGTGGAGTGATGGAGTCTGTCGAGCAGATAAGCACATCAGCAGGTAACCAGGCGATCAGCTGGCCCAGCGCATTCTTGGGCACAATTCCAGGATCGATGGGCGAAACAAGTACGCTGGCCTGCCTGATTGGCGCGGCGATTTTGATCGCCGCTGGAATCGGTTCATGGCGGATCATGGCTGGCGTGTGCATCGGTGCGGTCGCTTTTTCTTCTCTGCTCTACGCTGTCGGCAGCGAAACAAATCCAATGTTCCATGTGCCGCCGTGGTGGCATCTAGTGCTTGGTGGGTTTGCTTTTGGAACGGTGTTCATGGCTACGGACCCGGTCAGTGCCTCGATGACTGAAGCAGGTAAGTGGTTTTACGGCGGCTTGATCGGTGCGATGACCATCTTGATTCGGGCGATCAATCCGGCTTTTCCTGAAGGGATCATGCTCGCAATTCTGTTCGGCAACGTGTTTGCGCCGCTGATCGACTACTTCGTGGTTCAAGCTAATATCAAGCGGAGGGCAGTCCGATATGCCGCCTAAAGACTCCATTGCCAATACGTTTATCGTGTCACTTGTTCTGTGCATTGTGTGTTCACTGCTGGTCAGTGGTGCTGCTGTTTCGCTAAAGCCCCGGCAGAAGCGCAACCAAGAGCTTGACCAAAAGCGCAATATCATCGAAGCGGCGTCGTTGTCGGAAGATCCCAAAGGTTTGAGCGGCAAAGAAGTCGAAGAGATCTTTGACAGTCAAGTCACTCGCCAGCTGCTTGATATTGATAGTGACAATTACGTGTCCGAACCCGATCCATCCTTCGACCCTCGGCAAGCTGCCAAGGACGACAGTTTGAATGTGGAGATTACCGGCTCTGAATTCGATATTGGTTTCGCCAAACGTGAGCAGCAAACTTGGGTGTACTTGGTTAAGGATACGGATGGAAAAATTAAGAAAGTCGTGCTGCCGATCTATGGAATGGGCTTGTGGGGGCCGCTGTACGGATTCGTGGCGATTGACAGTGATTTTCGCACAATCCAGGGTCTGACATTCTACGAACACAAGGAAACGCCTGGGTTGGGCGGCGAAGTCGATAACAAGCTGTGGAAGGCCAAGTGGGTTGGCAAGCAGATTTGGGAAGAAGTTGATGGCAACAAGAATATCGGTGACGACGAACATTTGATGGTTGGCGTCGCTAAAGGTGCACCGCTGCCTGAAAAAGCGAAATACATGGTCGACGGTTTGTCCGGCGCCACGATCACGAGTCGTGGAGTTGATTCGATGCTGAACTACTGGTTCAGCGAGAATGGCTTCGGTCCATACCTTAAGAAACTGGCCGCACAGCAAGGAGACTCTGATGGCAGCCCCAACGGCTAAAGAAATTCTGCTGAAGCCGATTTTTGACAACAATCCAATCGGTTTGCAGATCCTCGGTATCTGCTCGGCCTTGGCTGTGACAACTCAGATGTCAACGTCGATTGTGATGAGCGTGGCGGTGATTGCCGTTACGGCGTGTTCGAGTGCGTCGGTCAGCCTGATTCGTCACCGCATTCCCAGCAGCATACGTATCATCGTGCAAATGGTGGTCATCGCTTCGTTGGTGATCGTCGTCGATCAGATCCTCAAGGCTTATCTGTTTGAAATCAGCAAACGCTTGAGTGTTTTTGTTGGTCTGATCATCACCAATTGCATCGTGATGGGGCGGGCCGAGGGCTTCGCCATGAAAAACGACGCCAAGATGAGTTTCCTGGACGGTATCGGCAATGGATTGGGATACAGCTTTATACTGATCACCGTAGCTTTCTTCCGTGAACTGTTTGGATCGGGCAAGCTGTTGGGGATGACGGTATTGAAGTCCGTTTCTGAAGGTGGCTGGTATGTGCCCAACGTCTTGATGGTTCTTTCACCAAGTGCGTTCTTCATCATCGGCATCATCATCTGGATTTTGCGAACATTCAAACCCGAAC
>JAGQPR010000111.1 GCA_020426625.1 Planctomycetales bacterium
CCAATACGTTGCTGTCTCTTCGACGCGTTTCTGTTTGGCCTTCTTCGTTCCGCGGACCTGCCAGGATCCGTCTGCGGATTGTGTGCTTAGCAAGAAATTTTCCGCGCGAGTGAGCGTTTCTGGCGGGGGTAAACGACTGGAGGCCAGGGCGTACAGCGCTAGTCCAGTGCCGAGCGCATCGCTTTCATCGGCAGTCAGCCAGCCCCAGCCACCATCGTCGTGCTGCAGTTCGACCAATTTATCAACCAGCTCTTGCTCTAACCCGTCTGCCAACTTAACGGATACCAGCAGCCTAACTGCAAACCACTCTGTGCTCACTGCTGAATTGCGTTTGGCCAGCGTTTGCAACACTTTGCTCAGTGAAGCTTGCGTTGTTTGTCGCTGGTCACCCGCTATAGCGAGTGCGATCCATGCGGCGGACACATCCCGGGTTTCCGAGACCTCACGCTTCTGAGCTGGCAGTTGTCCGCTGGGCGGCCACGTGCCGTCAGGCTCTTGAGACTCAACAAAAAGATCGATGTAGGCCTCAACTTGTTGTTGGTTAAGAAACGGTACCCGTTGATTGGCGACGAGCAACTGGGCGATGCCCTCTTTGTTCTTTGCTGCATCAGGAATCTGCTGGTCATCCGTTTTCCAGGAAGATTTGAGTATCCATTCTTGCAGCTCAGCCAGATTGCGACTGACATCAAAACCAGCCTGTTTCGCCATGCCGAGCGACCACAGCATGTTGCTCACACGATGGCAGGAAATGCAGTCCTTTTCCTCGATCCACCAATCACCGCGTTCCTCCAGGTAGCTGACGCTACGGCTGATCGCCTGGCTGACGTCAGGCTCTGCGGCAAGGACAACTAATCGCGTCTGTGTGCACGAGGCAACCACCAACACCCAACCAATCCAGCTGTACTTGCCAGTGGATCGGTTGGATTGTGCGGAACTCTGCATGGCTCATTCTTTCTCTTACGCAACGGTAACTGAAAAACAATTTCGCTAGCCGTTGATCGCGTAGCCGTCACGATTTTCGCGGCGAATCAGCTTGTTCGCTTCGTCATCATTGGCAAACTGCATGGCATCGGGATCGAAATTGAGCTTTCGTTCGGTTAAGAGAGCAATGTTTGCCAGGTGGCAGGCGTTGACGGCACGAACGTGGTCGCGAACGTTGGCGACGGGTTGCTTGCCGGAACGCACGCAGTCAAAGAAATTCCGCATGTGACCCTTCGGCAATTCACCGCCATACAATTCCGCCATGAGGTCTTCGATCTCTTGTTTGGCTTTCGGGTCGGCATCAATGTCTTCTACCGGCTTGCCTGTCAGGCGTCCTCGGTTGACGAGAATGCGACCTTCTTCACCGGAGATTAATAGCTGATTGTCGCCACTGGTCAGTTTGATGTTGTTGCCAGTGGACAACTTAATATTTACGTCGAAGGAATGAGCTACGTTCCAGGCAACGGGCATGTCATTGGGGGGTATTTTGCCCAGTAGGAAATCGAGGACCATTCCCCGCTCAACCCCCATAAAGCCACCGCGGCCTTCGGCTTCGACGGCTTGGCCATCGCGGCCGGCTAGGGCCCAAAAGGCAATGTCCGTGTGGTGCACGCCCCAGTCGGTGACTTGTCCACCGGAGTATTCGAACCACCAACGAAAATTCCAGCCAACGCGTTCTGGGCTATAGTCCACGGCTGGTGCTGGCCCCAACCATAAATCCCAATCGAACCCCTCAGGCACCGCAGCTGTTTTGAACGGCCCAAAGGGATGCTCTTTGTCTTCCGAACGTGAGGCAGCCGTGCCCACGGAGCTGACCGCAGTCAAATTCTTGCCCAAGCGGCCGCTGTGTGCGATGGCGACTGCCTTGAGAAATCGCATGTCAAACTCGCTACGCTGTTGCGTTCCCACCTGGAACGTCTTGCCGTAGCGTTTGACGGCTTCTTGAACAACTTGTCCTTCGGCAATTGTTAACGTCAATGGTTTTTCGCAATAGACGTGCTTGCCAGCTTTCATCGCCTCGATGGCAATTTTTACATGCCAGTGATCCGGCGTGCCAATCGTCACCACGTCGACGCCGGGTTCGTTCTCGAACATCTCGCGGTAGTCGCCGTAGACCTTGCAGCTGCGACCTTTCCTCTCCTTGTGAAACTCGGCGAATCGATTGGCATTCTTAGAATCCACGTCGCAACATGCAACCAATTGCCCCAGATCTGCGGCCTGGCCGCCAATTCCGCTACCGCGTCCGCCGACGCCAATGCAGGCGACGTTCAAGCGATCGTTGGCGGAATCTTGAGCATAGAGACCAGGCAAAATATTGGGGGCCGTGGCCGCGCAGAGCCCGACACCGGCCGTCGTCTTGAGGAAGGATCTTCGCGAGGAGTTCTGGGGTTTCATAACGGTCCTTTTCAATGGTGGAAGAATTTGAGGAGTGAGTGCGGAGAATTCTATTTAGTATAGCAACTAATCAAGCGACCGGCGGCCGTTCTTCACGGCCTGTGTTCCGTACACCTTTGGATGGCTGCGAGGACGGAAGTCAGTTAAGATAAAGCTTTCGATTTGCATTCACGATGGGAGAAAGTACCTGTGCGAGCTGTTCATAATCCGATCGCCGTTGTAGCAGTTGAATTCTGCTGTTCTAAGTCTGACGATGCCACATGGCCAGGTCGTGCGTGCTGGCTGCGTTTGCAAAAGCTAGCCGCGATTAGGTGGACATTTTTGGTTGCCATGCTGATCCAGTCTGCCGTCGTTTGCAATGTCGGATACGTCCAGGCTCAAACATCGATTTCGTACGGTCCGGAGTGGAAAAGCTTGTTCAATGGTCGCGACTTGGATGGTTGGGTCAAGATCGGCAATGAAAAGTGGATCGTAGAAGATGGCGCCATCTACGGTGAAGGAATCACTCAGGAGTACGGTTACCTGGCAACCGCGAAAGAGTATACGGATTTTGACATGTCTCTTCGATTCAAATGTGAAGCCGATGGCAATAGCGGCGTTTACATCCACACGTCATTTGAGCCTGGAACTGCAAAAGTTACTGCGGGTCGGCAAATTGAAATCGATCGTACCATTGGCCACCACACGGGAGGAATCTACGGCGATGGTAAGGGGTGGATAGCTTGGCCCGCGCCGGAGTTAGAAACGGTCATTCGTCCAAATGATTGGAACGAAATGCTAATTCAAGTGCAGGGACGTAGATACATCACTCATCTCAATGGGGTCAAGATGTTGGATTTTACGTACCCGTCGCCAGAGGCCAGAAGCGGAGTAATTGCACTGCAGCTGCATTCAGGGGGTGAGGGGCGCATGCGCTTTAAAGATATCTGGATTCGCGCCAACGACAACTGATTTGCTGACGGGCGACCAAAGACTCAATGTCAGACTAAACGGATACATCCTTGGATCTTTCGACTCCGCTGATGGCAGCTGGCTTAGCCAACATTGCGATGTTGGGTTGGTTGGCTGCGGCTGCCATCCCTGTACTTCTGCACTTGATAAATAATCGCCGTCAGACGCGACGTCCTTGGGCGGCGATGCAGTTGCTGCGAAGAGTGATCGACCGCGAGTCTCGTCGCATTCGGTTGGAACAGCTGTTGCTGCTGGTGTTGCGAACGCTGATTCCAGTTGTACTAGCCGTAGTCCTAGCCCGACCTTATTTGCGCGGCCCATCCGCGGCGGCTGTCGACGTCCCGCTCCCCCGCCTCTGGATTGTGGCGATCGATATGTCGTATTCCATGGGATATCGCCACGAGCGCGAAACTCGCATTGCACAGGCGAAATCGCTTGCTTCAACTCTAGTCGAAGAAAGCAGCGTCGGCGACTCGTACGCATTACTTGCCCTAGGCGCGTCGACACAGGTCGTGATTGGACGTCCGACTTTCGACAAGAATGCGATGTTGACTGAAATCGATCGCCTTGCCTGCTTAGACACAGGAATGAACCTGAGTAATGGATTGGCTGCAATTGAAGACATCGTAACCGCGAACACTCAGGCTGCGAAAGCTGCCGCGCCGGAAATCCGAATCGTACTGATTTCTGACCTTGGAGAGGATAGCTGGGGCGATGGTTCCAGCTCGAGTCCCATTCAGCGACAGCTTGCGAAACTGGCTCAAGCTCACTCGCTGCAAGTCGTTCCCGTGACCAATGAAGATACTGCAAATCTGGCGATCACCGCACTGCGATCCTCGCATGCGCGGGTCACACTTGATCAGCCATTTGAGCTCTTGCTCTCGATCGGAAACTTCAGTCCTACCGCCCAGTCTGAATTTCCGGTTCAGATTCAAATCGACGGCCAAACCGTCGCTTCGCAGTCGCTCGACATCCCGGCGAACTCGACGCAGTCGGTCAGTTTTTCAATTTCTTTGAACCGCTTGGGGCCAACGGTATTATCCGCTTTTATTGCAGACGATCGCCTTCAGGTAGACAACCAACGAAGCATCGTCGTCGAGGTGATCGAACAGTACCGCATCCTGGTCGTTGCCGAACAAATTCAACAAGCCAGATTCTTGGAATATGGACTGCGTGGAAATGCAGATGCCACCAAGAGCAAGGTCACAGTGACGTCGCGCACCGAATTGCCTGAGGTGCGTTTCGAAGACTTGCATGGGATTGTCCTATACAACCTGCCTCGTATCGATGCCTCCATCTACGATCGCTTGCTGCGTTTTTGTCGAGATGGCGGCAGCGTTGTCCTGATGCTAGGCAATGACGTCGTTGCGGACGACTGGAATACACTTGCAGACGATTCGAATCCACTTCTAGGTTTTCGAATAACAGAGGTGGCCGATGAAGACCTATGGGAAATCGACCCGTTGGAATACGCCAGCCCCATCGTATCTCCATTCGCTGGTTTTGCGGATGCGGGGCTGCTGACTACTCCGATCTTTCGATTCTGGAAAATCGTGCCTGACCGCCCGGGCCAACTGATTGTCGATTTGGCAACGACTCAAGGCGATCCGTTGATTGTAAGACAACGCATCGGCAACGGCTGGTCGGCGAGTCTGCTCTCGGCACCACAGACTGGAGTCCAAGTTGCCAACTTGAATAAGCAAAACACAGAATTATGGAACGCGATGGCAACCTGGCCCAGTTTCGTGCCCTTGATACAACAGTTGATGCTCACCGTCTTGGATACGTCACCTCACGAAGCCAACGTGTTAGCTGGACAATCACTGGACGGTGACATCCCTGGTGCTGTGGATGCCGCAATTGTGTCTGTGAAGCTACCCAGCGGCGTGGTGGAACAGATCGCGACTGGAGGCGTGACCACGTCTGGTGTTATTCCGTGGCACTACTATGAAACGTTATACAGCGGTATTTATGTTGCAACCGGCCCAGCTGGACTTAATCAGCCCTATGCCGTGAACGTTGATTCGGTACAGAGTTCATTGGTTTCCCTAAACCCTAAGTCGTTGCCAAAGCAAACAACTCCTCAACCAACCGAATTTGCAAGCGACGTGACTCCTGCTCAGCTGGTCTACGACAAGTTGCCTGTGCGTTGGCTGCTAGGCCTACTGACTGCTCTGCTGGCAGGCGAGTCGCTGCTTGCCTGGAAGTTGGGAAGGCGGCTGTAGATGTACGACTATGTCCAAACCACGGTCGAAAGAACGTTGACAGCGGCTTGGCCGTTGCCTGTCTGGGTGGTCATACTCTGGGTACTGCTCGCGGCGACTTTTTCTGCCTGGATCTACTACGCAGAACGTGGCCGCAATGGCTCCGCATTGCGTTGGTTTTTGGCTTTCATTCGATTCTCCCTGCTGATGCTGGTAATGTGGATGTTTTTCGGATGGAGCTGGCAGCGCTACACCAGCGAGTTGCCAGAGTTGGTCGTTGTGTTGGATCGCTCTGCGAGCATGAGCACGTTGGACATTGAAACCGCGCGAGGTTCGATCAGCCGCTTTCAAAAATCTTTGGATTTACTGGCAGATTCCCGAAAACGTTCGCGTACAGCGGTGCTGCAGCGTTACCAGACCAGTTGGTACGCTGTAGCAAATGCAGTCGAATTAGTTGATGTCGATTGGAACGACGTGGCGAGTCTTGGGCGCAGATTGGTTCCAGACGGAAACGAAAGCAAGTTGGGAGATGGACTCCGCGAGATCATTGCTCGTCAGGCAGGACGCAATGCCGCAGCAATAGTCTTCATCAGTGATGGCACGTGCACACTCGGTAGTGGACTTGCCGAGGCAGCTGAAGCAGCCCGCTCTGCGGCCATTCCCATTTACGCAGTAGCGCTGGGCCAAGAACTTGCACCACCAGACGTGCGTGTGTCTGACTTGATTCTCGATCGCGATGCCTATTTGGGCGATCGCATCGTGGTCGAATTGTCTGTGATTGCCAGCGATGTCCAAGCGGCAGAGTCGACTATTCAGCTACGCGATCAAACGACGGGGGTCTTGTTGGACGAGCTGCGAGTTCAATTGTCGCAGGCAAACAATTCCCAAACAGTGCATCTCAGCTTCATTCCTCAATCGGCCGGAGAGGTCCAGCTGCAAATCCAGGCCTCTCCGATCGCGAACGAACAGCAACTGGACAACAATTCTTTGGTAACCACCGTCCGAGTGCAAGACAAGGTTGTGCGGGCGCTGATGGTTTTTGCTCATCCAAGCTTTGAATTCCGATTCTTGAAGAGTTTGCTGGAGCGGACGACGCAAATAGGATCGCCGTCAACGGCATCCTTTGATGTGGACGTTGTATTGCAAGATGCCGACGCAGAATACGTCCTGCAAGATGAGTCGGCATTGAGGTTGGTTCCAAGCGACACTAGCCAGCTAGAGAGCTACGACATATTTATTCTTGGCGACGCTTCGCCTCGGCTGATCAGTCGGCGCTCGCAGCAAACGATCTACGAATGCGTGACAGTGCGCGGGGCGGGCTGCATGTTCATATTTGCGAGCCAATCGCCCACGATTGCGTATGCTGGCTGGCCGCTAGTTGGACTGTTGCCCGTGACTGCAGCAGATGAGGCAAGCGCGCTGCCGAACAGCAACGGCCCGTTTCGGTGGCAGCCAACGTCCGTCGGCCGCTCTGCTCTGCCCCTGCAGCTGGATTCAAGCGATCAAACGTCCAGTAGTTTTTGGAAAACGCTGCCCGTATTCCACCACGTGACTCCTTTCAGTGCGATCAAACCTGGTGCCCAGTTGCTGGCGGGCGCCGTGGATACGAACACTGGACGTGAAATGCCGCTGCTCATTACACAATACGCAGGTGCAGGCAGATGTGCGATCCAGGCCACAGACGAAACATTTCTTTGGACATCAATTGGTGGAAATGATGTCTATCATCAGCGGTATTGGGGACAAATGCTGCGATGGCTCAGCCGCGGCAAGCTAGCTGCGACTCGCAATTCAGAACTGGCAGTAAATCCCATATCGGCCCGTTTTGGGCAAGAGGTTCGTTTTCGTCTTACGCTCGGTTCCGCTATTTCGCATGCGGGAAGCGTCGATGTCAGTATTGAAGGTGGCTCCCGCATCCGAGAGACAGTCACACTGACCGCCAACGCTGCCGATTCGCGCGTGCTGACCGGCAGTATCCATGATTTGCCTCCGGGCAGGTACCGCGCTGTTCCGATTCTTGCCAATGAGGAAGTCGCACACGTCAACTTCGTGGTTCGCGCCCCGCCCAGTGAGCAAGCCAACTTGCGCACCGACGTTTCCGCTATGCAGCAATTGGCCGCCCGGTCACGTGGAAAATACTATGCGGAAAACGAATCGCAACGCTTACTCGACGATCTCCCAGCGGGTCAAACTACTCAGCTGGGTAGCCTGCCTCCTCAGTCAGCCTGGAATTCTCCGGCGATCGCCGTGTTGTTTATTTTCCTTCTCAGCACAGAGTGGATATTGCGACGTAGAGCTAGGTTGGTGTAGCCATGCGGTGCCAGATAGTTGTTGCTGCGGGCTGAATTAGCATGCTGGTATGCGGCAAGCCACCCGTTTTTGCGCGAATGCTAGCTCATTATTGCGAACGAACTCACGTTTACTTTAGGTCTGGTTATTGGTATGTCGATCTTATTCTTTGCTCGGTGAAGAGTGAGGCTGCGCAACTAGGCCTGCCTGACCTAAGCATCAAAGCTGGACGCGACCTGCAATGCAGGTCGAACTCCCGGGACCCTTGCAAAATACATGGTTAAAATGATGGCTAAACGAACACATTGCGCTGCGTGGTGGAGACAAACGATTGGGCAACCTATTTGCGTGCTGGGAGCATCCAAGTTCAATGCGACTTTGCTGATGGTTGTCACTCTGGTTTGCTTGCATAGTCAGTTGGCTTTCGGGCAGCAACGAGTCCAGAATGGCGCGACGGTAGGCGGAGTGGCCGGTGCCGTGATCGGCGGTATCATCGGCCATCAAAACGACGAAACTCCTGAAGGCGCGCTCATTGGCGGAGCGGTCGGCGCCATCGCGGGTGGGCTGATTGGTCGCAACCAGGAGAATGAGATCCAGCGGCAGCAGTATTACCAGCAGCAGGCCTATTACCAAATGCAACAACAAGCCTACCTGGAGCAGCAAGCCGTGGCGGCTTCTGGTGTCAGCGTGAATGACGTCGTCAATATGACTCGCAGCGGCGTTAGTGAATCGTTAATCATGAGTCATATCCAGACCAAGGGCGTGGCTCGACGGCTAGAGGTTAGTGAGATCATTGCCTTGCATCAACAGGGCGTTAGCGACCATGTGATCGCATCCTTTCAAGCCGCACCGCTAACCAGCCAAATGGTCGCGCGTCCGTCTCTGCAGACTACAACTGTCGTGCAGCAGCCCGTGGTTGTTCGCGAGCCGTTGATTTACAGCTCACCAGTAATCGTGCATGAGCACTATCGTCCGATGCCGGTCTATCGCTATCCATCGCATCACCATCATCGCGGTGGCACCACGATTCGCTTCGGTTTTTGATGGCTGCATCGGTTTTTAGCGGCTCAACCTGGTTGCAACTTGGATTGTCTCCTTTTGCTCAGCAAAAGTACTGCCAGCGGACCGGCTTTCACGGAGTCATAGGCGACTACAAATAATTCACTGAATAATTCTCCGTGCAGTGTCCGAAATTCTGCATGCAACTATAGCGGCAATTGTCTAGCCGGACCGGTTGTAACACGCTGCAACTGGGGAGAGCCGTAGGTGGCAATGGTGCACAACAGCACAATAGCCACCGCCATCAGAAGATTTTGCTCGTGATACAGATAGTCGCGCCACCCAAGCGGTGGCACGCCCGGCAAACTCTCCAGTCTCTGGAGACTGGCGGCGCGAATACAGGCTTGAGAAAGTAGACTGCCGGTGGCCTCCAAGCCGTTAGGTCGCAAGTAGGATCTCAATGCAAGTAGGTCGACTTCTTTCGGAACGCCATAGATTTCCATCAGTTCGATAGCTTGAACGGTCGTGTGAGGGTCGGCAAAAGCAAGTTCAGCATATGGCGAAAAACCGCCCCTTCGCCTGGCCCAGTGCGAGCCAAGCCATTGACTCTCTACCAGTGTTCGATGGATCCATGGACGCTGCAACTTCACCCCAAACGGTCTATCGATCGACTGGGACAGTTTCGTTAGCTCCAATGCTCTTTCTATGCGGTTGCCGTTGGCTGATCCTGCTTTCAATTCTTCCATTTCGACCAACAATTGATCTGAGATTAAATCCCTCTCGTCATTATTGAGCGTTCCTGTTGCCACGAGCACATAGATGGCAGTTGGATACCTCGCCAAAGATCCAGTGTTTAACTTATCTGCCGAGTTTAAGCGTCTGCGAGCCTCATGTGGAGCAAGCACCCGCGCTGCATTTTCCGGCTCTACCAACCCGCCGTTGTACGCGGAAACAAAAATACTTCCGAACACAGTGTCTCGCTTCTCGATCGCAGTGCTCAATAGTCGACGTGGCTTGGCCAGGTTGACCTGCGCGCCGGAATCGTGCAACCATTCGGCCGGAATGCTCCAATTCGACCAACTAGCACTTGAGAACTTGGCTTCATCAAACGATTCGACATACTCTACCAGCACGCGAGTCGAAACCGGTCGCCATAATGAACTCGAAAACCAAACGACCAACGGTAGCGGAATGAGCGCGGTAAACAGTCCCCACCACAGTTGTCCAGCACGCGGACTTGTGGAAAGCTTAGGAAATGCATTTCCAGCCAAAACCAGGCTAGCACCAAGAAACAGGGTTGCCCCAATCAGCCTTTGATCCAATAGCGGAGTGCCGTTTCCTAAAACAAAAGTAACCGACGAGGCCAATTGCCCAAGGATCATCAACATACTTGCTAGATTTGCAGCGATTGTACTACGATCGATCAATCGCTCTCGCCCGAGTCGAAGAATCATCGCTACGACTAGAATGCCAGATACGAGAAATAGCGCACCAACGGGAATTACTAGTCCTGAGAAAAGGGGCAAAACGACGGCGCTAATCATCAGCACGGATGCTGCGCCGTAGTGCCGCCACCATTGCTTGTTCATTTCCAACAGCTGCATCGGATCAACCAAACCCGGTGACTGATTTCTTTGTGCTGTGCGAATTCGCAGAGCTGCCCATACTGTGGCCGATAACATCAGCATCAAACTGACCGCAGGCAAGGAAAGGACTGCTATGATCTTTTGACCAAACGTCAATTGACCTAATGAAATCTTACCGAGTGTGCTACCAGCCCCTTGAACGACAGCCCCTTTACCAAAAAGTTGCAACGGAATTACGGACGCCGCAATTCGGAGCCAAGCAGACTCGCTAAGGTCCGCGGCATGCGGCGTGTCATACTGCTCGATCTTGCCATGCAGCTTCTGACGAACCGAATCCTCGAACGTGTCCCGGTCTGGTCTCATTGGGCGAAGGGCAGCACGAAGCTCAACTTCAGCGATCAGTTCGGCAGAATCGGGAACGTTCATAGCAGTTGTGCTTTCGAGATCACAGTCGGGTGGTTCGCCCCATCCATACGCTGTCGAAGTTGCTTTCGTGCCTGATAAAGCCGACCCTCCACCGTCTTGGGTGTAACGGAAAGCAATGCCGCTACCTCCTTGACTGTCGTTTCCTCCAAGTAGTGCATCATAATGACTTGTCGCAGCTTGGTTGGTAGCTTTCCGATAGCCTCACGCAATTGGACAATTCTTGGATCGATCGCTGGCTCTGGAACCGTTGCAGACTTTGCTAGTTCAACGGGATCAAGGCTTGCAATATGCTGCTTACGTCGAATCTTGGCGCGTCGGAAATTACGGAACTTGTTGCGCGCGACGCCTCGTAGCCAACGCGCAAACACGTCGGGATCATTGAAGTCCTCACGGCAGGATTCTCGATTTAGATAGGCGTCCGCAAAGCTCTCCTGAGCCAATTCCAGTGCATCGACGTGTGACGCTCCCCATGAAGCGATCAAGCCTACAAGGGGGCCACGGAATCTGTCGATACAAGTAGTAAGGTCCAACAAGCCTCTCCTCTAGCCTTACAGTGTCTGCTCAACTCATCGATCACACAAGAAAGTCGTCAGTTTCCACAAAATGCGGATAAATTTATTGCAACTTGGTGTTTCTTCGCCCACGTAGCAGGTCCAAGTCAGAAAATGGGCGATCGGATCAGAATACATGTAGGCGAATATTCCAGACCTGGATTCTAAATTCGATCTTTGTTCGATGCGTTGTACCCGCACAGAGGGGAGCCTGTTTGCCTTAGCAAGGCAGGAAGAAGATTCGATAGCCACTACTATATGGCAGTGGAGCACTCGCGCATCGTACGGCAGCGGTGCGGCCCGAGCCGCCCGGCGGCCGAAGCGACAATAGTCGGGCAGCGGCCATGCGTTCCAACTGCACTTCCATCGGAAGCCGCTATCGATGATGAAGACCGTTTGAACCGACTCTCACACTACGATCGGCAAGGACAGGCTGGGAGGAAGCTGGAATCCGAGTTGATTGCGTGCTGACGGAGATTGGCTAGTTGTATAGCCGCTAGCCGCTGGCTGGAACACTTTGGGCAAAGTCCACGTAGTTTGTGCCAGTCCCACAAATCTGCGGTCACGACGATGTTTGGTGATAGGGCTGCGTTCAACGCGGATTCCAAGGACCGGGCCAGTGGCGGCTCGAAAAGCTGGCGTTGCTGCAAGACATCAACTGCCCCGTTTCCCGAACGCATGGGGATGATACTGACGTGGCGTACCCCTTGGGACTCAGCGAACCGCACGGAACGCTCGCACCAGAAGATGCCTTCTTCTTCGTCCATGCCGGGAGGTTTCAGCAAAACGAATGAGCGGACGTCGATGTCGCGACTCAGCAACCATTGGCAAGCAGCCTGGAAATCGTCAGCATCCATGCGCTTGTTCAGGGCGGCCAGCGTCTCCGGATGGACGGTCTCCAGCCCCAGGGCGACCTCGAGTCGTCCGTGCAACGCGTCGCGAAATCTGACAATGCTCTCTCGAAGCAGTCTTGGGTGATTCTCAACAACTATCCTTTGAAACGCGACAATCTCCCTCGCGATCAGGTCCAAGTCGTTAACAGGCACGTTGTAGGGAGCAAAAAAATTGCTGGCGTTGTAGAGTTTAATCCAGCGCTCCCTAGGTTTCGTAACACCTGCAGGATTGCCGTTCGTTCCTCGCAATGCATTGTGCAGTTGCTTGGGTATTGAACCTGAGGGGGTCGGGCCGCGATGCGTTGTCTTCCAGAGATCGCACATCAGGCAGCGAAACTGGCATTCGCTTCCCAACAGCATCACCGTAAGTACATCCGCCAAATCTCCTCCGGTCGCCGATGTGGCTTCTTGTTCCCAGCTGGTAGCATGCGGGTGTTCGCTGGGTGACGGACGCAGGCTATCAGGACGCAGAGCTTCGATTTCACTATTACTGAAATGCGGTAGCGGCTTCATCGAACGCTGACAAAATCATTATGATTGAGCAATGCCACTGCCAAGCTCTCACGCGCATGTGCCGCAGCAACACTTTCCGCTGGCTCTGAATTGCTGGTTTCCGATAAGCCATCTTCTGCAACTACTGTGCTCAAGAAGTCGGCGCAATAGGCCAATTCTTCGCCCGTTGGCAGTCTCCCCAGTGTCCTGAGGAACAGCTCGTTGATAAACGCCACCGGCTTTTCAGATGTTTCGAGCTGGCTGTCAGGTTCAACGACCACAGAGCCCGCAGACTGAATCTCAGTCCAGACATGTTCTGATAATTGCTTGGCCATCTTTCTCGCTAATGAACTATTTGCCAGTGCCAGTGCTTGTTGAGGAATGATACTGGGCAGGCGGCGATAACACTCGTTGGGGCTGGCAGCATCAAACAGGACTAGCATTTGCATTTGTTTTTCATAGGCATGCCGAAAATAGATACTGCGGCGATAAACGTCTTCACCATTCTGGAAATCGATGTCCGGGCCTCCGAGTGTTTGGTCCAGTGAATTTCCCACCGCCAGCAGGCTGTCGCGAACCTGCTCGGCGTCCAACCTGCGCACGGAGCCGCGCCACAGCAGACGATTGTCCGGATCGATCTGTTCATTGTGCCGCAGCAACGCTTCGTCGTTTGTGTGTGACTGTCGCGCGTATGCATCGGACAAGACGATCAGCCGATGCAAGTGCTTCATGTTCCAACCCGATTGAATGAACTCGTCGGCCAACCAATCCAGCAATGGGGCCAAAGCTGGCGGAGGAGAATTCATTCCAAAGTCGTATTCACTGGCACACAGACCTG
Organism: Planctomycetales bacterium; assembly: GCA_020426625.1. Classification (GTDB taxonomy): domain Bacteria; phylum Planctomycetota; class Planctomycetia; order Pirellulales; family Pirellulaceae; genus Aureliella. The sequence goes on from JAGQPR010000111.1 coordinate 13,606, forward strand.
TTCCAAAATGTCTCAGCCAGATTTGATTGACTGCCACTCGGGCTGTCAACGGATTGCGAGGGTCAATGATCCAATGGGCCAATGCAGTCCTTCGCCCCGTGCTTTCTTGGGGAAAAACATCCCCGACGGGCGAATGCTTCATTTGAGAGATGTCTTCGGCCTGACGTTTTTCCAACGCAGCTTGTGCGTCTGCAAGCTCTTTCGCGTTGGCCGCCTTTCGGTCCGCGATCTTCTTCAATTCGCTTGCTGGCTTTGACGCTTGTCGGGCTGCGGCCAGCTCTCGTTCTATGCTTTTTCCTTCAATCTGCTTTTTGAGTACCGCTAACGAATCGGCCAGGCATTGATGTTCATGCTCAAGTGCGGCAGCTATTCGGGATAATGAGTCAACACGTTCCTCGATCGGGATGATTTCGTCTGTACTGGTCGACGAATCTTCCTCAGGAGCCGCTGGCAGGTAGCGAGCTTCTTCGGCCCGATAGCGTGCGAGCAAAGACCGCAAATCGGCATAAGCTTCCGAAACCTCCGCAGATGCGAGTTGATGATTTTCAAGAAGCTCTATATTGGGCAACGTCCGACTCGAATCCACTGTGGTTTTCTCTGGCGACTGAGGCGATGGTTCGCTTTGAATCGCCACGGCTTGCCCCTGGATTTCCTGCAGGATTTTGGCTGCCTTGTCGTGCGCAGCTCCCAGCTTGTTACGTTTAACCTGCAGCGCATTCGCTTTGGCTGTCGGCGCGAGAGCCGGGTAATAAGACAACACGGGCAACGCGAGCTGCTCAGGTGTAAATTGCAGTTCTCCGCTCAGCCAGTCGAGAACTCCGGGCTGTAAGGCGTGGTCCTTGTCGGGACGGCGATCATCGCCGCGGATAAAGAGATACGTTTCCGCAGTAGGATTGGCATCGTAAGCACGAGGGATGCCCGCGAGTGTCACATCGGGTTGGCCAGCCAGCTGTTCGGTGCGGACGTGATGCGGTTCAAAGATCGCGCGGAATTGGTAGTAAGCTTGCTGGGAAATCGGGTCGTACTTGTGATCATGGCATTTAGCACAGTTCAAAGTCAGGCCCAGAAACGCCTTGCCCACGTGTTCGACAGTAGCTTCTAGCCAAATGTTACGATTACTCTTGTGAAAATTTCGAGCCAAAAAACCGGTGGCGCGCAGGACCTGGGCGTCGCCGGGCGCAACTTCGTCACCGGCCAGCATTTCCAAAAGCATCTGGTTGTAAGGCTTATTTGCGTTGAGAGATTCCACGATCCAATCGCGCCAATGCCAAATATGTCGTTGGCTGCCACGCAGTTCCTGCTTGTAGCCGTCCCAATCGCTATACCGCCAGACGTCCATCCAGTTTCGGCCCCACCGCTCGCCATAAGCGGGGCTCGCCAGCAGGAGAGCGACCGCTTCACCGCGTTTTGATGGAGACGAGCTCTGGCAGAATTCTCTAAGTCGCTGCGGAGTGGGTGGCAATCCTGTCAAATCTAAGGTGACGCGACGCAGCCATGTGGCATCGTCTACGGTGGGAAGGGGGTGGACCTGGGATTTCCGATGTGCCGTGCCAATCAACTGGTCGATGGCGGAAATTTCGTCTGCCGTAGCCGCGATCGATGGTCGTTGCACTGGCGCAAAGGCCCAATGATCATTCAGGCTACTGACGTATTCCTCACGATCGGGGCCAGGACTGCCCTGAGCAACCCAGGTCTGCAGCAGTAATAACTGCTCCTGATTGAGTGGGCTTCCATCGCCCTCAGGCGGCATTCGCTGACCGGCATCGTCGGTTGCCACGCGGCGAAGCAGTTCGCTGGAACCTTCGTTGGCGGTGCTAAGAATGTCGCCAGAATCACTCCCCTGCCTCAGAAACTGAATCGCATCCAATCGCAAACCTGCCTCCTGAACCAGCGGGCCGTGGCAAGCAATGCACTTTTCCTTCAGCAGAGGTTTGATTGTAGCTTGATATACTTGGCCGTCATTTGCACTGGTGGAAGTGAGCGGCAACCACACCATCGAGCTGACAGCCAACAGCGCAAACAACTGCACCCGAGACGAATGGCGGGGCGAAGGATTGACGCATGCAAACATATGGCGGATCATGACTTGTGCAAATTGACGAACGTTGAAACTGAATCGACCTCGCTTGGATGACTGAGTATAACGCGCCGAGTTTCCAATGTCACATATTCGTCAATTGATTAGTCTCACGTCGCGGGGGCTGGCCGGACTAGTTTGTCCACCTGAATGCGTTTGGTGCCATCGACCTATCGGAGATGGCTTTCTTTGTGCATCCTGTCTGGAGCGATTCCAAAAAAACTACTATTGCTGCCAGAAATGTGCGACGCCGCTGCCTGCGGTTGTGAGAAACGAAGATTGCTTTCGATGCCGTGATATGAAATGGAAATTCCAGCGAACGATCGCGTTAGGCCCGTACCGTGGACAATTGCGCGAAGCGGTCATTCTGATGAAAAAGAGCGGCGCGGAAACGCTTCGCAACGCGTTAGGACGTTTGCTGGGCAAACAGCTGCGGGATCTCGTCAACTCAAGGACCACGGCAGAGCCTCGACATGTGCCAGATCCCATACTGGTGCCGGTTCCCAATCATTGGACGCACGGTCTGTCGCGCGCTGCAAATACCGCCGGTTCAATTGCTGCTGCAGTCGCCTCAGAAACAGGATATCCCGTCGCAGATCGCGCAATCCGCAGAATCCGCAAGACATCCAAACAAGGTATGCTTGCCTGGACGGAAAGAGCCAAGAATGTTCGCCATGCGTTCCAAATATCCAATGCCAAGTTGTTAATTGAAAGGCATGTTATCTTGGTCGACGATGTCCTGACTAGCGGAGCTACGGTTGGGGAGTTGGCACGCGTACTGCATCGAGTGGGAATTTCAAGTCTAGATGTCGCTGTGGTCGCCCGAGGGACGGGGTCTCGCGAATCGTCGCCAGCTACTGCAAGACCAGATCATGCTGGATGATGCAGCGATGATTTTGTGATCCACAGGGCTCGACTGGCGGTCGTTCCAGGAATACTCGCTGGGCTAGGCATGGTCGTCCAACTTCCTATGCTCTAGTGCGTTGTTTGTTTGAGGATCTTGAAAATCATTTGCGGCGCGCCGTTTGCTTCGGCAATCATCGCTGCGCAGTTTGCTAATAAGCAGTTTGCCCTCAACTTGTTACTGTCTCAAGGTTGAATTTGCAACGGTCATGGAAATCGAAAACACGATAGAAACAAGCGGAAAGCCACCGCGATCGAGTTTGCAACGCGCGCTTTGGCGCGGCGGCAGTATTATCGCGCCGCCGCTGGTCACATTGCTTCTGCTGATCTGGATCGCCAGCGCTGTCGAAGATTATGTCCTACTGCCTTTGGAGACAGCGGGGCGTACGCTAATCGTCTGGACGGCTGCTGACATTTTGAGCGGTCCACCCGCCTCGGCGCAATTTGTCGAAGCCACAGATCCATCGAAGGGTTTTTCGTACGAGGGCCTCAACTATGTCCAAGCGCCCATGGGAGACAAGTACCTACCGACCTACGTTATGCAATGGGTGAATCACCATTTGGATCGATTGCCCAGTCGGATGCAAAATCCGTTGTCCGCCACCAATTACTACCACGCGTACATAAAACTGCGGTACATGCCGCGTTGGTTTACGATTCCGCTGCTTCTGTTAGTACTGTTGTCGGTCCTATTCTTCGTTGGCCGTTTCCTAGCCGCTGGGGTCGGGCGTTTTTTTGTCACTGCCTTTGAAAGAATCATTAACCAGCTACCGGTCGTGCGAAACTTGTACTCTTCTGTAAAACAAGTTACCGACTTTGTTCTCAGCGAACGGGAAATTGAATTCACGCGCGTGGTTGCCATTGAATATCCGCGGGTCGGAATATGGTCGCTGGGATTTGTGACTAGCGATAGCTTGCATCCCTTGCGGGATTCCTTGCAGGAAGACATGGTCAGCGTTTTCGTCCCGACGTCGCCCATGCCTATGACTGGCTTTACCGTAAATGTCCGCAAACGTGAAGCCATCGATTTGGAATTGACGATTGATCAAGCAGTACAGTTTATCGTCAGTTGTGGGGTCGTTTGCCCACCACCTCCTCAAGCTCGACTGCGGGCTGGCAATCCAATACTACTAGATACACCAGAGTCAAGCATATAGCTTGGTTGGCGTCAATACAAGTGGCCCCACGGAGCACTGCCCAGCGATCTACATCCGTTCATCCGGACACACACATCTAAAAGCACTCTTGTGCGCTCAGCCTTCGAGCTCTGCTGGGATCGCTCATCCGTTCCATCCGCTGTTTAGACAGTAATTCGTGCTGCTTGAATCTCGAACGGTTCGGGGCGTGGAGTGTGTGAAGCTGAATAGCTCCGAAG
>JAGQPR010000112.1 GCA_020426625.1 Planctomycetales bacterium
AGTCCTGCTTCAGCAAGCCAGCTGACAGCCATCAATTTGTTAAAGGATGTAAATTCGCAATGGTTGCTCCCAAGGTATTGATTCTGCGTGCGCCAGGCACAAACTGCGACGTGGAGACGGGATATGCCTTTGAACTTGTGGGGGCGAAAACGGTCAGCGTTCATATCAATCAGCTGATCGCCGAGCCCGAGATTGCCCGAGATTGTCAAATACTATGTTTTCCGGGCGGCTTTAGCTACGGCGACGACATTGCTGCGGGACGGATCCTCGCCCAGCGCTTGAACGTTCATTTACGTGAAGTTGTCGATCAATTTTGCGCGGCAGATCGCTTGGTCTTGGGCATCTGCAACGGCTTTCAGGTCATGATGCGACTGGGGATTTTTTTTCCAGGAGAAGAGAGCGATCCTCCGGCAACACTGACCCTGAACCAGCAGGCTCGATTCGAAGATCGTTGGGTTCATTTGAAAACTGAGCAAACCAACAGCGTATTCCTAGCTGGCATCGATCGCATTTTTTTGCCGATGGCTCACGCCGAAGGTAGATTTGTTGCAGCTAGCCAAGAGCGGGTTGCAAGACTGCACAGCCAGCGCCAGTTAGGCCTCAAGTATTGCGACATGGATGGCCGATCGGATGCTGAAACGGTATTCCCAGCAAATCCAAATGGCTCGCAATTTAACGTCGCCGGAATTAGTGATCCAACTGGCAGAATCCTCGGGCTAATGCCGCATCCCGAACGTTATGTGCATGTCACTCAACATCCATACTGGACTCGTTTCAAGCAGCGGCCTGAATTTGGTGAAGGCCGCCAAATTTTTGCTAATGCTGTGCAGTACTTTGTTTGATCTGTCAGCGCTACTAGGCTTGGGCAAGTTCCACTTCCTCTTCTTCGTACGACGCCTCAAGAGCTGCGGCAAATTGCAGCACCGGCCCAACATCGATGGCGGGTAGGACTTCCAGAAGCTGGATGCCGGATCGAAAGCACCCGAAACCGTGATGCACCGTCCGGCGGCAATCGCCGCGTATGACTGCCCGATCGTCACATTCTCCAATGATGACTAACGTTGGCCCTACAGGGACTTGCACCATCGAGATCACCGATATGCCCTCGCACGAGATGTCGCCTGTAAAACAACAAATAGACTTTGGCTGATCGTCTGAGTCCCCCAGAGGCATGATTAAAACGGGTACTAGACGTTTGCAGCGTGATTCTTTGCGGTGTTCGTTGGGCGTCTCTGCGGCAGGATTCTCGAAAGTGCGATTGATGATTCGCGCCATCACTTTGCGAATCTCGACGCCTTTTTCTTTTGTCCAAAACATAGTTTTTCGCAATGCTATTGGCTTGAATACTACACATCATCCAACCATAGGCCACAGCATCTTGGGTGTCGGGTGGAACGCTGATAAAAATGCGGTATGGACGAATGCACGGGCCTACAATCACTACAAACTTGTCAATGCTCGACGGTGCATCTAGATGTTGTCAAAGTTAGCTTCGTCGCATCAATTGCGTGATGGTCGTGCGCACATCATTGAGAGTTGGTCGGGCAACACCTCGGTAATAGCTGCGGCGAATTGTATTGCCGTAGAAATGTAGTGGGCGATATGGCCGATCGAGAATGTCTGTCGCGTTGGATTGCACGCGGTCCTGCCCACGTTTGATCACCGCACCGGTCCACGAGGGCTCTTGTGCCAATAACTTTGGCTCATTTGCCAACGCAATCCCCGACGCGCCGAATAAAAGAGCCATCAACGTAAGTTTGTGCAAGCGGCGCATGTTCTTCCCCCCGATTCAAATGTATCAACGCTTGGTAAGAAACCCTTAATGCTCTGTCCGCTTCGGAAGGGGGGGAAGCGCCTTGCCCTCGGGAGCCTGCGGTGGAATTGGCAAGCCGAAGCCCATCCCGCAGAGTTTGCTGCCCGAGCCAGGAGTTAGGCAGAGCACTAGGAAACATACACCACATTTTTCCTTTGGAACCAAATTCTTTCGCTTTTCGTTGCGAACTCCCCATTCGGCAAGTCTAAGCTAAGCACCAACGCACAAGTCATCGTCACATTTTGGCGAACGCCACCGCTGGGTAAACGCGACTACCCCTCCCCTCTGCTGGCTCTGCCTGGGAACGCACTGACTTCTGTAGTTCCGCCTCGCCTGTTTTGTCGATTCACCGATCGCAACTGACGGAAATTGCAGGCAAATCTAAAGCAGCACGACCATTTTTCTTCATTGGGAAGGGGGTATCTCTCTGGATTGCGATCAGTTGGGATTTGCCGAAAAACAACTTCGCCGTTTATACAGTCAATCATCATGGTGGAGCGTGACCGCTACAATGGCGAGGTCACCGAAAAGTATTCCAATAAGTAAATCCGTTGTTGCCTCTTGTCTTCCGATGAATGATTCACTGATTTTTCAAAGGGTTTCTATTGTGTCGCTTTCACGCTGCAATCTGTTTAGCGGAGGACGTAAGTGGGTTTTGGGGGTTTTGCTTGTAGGCTGGCTTGCCGGAGCTGTGACAACTAGTTGCGCTCAAGAAGGCGCTCGCATCGTCAGTTTTTATGGTTATGACGATTGCATCGAACTTCGCAATGCAACGGTGGAAGTTGTGCTATGCCCGGCGGCGGGCGGTCGAATCTTGAAATATGCCATTGCCGGAAAGAACATTCTCCATCTTCCTGCCGGCGATGAGGGTTGGACCTGGGACGGAGAAACGGGTTCAGCTCCCATGAACGCAGGAAGATTCGACATTGGTCCCGAAAAGATTGTGCCTCGACGCCCAACTCTTTGGCAGGGAAGATGGCAGGGGGAAATCCTTGGCGATCGCAAGGCGGTCATGCGCAGCGCTGATGATTCATCCACGGGAGTTAGACTTGAGCGGCATTTCTCATTGGCTGAATCAGGTTCAAAACTCGACTGCCAACAGACAATAATCAATATCAGCCAGGACTCAGTCGAATACTGCCATTGGAGCAGGACATTCGTGGTGGGCAAGGGACAATGCATTGTGCCCTTGGCGAAACACAGCAAATTCCCCAGTGGCTACGTACGTTATGACAGCGGGGATACAATCAACTTTCGTCCCACCGATGCACACGTGACACAGTTTGGTAACCTGCTGTACATAACAGACAGACCGGAAAATCCAAAGTTAGGCTTCGATTCGACTGTGGGCTGGCTTGCATACCAAAGTCCCTCAGACTTATTGTTCGTCAAACGATTTCCGACGTTCCCTGAGCGGGCCTACAACGAAGTGGCGGGGCTGACTATTTCCGTCTGGTATCCAGCCGGAGACATGGTCGAGCTCGAACCAATCGGTCCTCGCGAGCACCTGGAGCCGGGCCAATCCGCTTCCTTCACGGAATCCTGGTACTTGAAAGAGCACAAGTCACAAGGGAGTACACCTGAGTCAATTGCTGCGGCAGTTGAGCAGTTGTGACTTATCAAATCACGGAAACTGTGGCTTGAGATAGATTGCGGACTATTTGAACTGTCCAACTGGAGCAGGGCGACCGAAATGGTACCCCTGGGCTGACAAGAAACCCATCTCTAAGCATACGTCGGCTTCTTCCGCCGTCTCAACACCCTCCGCCAGAGGATTGATCCCCAGGTCAAGCACGAGCTTTACCAGCGATGCCAGCATCTTTTGGCGTTCAGGAGTTGCGCTGTTGATACCGCGGATCAACGAAATATCAAATTTCAGGTAGTCTGGTGGCGCTTCTACCAATTCAGAAAGGCGCGTTTGCCCCGCCCCAAAATCGTCGTATGCCAGGCCAATTTGCAGATCTGCCAGTTGTGCTCTCAGTTCCTTCATCTCGTTCGGGTCGGTGATGGCGGCTTCATGCACCTCCAGCACGATGGGAATATCCCGCGAAAGTTGGCGTGCAGAGGACATCGAGTTGACGAGACCTTCGCGCCTCAGTTCAAGTGGATGTGTGTTTACGAACAACGTTTTTCGCTCGGGCAAGTTCAAACCTTCGCGAATCCCCTCCCAACGCAACATGCGACTTAGCTCAACCTCCATGTTCAGCCTGGCCGCGGCATTGAACATGGCTTGACAGGACTCAACTCCAAACAATCTACTCCTGGCCAGAATCTCGTACCCCTTGAAGACTCCCGTCTTCATTTCGACGATAGGTTGGAAAAAGGGAGTTACCAACCGCTTTTCCATAAGTCGATCAAACTGGACCAAGGCAAACGCTTGTTCACACACATCCTCCTGCATCGTATTGGACACGGAATGTTGAGTCTCGCAACGTACGCGGAAGGCTATATCAGCGAACTGCAGCAAATCTTCTTCACGCAAAGGCGCAGGCTCGGAAATACGCCTGCCGTTTACGTAAGTGCCGTTGGTGCTGTTTAGATCCGTCAGCCAAAGCTGATTGCCCGATACGTTCAGTTCAGCGTGATTTCCAGAAATGGTCTTGTAGTTCAGCTGCAATGAACATCCAGGCCGTCGTCCGACCGTGAACGGGAAAGGTGGTACAAGCATGGTTGTCTGATTATCGACACCACCACCGCTGCGCAGCAGAATCCACGTACTCTCCGCTTGATGGGAGAGATTGTCGGCGTAGACCATTGGGTTGTCGACTGGAACCATATTGGGAATCCTGAATTCGCAACAGGCAGATTTCAAAAGCGATGGGTAGAGTCCCGTTGAATAGTAGGACATGATTCGCTTCCCTACTGCGTTATCAACTTTTTCAAGCAGTTTATTGAAGTGCGGGTTAACTGGCAGCGGCACACTCGCCACGACTGATGCCAAACGGTCAAATCATACAATCATCCAAATGGGAAAAGCAGGAGTTTGCCGCACGATCTGGAAGGTGGACGTATTTGCCTGTGGAACCTTGACAGCTGAGTGCGACGCATCGTCGTCTAGTGAGCTACTCTTCGGCAAGAAAAAATGTGGAGTCGCATGCTTCCGTGGATTACGCCAACGCGGGAATCGTACGTCGATGCTATTTCATCTGCAGGGTAGCACGGGGACAGGCCTTAAATGACATTGAAAACTCAATCGATCCTACGCAATACGGCCTCATTGTCCAATGCAGAGCTGCCCTACGTCTTGCATGACGACCACTTTTGGCCCGCAGAGCCGACATCCGTCGAGGACGCCGGGCTGACAAGTTCTTTTGTCGAAGCATTGATGTCGCAAACGCTGTTAGCTAACGGCACGATGAGCGGTAGAAAGATCGCCGAGTCCGTTGGCTTGCCGTTTGGTATCGTCGACCAGCAACTGGGTTCGTTGCGCACTCGCCAGATTGTCGCGCACGCCCGCTCCGCTCCGCTGAACGATTACTACTACAGCTTGACCGAACATGGACAATCGCGAGCTCTGAACTCACAAAAGGTATTCACCTATTCCGGCCCAGCTCCGGTGCCACTGAGCGACTATTTGTTGTCCGTTGAAGCTCAGGCCAACCAGTATACACCGGTTGTGCGAGACCAATTAATCGAAGCCCTCGCTGACATCTCCTACGAAAAGACATGGCTCGACTTTCTCGGGCCTGCCGTTAACAGCAATGGCGGTATTTTCCTCTACGGACCACCGGGAAACGGCAAAACCACGCTCGCGAAATGCCTGACAATCCTTCGTGGTGAAAGCATCTGGATTCCATATGCTTTGATCGATGATGGCATGATCATCAAATTGTACGACGCTGCCTTTCATGTTCCGCGAGCCAAAGGTCAGACCGAGTCGTTAGTGAATCTGCAGAACTACGACAAACGTTGGATTCGCATCGAAAGACCAACGGTGATCGTGGGCGGTGAGTTGACGCTGGACAATCTGGAAATTCGCCACGACGCACGAAGCAATACTTGCGAAGCCCCACTTCAACTAAAAAGCAACTGTGGAAGTCTACTCATCGATGACTTTGGACGACAGCGTGTTGCACCTGAAGAGTTGCTCAATCGATGGATTGTGCCTTTGGAAAACAAGCAGGACTTTCTCACGTTACCTACGGGCAAGAAGATCTGCGTGCCGTTTGAACAAATCGTATTGTTTTCGACAAACCTACAGCCGCATGATCTCGTTGACGAAGCATTCTTACGAAGAGTCCCCTACAAGATCGAAATCAGGGACCCTGGTCGAGAGGAGTTCGCCGATCTATTTCGCCGTGCCTGTGAGTCAATGGGTTTCCCCTGGCGCCCTGAGGTCATCGAGCAGCTGATTAGCGGCTTCTTTCTCAAGTTCAACCGCCCGTTTCGGAGGTGCTACCCACGGGATCTGCTCAGTCAAGTACGGGCCTATTGCACTTACACCAGTGAACCGCTGGATTTGCGCATCGACTATTTACAGCATGCCTGCCGAAATTACTTCGGCAATCTAGGCTTGCTGAACAGCCCTCCGGCGCCCCGCATTCCTACAGTGACCGCAACCCAATCGGCTTCCGCAGCTGCAGGCCCCCCGACGGCACCTCAGCCTAAGAGAACTCAAACACAAATGCTGACGCCTGCGGCAACGGTTACCAGAGCAACTCAGCCCCTGCCATCAGAACAAGCGGCTCGACCACCAGCCAATGCAAACGCTTCGCCTGCAAACTGTACTGCAACACAAGTTTTTCCAGTGTCCAATAACGCCGACGCATCTACCCTCTAGAAAATTTAGTGAGGGCTTACCCTGCGTTCCGCCCGCAAGAAGGCAAGCTGACCACCTGACAACTCTGGGATAGACTGAACAACGCTTTGTACCGAATTAGCAGCACTCAAACGATTCCTGTAACCACCAATGTAAGCGCAAGCCGATGACTCAAATTGCAACGACTGTCGAACCAGGGTACGAACCGCTGCCTGGCTATGTCTTGCGCAATCGATTGGGCGCAGGCGGATATGGCGAAGTCTGGTCTGCCGATGCGCCTGGTGGTCTGCAAAAAGCGGTGAAGATCATCTTTGGTACAGCCGACGACGCCAAGGCAAGTCGTGAGTTGAAGAGCTTGGAGCGTATCTCCAAAGTACATCATCCCTTCTTGCTCTCACTCGAGCGGATCGAAGTTGTCAACAATCAAGTTGTGATTGTGACCGAGCTGGCGGAAAGCACGCTCTACGATCGCTTTGACATGTACCGCGAAAAGGGCCTGCGAGGAATCCCTAGGGCCGCGTTGCTGGAATTCTTGAGAGACGCAGCCGACACGTTGGATTTCCTGGCTCAGAAACACTCTCTGCAGCACCTGGACATCAAGCCTGGCAATCTGTTGATCATCGCGGATCGAATCAAGGTTGCGGATTTTGGACTCGTCAAAGACCTTTACGATCGAGACATGTCGATGGTGTCCGGGCTGACGCCAGCCTATTCAGCTCCAGAGATTTTCGATGGCACTCCGGACTACCGAAGCGATCAATACTCATTGGCTATCGTCTTTATGGAGATGCTGACCGGCGAAATGCCTTTCCAGGGCGCCACCTTGAGCGAGCTGGCCAGGCAGCATATCGGGCATGCACCGAATTTGGACGCACTGCCGCCGGCAGATCGGCCGATCATCGCCCGCGCACTGTCCAAGAATCCGATCGATCGTTACACTACCTGCCGGCAAATGGTTGACCAGTTGCTTAAGGTTAAGCACGCAGGTCTCCCGAGCACACCAGCGTAGGGCACGAGCCGGTCGTCGACGATACGGCCAGTTTGGGACTCGGGCAAAACACGCCTCAAATCGACGTCGCTGAGACGGCCCACCATCCTTCATTTCGCGTCCATGCCGACAGTTCGCAGGACTTGTCAGAAGACTGGACAGAACCGCGTTGTTTGTTCGTCGGCATTGGCGGATTGGCAATCAAGGCGATGGTGGCATTGAGACAGTCTCTATTGGCTGGCAGCTCTGAATCTGCGAAAGCTGTTCTCGAAGAACACCAGTGGTTGGCTCTAGACACTGACTGTACGGAACTGGAGCAAGCGCTAGATTCGCCACAGGGAGGACTCGCACCCAAGGACATCGTTGCCATTCCCGTGCTGCATCCTCGAGACTATCGCAGTTCGGAGCCCGAGCTTTTCAGCCCGATTTCGCGGCGATGGTTATACAACATTCCGCGAACTCTGGTGACTGAAGGTGTTCGTCCGCTGTCAATCCTAACGTTTCTGCAACATTACAACGACGTGCGAGCAGCGATCGTCGAGGCTGTCAACACTCTTTGTCGGACAAACATTGCTCTGGGTGTGCCACGTGACAATATTCGCGTATACGTAATGTCATCCATGCATGGTGGAACTGGCAGCGGGTTGTTAGCCGAAGTAGGGCTGCTGATTCGCAAGATACTGATCGATCGAGATTGTGCCAATTGTACGGTTTCCGGATATGGCACGGTGGCAACGGCGGTCAACAATGGTAACGTCAATTTGGCCTCGGCTGCAGCTATTGCCACGCTTTCGGAAATTAGCTACTTCATGTCGGCGAATCAACTTGCTCAGCCACTTTTCTATCGAGATCGATTGGCGGGTCCCAATCGATTCAAGCCCTTCGACTGGTTCACGCTGGTCGACGGCGGACTGTTGGGAGACAGCGACGACTGCCGTGCTGCCGCTATCGAACTTGCCAAGTTGGTTCAACTGGACGCTCTGACAACCTGCGGAGCTTCGCTAGATTCGATTCGCACTGCCGACCGAGCCCAGCCTGAGGGTTGGTTGAGAACAGCCACCATGCGCCGCGTGCAACTCGTCGAGAAAATGGATGTCGATGCCTTGAAGCGAACAAGGCCGATCGTCGCCCTAGAAAAAATCATCAATCACGTATCATCAAATTCCGAACCTGACAATTTGTCCGCCGCAGTTAAGAACGCCGAGTTGAATTCTTGGGAACTGCGTTGCTCGGAATTTGCCGATCAAGTACTCGCGTCGATTGGGTTGGTAGCTCCAAGCAATTCCGTCGCCGAGGAAATCGCAACTGCCAATGGCAGGCGCAAGCTTCAGATCTGGACACGACGCTTGTCAGGCAACGAAGAACTAAAGCAGTTGCAGATGGCTGATGACTTGCGACAGATACAAAACGCTCTGCTGCACTTGTTGGAAATGCAGAAATGCACTTGCCAGCAAATCGAGCTAGTACAACTGGCAATAATTGAACGAATGGTTGGTTTTTGTGAATCCAGCCCGCTTCCCCTTGCCAGGTATTTGAGCGATTTTAAAGAGCAATTCGGTTCTGAAGAACAAATCATAGCTACTTGCATCAAGTATTGCCACGAACTTGTCGATCGCTCGGTGGCCCGCAATAGGAGATTTCACGAAGCGAGACTTAGGCTGGCAAAGCAATTTTCGGCGTGGAAAAGGACGTTACAGTCGGAACCCGGTTGCCTATTGCAATTCGATACGCCAGACGAGGACACGGACGCGAGCTACGCTACCAAACTGTTTGATGCAGCTCTCTTTCCCGCATTACTACAACATACATCACAAGCTCTCAAAGCTGCTTTTACCGAACCAGTCGACGCAGATGCAAGCACCTGCAAACCCCTTGCACCCCTTCATTTCGATGCTTGGCTTTCCACCACCGAGGCGATTGCGCGTGAGCTTTCAGCCAAGTTCAATGATTCGACTGATGAACCCTCTGGACCCCAGGCTATGCCTGCCAAAGATCTGGGCAGCTTGCTACCGCCGCTGGCCAATACCGGCGGTACAGTAACACGGCTTGTTTGCTGTCCAGAACAAGGCGTCTCAACGATCGATAGGCAGCTGAAGAAATTGGGGGTCGCAGAAACCACGTTGGTTATCCCCCGCAAAGATCAGCTTGAAACCTTTGCGCTCTGTGAGGCGGCGGATATCAATTTGGCCGCCATCGCGCGCGTGCTTTGGCGTCCTAACGCTGAAACGTTTCAGGTTGCCGAGCGGCTGCGCACGCGAGTAGACGTCGAATGGATTCCAGCCAGCGAGCTAGGTTCCAAGCCAATCTAGACAATTGCATTTGGCGCTACCGAAACCTGTTCCTAGCAGCAAAGCTGCGGCAGCATGAAGCCATGAACGTCAGCGCATGGAAAACAGAGATTAGAATGTTCTTTGTGCGGCACGGGAGAGGCAGATGGAAAATACCCAAGTTGCCTTTACGCAGGTCCTAAACTATTTCGCGCCTCTCCGCTCGTTGCCCCCGCGACTCCCACGGGGCCCCACCGAGAGTGACTCAAACTTCTCGTAACCAGGAACGACTAATAGGCGTTTTCCTGACGAAGCACGACAAACAAAGTGCGAAATATAATTTGGAGATCCAGCCAGACGGACCATTGTTGAATATATCGGTGGTCGAATTCAATTCTCTTCTGCATTTTGTCAAGAGTCTCTGTTTCGCCTCGATATCCTTCGACCTGAGCCAACCCAGTGATTCCCGGTTTGACTTTGTGCCGCAGCATGTAGCCCTTGATCAACTTGCGATAATGTTCATTGTGAGCGGTAGCATGCGGCCGGGGCCCGACGAGCGACATCGATCCGTCAAGCACGTTGAAAAGTTGCGGAAGCTCATCCAGTGAGGTACGTCGCAGTATCCTCCCTACTCGTGTTATTCTGGGATCCTCCTTGGTGGCTTGGGCCACTACCGGGCCATTGTCGGTGGCCCGCATCGACCGGAATTTCCAAACCATAATCTCTTTGCCATCCAGTCCGTAGCGCTTCTGGCGGAAAAAGACCGGTCCAGGTGAAGAAAATTTGACTAGCAATCCGCATATCAGCAGAATCGGGCTCACTAAAATGATTCCCACGAGGGCGGCGCAGAAATCGAATGTTCGCTTGATCCAGCTATCCACGCCGTACAACGGCGTCTCAAACACGCTTACGATGGGCAGATCGCCCACCGTGCTCCAACGGGAGTGCAGTAGTTCGAATACGAAGAAATCGGGCACGATGTAGGCGCTGGCTGTCGTGTCCGCTAATTGTTCCAGCAGCCAGCGAATGCGCGCTTCAGCCCGCATTGGCAGGGTTACATAGACCGTATCGATTTTGCCAGCTTTGGCATCTGCCACAAGGGCGCTCAAATCACCATTGAAACTCGATTCCCGATTGGCTATTTCCAGGCTGCGTTCTTTCGAGCGATCGTCGTAGAAACCAACTAGGTTAAGTCCGCAGCTGGGATTGTTCGCCGCGTTTCGCATTAATTGAAGCCCCAGTGAGTTAAGACCGGCGATGGCGCATCGCCTGCGAGACCAATCTGCACTGCATAACGCCTCGGAGATGATACGAAATAGAATGTGGGAAAGCCCCAGCGACGAACCGGCTAGAAAGATCCAGCTGAACACGCTGCTCCGGGCAAAATACTCTCCTTGACGCGTAAAGAACGAAACCGTCGCCAAGATCGCGATGGTTGTTAACCAGCAGGCAGCTACGGATAGCAGTTCACGGAGCGCGCCAGTGCGTTGAGTGCCGCGAATTACAGTACTGGCTTCACTTACAAGAATGTAGATTCCGATGGCGCCGGCGATTGCCAAACTCGATCGGTCGCTGGGATACTGGCCCGCCAACCATTGTGCCCAATAAAGTGAGATGGCTATGGCTGCCGCATCGCACAGGCGCTGCAAAAACGCGAATGGAGAACGGGAATGCTTGATTCTAACGTTGGTCATTATGTTGCAAGCTGGATGTTAAAGATAACGGTCGGGATACAAATTCCGTAATAGGCAGACCAAGAAACAATGGGCTACCCAAGAAACCGTTGGAATCCTACGAATAGAGATTGTCCATCTTAAAAACGTAGCTCACTAACTTGGGCCCGCCGTTTTCCAGTGGCAAAAGTAGATTCCCGCGTTCTGTGATCGCCCGATAATCGATACAATCGAAAAAAACCAGTTCTCAGCTACCAACGACAAGTTAGATATGTTTAAGATTCCTCGCCGTATTGATGACCTACTGCCTGCAGACACCGTCCAACGGATGCTGGACGCCATTCATAGTGGAGACATTGCCACGAGCGTGCGCGAGGTCATGGGAAAAGTTGGAGTCAAGGATTTGCGGCCAATCGAAAAGATGCAGGCAGCCTGGCAGCAGACTCGCTCCTGGCTGGATTCCATCTCGGGAGATACCGTTCGAGATTCGGTTCAGTCGACGATCAACGCGACCGGACAGTTGTTTGGGCCTGGCTTCTGTAACGTGCCGTTGGCTTCGGTGGTGGGCTACGGATATGCCAAATCCGCCATGGCCTTCCAGTCTGGCGACCAAGTCCTTTCGCGGGCGCAGCTCATAGGCCGCAAATGCCTCGGCTGTTCTCATGTCGTCTGGCTAACCGGTGCCTCAGCAGCGATTCGGCTGCTGGCTCAAAGCTTGGAGATCGAAGAAGTCTTGATTGCCAGAACGGATTTGATTCGCATCGACAACTTTGGTGATATTGGACAGTTGCTGGCATTTTCTGGCATCCCGGTGACTGAGGTCGGAGCCTCTAACGGTAACACTATAGAAGATTGGAAACGCTCACTGACGAGCAGCCGTCAACTTGTATTGCATGTCAGCCCCAATGGGCTCGAACAGGAAGAAGCTGCCAAGCAACGAAGCCGTGCTAGCCATTTGGCTAGGGAGATCGGCGCTACTACCGTGGAACTTCTGATTGATGGAGTAGCGAGCAGTGCTCTGGCGGAGCAGTTCCGTTTCCCACTGATCAAGGAACACCTGCAGGATCCCGCAGCCATCGCGATTGTCCCGCTGAATTTCTTGCTCGGTGGGCCAGCCGGAGTCTTCGTAGCTGGTAACAATCCTGCGCTTGAACAGATCCAACAAAATGCAGGCTCCATCGGCGTCGCGACCATGGGCCCCACCTTGGTTGCTTCAACGACTGCTTTGCAGCTATCTAGCCTAGGCGATGAGCTCGAAGCAGCTGCAACTGCAGATCTTTGCATCAATCCAGACAACTTGCGGGATCGTGCTAAGCGATTGTCCATTCAGTTGGATGGAGTTAACGCGGTTTCCTCGGCTACCGTAGTGGCACGAAGCGTGGAGCTTGGGCCATCGCCATGGCATCGATATCGGCACGACAGTTGGGCCGTACAATTGCTACCCAAACATTCTGTGTCAGAACTCACGCAACTGCTGGCAAAGGGAAAGCTTGGTCCGCCGATCTTCGCAGCGTCCAGCGACCAGCATGTGTTGCTCGACTTGCGATTCGTGCCGCCGAGCCTGGACCACGAATTGGTCAATGCAATAGTAGCACCGACCGAAGAACGCAAGGAGAGCTCGGCGGAAACCTCCCCAGCAGCGCCATCAAGTCACAACAACTCTTAGAACAATTCTGAGTATTGGCCTGAACGTTCGCTCGCTCTGCTCGTCGATAAATTCCCTTGCGAACGTCCCAGATTCGTTTGCAGTACGCCAAGTGTTTTGGGCATGCACAATTCAACGGACGAAGTATAATCGTCGCTCTGGTCTCGATCGGCCCGGTGAACGAATTTTCCGGATAGCGACAAATCCATATCATCATGCCTGGTGCTTGCCAGGCCAGCACTGACTTGTCAGCGCCCCTGAAAACCCGGGGCCATTACGTTGACAGCCACTTTGAATAGTCCGAATAATGCCGCAAATCAATCTGCCCATTGTCGAATCTAACGCGTCTACGTTGCCATTGGCGGATACAAGCGGTACGCAGACCGGTGCATCGGTGCGAGGCAAGTACGCCTTCATTAGCCTGGGCTGCCCAAAGAATCTCGTTGACAGCGAGAGGATGCTGGGACTGTTGCGAGATGACGGATTTGAACTGGTTCAAGAACCGACCAATTCTGATTTCGTCGTTATCAACACCTGCGGTTTCATTGATAATGCGCGGCGGGAATCGCTGGAAGCTATCGACCAGATGCTAGAACTAAAACGATCTGGCAAAATTCGAGGCGTGATAGTTTCGGGGTGCCTGGCGGAACGCGAGCGAGAACAACTGCTGCAGGCGCGACCCGAGATTGATTCTCTGGTAGGCGTCTTCAGCCGCGATGACATAACCAAGTTGGCAAATCAGTTGGTCGATGGGCTCGACGAACAAAGGATGATATTTCGTCCCGCCCCCATCCAAGCGCTTAACGATTCGAATCGCCTGAGAATCACCCCGCCACACTTTGCATATCTGAAGGTTTCTGAGGGCTGCGATCGGTTATGCACGTTCTGTGCAATTCCGAAAATGCGCGGCAAACACGCCAGCAAGCCCAAAGAACTAGTACTTAGCGAAGCTCGCCAGTTGGCAGAAGCAGGAACGCGCGAACTGATCATTGTCGCCCAAGACACCACCTATTACGGCCGCGACATCTATGGCGAAAGCCGCTTGACGGAGTTGTTGCGAGCCTTGGAGCAGGTGGACGGAATCGAATGGATTCGCTTAATGTATTTTTACCCGATGTACATCGACGATGACCTGATTGAAACCATCGCCAGCTCGGAAAAAATTCAGCCCTACATCGACATGCCGCTACAGCACATTAACACCGAAATGTTGCGACGCATGGCGCGGCGGGTTACTGCCGAAAGTACTCGTGAAATCGTGGCAAAGTTGAGAAGAATGATCGACGGCTTGGTCTTGAGAACGACGTTCATTACTGGATTTCCAGGCGAGACCGAAGAGCACTTTGCCGAGTTAATGGATTTCGTTGACGAAGTTCGCTTCGAACGGTTGGGGGTTTTCACTTACTCTCTCGAGCCCGATACACCAGCGGCCAAGCTGCCGAATCATCTGCCCGATGAAATCAAACTCGAGCGTCAACAGCGTTTGATGCAAAAGCAGCAGGCGATCGCCTTTGAATGGTGTAAGAACCAAGTTGGTAGCTTTGCCGAAGTCTTGATTGACCAAGCGATCGACACAGACAAAAACGTTTGGCTCGGCCGCTGCTATGCGGATGCTCCCGACGTCGACGCTGTGGTCTACCTGACAGGCCAGCCGCAGCGAAAGCTGGAAATTGGTCAGATAGTACCGGCTGAAATCGTCGATTTTCGTCAGTATGATTTGGTTGCAGCGGCTATCGGAGCGCCTCGTTAACCAGTTACACTGTGACTCCCTTGTGTGAGTTGCTCCGTAGATTGCAGAGACTCCCTGATCACAGAGACTCCGCAGATTGCAGAGACACACCACGGAAAATATGCGAATCACCTCTGTCAAAGGCGATCATTAGCAGTGCAAAGTCCTTCCGAATCTTCTAATCAGATACTGAACGTCCCGAACTCATTATCGATGATTCGCTTGGCATTGGCCTTATGCGTGGGAGTATTGATTGAGACTGGCGCCTACTTAAGTGCCATGATAGTATTCATCATCGCAGCATCCACCGATTTTGTTGACGGATGGTGGGCCAGAAAGTTTGATCAAGTTACCAAGCTTGGGCGTGTGCTTGATCCCTTTGTCGATAAGATCATCATTACAGCCGCATTAGTGGCCCTGGTGGGACAGACCGGCAGCCAAATTGCCGCTTGGATGGTCACGTTGATCATCGGGCGGGAGTTCCTGGTAACCAGTATTCGAGCTATGGTTGAGGGCAGCGGCGGAGACTTTTCCGCTCGCTGGCTCGGCAAGTGGAAAATGGTGTTTCAATGCGCAGCAGTTGTCTCCAGTTTGCTGCTGTTACAAGCCGGCACCTCTGCACAATGGCTTGTACCTGTGACACTGATACTTGCTTGGCTGGCGGTGATTCTAACCGTTGCTTCCGGAGCGGATTATGTGGTTCAAGCGATCAAGATAACGCAAGTAGCTCGCCACAAGTCGACGACACCATAACCCCCGCCTGGTCGGATCCCATTCTGCTATCCTTTGAGCAAGTGAATGTCAATGAACGAGATTCCGAGCGTCCAGAGCGATGCCCCCAAAGGCTTCGATCCAGCCAATATCGACGCTGAACTACTGCAGCAAAACCCACTGCTGATGCTGCTGATACTCGCGTTCGGTGCAGGCTGTTTGCTGTTGCTTAGCGGTTCGCTTGCCAGCTGGTTGTATCTCGCGATTCGCAGGGTTCAGGGAAAACCGATTTTAGAGGTCGAGCGTTGGCAGCCAACGGTCTGGGGACTGGCGGATGTTCTCTTTGTAGTCTTTTTTGTATTCGTTGGACAATACATCGCCGCCATAGTAGCAAGTGCGTTGTTGCAAGTGGAGCTTGCCGCAGAAAACGGAGCGGCAGCACTTGAGTTGGCGGCCTTGGGAAGCCTGGCGAATCTTTCCGTGATCGTCGTCACGCTTTGTTGGCTTTCTCTCCGCTATGGCATAGGCCCCACGCATGTTGGCTTTACCAGAGATCTTTGGAAAGTCATAAAGATCGGCGTACTCGCCGGACTTGTGATTATCCCTGTGATCTACCTAGGCAATTTCCTGGTGGCGTTACAGTTCGAAGTTGATTACAAGCATCCACTCTTAGAAGCACTAAAAAGCAAAGCGACATTGAGCAGCTACGTCCTGGCCGTGTTTGCGGCAGCCGTAGCAGCCCCTATTACAGAAGAGTTCTTTTTTCGTGGCATGCTGCAGGGCTGGCTACAGTCGATTCCCTTTAGTTCGGGGCCAGCGATGATAATCGGTGCACCTCATCATCAACGATCCGATCCAGATAATCAGCTGTTCTACAGGCCCGTCGCCGGTCCAGCCGTTACTACGAACGCAAACCTGCAACCAACACTGCTGCCAGTGGATACTATTTCCACTTCGACGCAAGAGCCGACAACCGATGATTCGATGCCGCTGCAGGAAGACTCCGAGCATCCAATTCTTGATCAGTCATCAAACACGGGTGATGTCATACCGCCAATTTGGCCCTCCGTGATCGCTGGCATTCTCTTCGGATTAGCCCACTGGGGATACGGATTGAGCTTTATTCCTCTTTCAGTTCTAGGAATCTTCTTGGGATTGCTTTACCGCGCGACACATTCTCTCTGGCCGTGCATACTGGTTCATTTCATGCTCAACAGCAGCAGCATGATCGCGCTCGGATTCATCTTGCTCTGCGACCATATTGCTGGCAAGTAAACTCTTGGACGAACACTACACTGTCAATCCTATTTCGCCTTCAGGCCCAAAGGAACACATGGATGCACCTGGAATGGCAATTCAATTCACTGTTGAATCCGATTCATGCTGCTTGGTGTTTTACAACCGCGGCAGAGGTCGAAAATCCACTAGCTTTCGGCATGCAAGATGTTTCATCAGAGTTGTCGGAATTGGCTCGGCAAATGCATGTTCCAGCCAGCAGGTTCTGGGAAGCAATGTTGACTATTGCACCGTTGGTTGATTTTCCTGACGAGTTGGCAAGTCGCGTCTTAAGTAAGTTTGGTCGGTCCGCTCCCACAGACGTTCAGAGGCTGGCGGCGGCAATTCGCGAGTGCATCGCACAATTCGCCCAAGCATTTCCCAATTACGAAAATGAAATCCGTATGCGGCAGGCCCCCCTGCGATCCATGTGGGAGGCACACGGCCCTGGCTTGCTCGTTGAAATAGGCAGGCTCACCGAGGCGGATCTTCTGGTCGAGCAAGCTCAGATAATATTGGTGCAGCCTATCCTGGCAGGAGCTGGCTATGCTCACCTTGCTACGAACAGGCTGCACATGGAAGCCGTGTTAACCAACAGATTCCAGGAGCTGCCAGAAACCCTGAGATTGGCCTGGCTGCTATCTCAGTTGGACTGCGAACGTCCCGTTTATAGTGAAATGATCAATGCCTTCCGCTTACGCAGCCTAGTTGGCGTGGCGATGCTACCAGCCTGCTTGCAGGCCGCTACGACCCTAGAGCTGTCGAGCATGTCGCCGGAAACGCTGCTATTGGCGATGAGCGCCTGGCAGATTCAACCCTCATCAAGCAAAGCTGTCACCCTCGTTGAAGTCATGCAAGTTTGGTGGGAAACCTACCAAGCTTCCCGACCTGAATGGCGAACAGCTCTGACAGCACTTAATGAAATGTGCTCTGAATTACTCGACGAGTAATGAAGAATACGTCCATCTTGACTCTCCCATGGCAATGCAAAGGAGAGCGGGGAAAATGCTTAGGATCTGAGGAAAAATAAACCCGGGTGTTTACTTTGGGTGGAATTGATAGTTCGAACTTGGAAGTGTTTTCTCGCGGACGGT
>JAGQPR010000113.1 GCA_020426625.1 Planctomycetales bacterium
TGTGATAGGCAGAAGTGCCTTCCACCGACCGCAGCTAAATGCAGCCAATTTCACGGTCAAACTGGCACCACCTGGCTTTCAACGCAGATCTCCGTTACTACACAATGTCGAACCGACATGTATTATCGAAGGGACGGCAGTATCTGACCGGCCTCTTACCAAGCGAGGTCACTACAGCACCGCTATCCCATCGCAGCTTGGGGCGTTTCCGGCAGCGGACTTTTGGGACGAGAACACCGCGAAGTGCAGCTTCGTTAAGAGGGTATGCCTTCTGTGGCAGCCCGAGACGCCTGGCGGCAGGTGTGGGCAAGATGGGAATAGTGGGCGATGCAGGACTCGAACCTGCGACCCCCTGCTTGTAAGGCAGGTGCTCTAACCAACTGAGCTAATCGCCCGTATTTGTGCTCTTCGCTGTCACGGCAGCTTCACCTGCCGACAACTCCATTCGAAAAACTAGTTGCTAGTGCTTCGTCAATCAAGTGTTGTAGGCAAAGCAACTCGCCACAATCATATTCCGCTGGATTGACAAGCCGAATAGCCATCCCACGGAATCTGCAAACTTTGTATCTTGGGTTTGCGGGGGCCGAAGCCAACGGAGGGATGCATTCCCAATTGCCGCAAACGGCACAAGTGATATTAGCCGCTGGATAGCTGCCGAGTGCGACGTGCCCGACGTTCAGCGCGCAAACGACTGCGACGCTTCACCTCGCTGGGCTTTTCGTAATACTCACGACGGCGCATCTCTTTCTTAATACCACTACGCTCTACCAACTTTCGGAATCGGCGGACCGCTTCTTGAATTGTTTCCCGGTCACGGACCATCAACTTGACCATTCAATTACTCCAAAACCCGCAATTTTCGCATTGATTCTCTGCTATTCCCTTTCCATCAGACGGCAAAGCTGCCTCAAAACCATGTGTTTCGGTCGCACAATCGGGGAATGAACGCAAGCCCCGCAGTTTACAGGTACCATCGGCTTTAGTAAAGGCGTTTACCGACAGGTTTAGTCGGACTTCTGCCTGGGGAGTTTTAGAACACTCGCGTGGCCTCCAGCCCAAGGTTTAACCCCGCTGCGGGATGAAAAACGAGCAAACACAAGCACCTACGCTCAAGTTTTCTGACCCTTGAACAACCGTGGCTAGCACCAAACCGGCTAATTATGCAGAAAAACTTCTGCACGGATGCTCTAGGTCTACGACGCACGAAATCGGCAAAGTCAACGCAAATTCACCACGTGGAATTTTGAGGATTCCATTCTTCCAGTAGTAGCGGTTGGTTCGATTCTGAGTCGTGCGATAGGCAAATCTTTCTTCCGGCAAATCGCTGGTGGCATGTCGCCAAATGACCAGGAACACCGCATGGACACAGTTTCCCAAGCCGAAGCCCGGGGCATTTCCAAGGCTGGAAACGTAGCTCAAGACACCAGTGGTATGGCATTCTTGGAGCAACTGGAAGCCAAGCACGATCAGGTGCTGGTCGATTTGGATGCGCTGAACGAACGTATCGAATCTGTCTTAGCTGAATATCAGCAGAGTCGCCAGACACAGCAGACTCAACCGACAATTGCAAGCTCCTAAGTTAAAGATCTGCCGAACTGGAACTTAGACGATTGTCTGGCCAACCACCAAGTGATGGCTGCAAGTCACCGGTCAATCATCACGGCAGGCCAGGCCGAGCGAGATTTGGATATTCGCTGCAGCTTGGTTGATTCGTCGGCCCCACTGTTCCCCGCCTTGGCGGGGATGACATGGTTGATTCGCTGCCAGTGTTACCCGCTAAGAATTAATGGGGCTCGCAGGCGTCACCAATGTGAGGCTTCGAATGAATCGCAGAGTCGAAACCATTTCAAATGCTGCATACAGTGGCATCGCCGGTAAAGAGCGGTTAGGCTATCAGTCAGCGCACTACTTTCGGATTGGGTGGATTCACACCCCGTTACGCCAGAGATACTCTCAGGATTCTGTTGCACTACCAGCCAACGAGTAGCATGTCGTGGCGTCCCTCCGCTGACGTCAGCGCGTCCACACTCCTAAGAATCAAACTAGTCAACCCGCATTGGCAAACAAATCGGCTCCAGGAACTCTACCAATGAAACGTCGCAACTTTTTGCAATCCACGGCCGCTTCGGTCGCGCTCGCCAGCTCAGCTCGTGAATCTCTGGGAGCGGTGGCGGATGGCCCAGCCAAACGCGTGGGCCTGATCGGCACCGGCTGGTATGGAAAAATCGACTTGCTTCGGCTGATCCAAGTTGCTCCGGTGGAAGTCGTTTCACTGTGCGACGTGGATAGCCAAATGCTGGCTGGCGCGGCTGATATCGTGGCTGAGCGACAAGCAAGCGGCAAACGTCCGCGCCTGTACAGCGACTATCGAAAAATGTTGGACGAAAAGGATTTGGACATTGTCTTGATCGCAACGCCGGACCATTGGCACGCATTACCGATGATCGAAGCTGTCAAGTCCGGCGCGGATGTCTACGTGCAAAAGCCAACCGGAGTTGACGTCATCGAGAGTCAAGCCATGGTGGCAGCCGCCCGCAAGTACCAAAAGGTCGTCCAGGTCGGCACACAGCGGCGAAGCACGCCGCACCTGATCGACGCTCGCAATCGTGTCGTGCTCGAAGGCCTGTTAGGCAATGTGGCCCATGCCGAGGTTTGCTGCTACTACGGCATGCGGGCCACGGGAAATCCACCAAACATTGAACCTCCGGAATACTTGGATTACGAAATGTGGACCGGGCCTGCGCCGATGTTACCCTACTGCAATCTTACTCATCCACGCAAGTGGCGAGCTTTTATGGAATACGGTAACGGCATCGTAGGCGATATGTGCGTCCATATGTACGACATGGTGCGCTGGATGCTAGATCTCGGTTGGCCCAATCGAATATCCAGCAGCGGCGGGATTCTGGTCGACAAATCCAGTCGAGCCAATATTTCGGATACGCAAACCGCCACATTCCACCATGACAATCTTTCCGTCGTTTGGACTCACCGCAGTTGGGGCAACGCGCCTGATGCCGACTATCCTTGGGCGGCATTCTTGTATGGCGACAAAGGTACTTTGAAGTTAGACGTTCACAAGTATGAGTTCATTCCCAAAGGACGCGGAGAGACGTTGCGCGGCGAAGCGCTGTTTGAGTACGAAAAATTCCCAGAAGACAAAACCGAGAAAGATCTAGAACGCCATGTTGCGTCGGCAGTACGTGGTCACATGCTCGACCTATTAGCGGCCATCGAACAGCGGGGGCGTCCGGTTGCAGACATCGAACAAGGCCATATTTCATCGGCCTCATGCATCCTGGCAAATCTATCGATGAAGTTGCAGCGCTCACTCGCCTGGGACGCCGATACCCATCGAGTCATCGGCGATGATGAAGCCAACGAATTGCTGGCGCGTCCCTATCGCGCCCCCTGGGTGCATCCGCTGCCGGAAAGTGTATGAGCTTGCTGTAACTGCATAAATGCCTGGAAAGGCTGAAGGTAGTCCAACAGATTGTCATCGGCCCACTCTGTCCGCTCCGCCTGATCGGGAATTTCAGAACTCCGAAGAAGTCTGTCCATTTGGATTGCTTCCTCTGGAAATCGTTTGCGTTTTTCCCACGGCGGTTCCAGAAACCGACCGCTCATGCGTCACGGCTCACCACACCGGCATTGCGATTATCGCCGTTATCGAAGCCCCCACCGCTCCGTTCCGGGGGCTTCTCCTTCCCCGGCGAAGTGCCGTGTCCGTGTCCGCTGTGTCCCCATATCCTCTTTGGTTCAGGTGGCGTTCACCGAGAAGTGTCCAGTTTTTCGACATATTCGAAATAGCAGCAGGACCTATAAATTGTCCGTCCGTAACCAGCACCTCATCGTACGCGTCCTGCCGAACGTGGCGGTCGACTTGGCTCAGGTTTGGTAGAGAACCTCAGACTTGGTAAAGACGCTGTGGCGTCGGATCATGTGAAGAAGGTCTGCCCCAAAGTCGGACGTGGCTCTGGGTGCGTTGATCGACTAAAATGTCCGATTAGACGCAGTAGGTCGCGCATAGAGCATATCGAAACTCCGAGGGTAGTTTGTTATGAGTACCATCGCCAAGTTGAGTGGTAGTGATTTCGACCGCATGGTCCAGCGAGGCGCGTTTGTTGATCTCCAACCGCTGAAGGTGGAATTGATTTATGGAGAACTTCGTTTGATGAATCCAGCAGGCCCAGTGCATGAAGGGGAGATTGAGTATTTAACCAATTGGTCGTATGCCACTACCAATCGCCAAGAGATTTCGATTCGAGTCCAATGCAGCATCGATTGCGGTGACCATCGTCCGGAACCGGATCTTGTATGGGTGCGCCGGATGAATACAAAGCGAATTCGACCGAAACATCAAGACGTCCGATTGTTAATCGAGGTCGCTGATAGCAGCGCGGAACAGGACTTGGGAGAGAAAGCCAAGTTATATGCCGAACATGGTATACCGGAGTACTGGGGCGTTGATATCCAGTCCGAGCAAGTTCGCGTTCACCGCAATCCTCACAACGGGCGCTATCAATCGATTGAGCCCTTCGACAAGTCGTCCTTAATCAGCCCCCTTTGCCAACCATTGGCGAGATTATCGTTGGCAGACCTTTTTGACCTCGATGCGTGAACATGGGAAGAAATGGGCTTGTCACCTTCTCTTGTCCTCAGGACCCGTTGCAGCAGTTAAGAAACAGTGCTTGTGATCACGTTGCGCGAACGAACCTAAGTCATGGCCTTGGGCGCTACGGGTCTCTGAGTTCGCAGCAGCCTGGGCTCGTTAATTGCCAAAACTAATTGTTGCGAACTTCTTCTACCCATTGAGTTACCCAATTGTGCGCAGCTGTTTGAGAGCGTTGATATTCCTTGCCTAGTGTGGGACAACCTTCGATCAGGCGAGTCGTTTTTTGAGAATGGCTTCATGGTGGCACCAGTGTCCGGCCATGAGCCAGGCCAGCGTGCGCACCGAAACTTGACGACCATCGGCCGTGCCTCTGCGATCCCAACACTCCGGGAGTAGTCGTCGCAACAGGCACAGGTTTGCTTGTCGGATGCTGGCTAACTCATCGATCAACCCATCGCGATTTACCTGCTTGCCGTAGCCGCTGGCAGCATATCGATTCTCGTCCCAACCTGGCAAATCGGCCTGATCTCCAGCAGCAAATCTCATGGCACGGTATCCGAAAACACGTTCGGCGTCGCAACAGTGTTCGATAACGGTCTGCACGCTCCAAGTGTACGGGGCGTGTACGGCTGGCATCAACGACGGATCAATGCTGTTGAGGAACTGACTTATCGCGTCCCGTTGTTCAGCGAGTGTTTCCAAGATGTTGCCTAACGGCACCAAAGCAACGTAGTTTCTGTGGTAGTCAAAGCATTCGTTGTCACCGGGACGCTGGGAGTAGTCCATGCTGTATTCTCTTCCGAAAGGGTAATTGTCGTTGCAATAAGCAGCAACGCACACGTTTTCTGATGCTTGAACAACCGTGGCTAACGCCGAAGCGGCTAATTATGCTGAAAACCTTCTGCGCGGACGCTTACCAGATGGCTCATCGGCCAGTCGCCTGTTTCGCTATTTCCCGAATCTGCTCCACAATCAGCGGATGACTCTCAGACACATCGACTTGCTCTCCAAGATCATCTGACAAATCGAACAACTCGTATTTCTTGCCTTGATTGGCGGAAACTGCTTTCCAATTGCCCATTCGGACCGCCCGCTTCTTTTCGTAACTCCAATACAAGAAATCATGTTGCCGCGGTTGCTTCCTGCCCTGCAAGACGGGCAGGTAAGAGATGCCATCGATATTCTCTGGAGCCTCGACTCCGGCCAGTTCACACGCAGTGGGCAACCAATCGTAAGCTGCCAGCGGTTGATCATTGCTAGTGCCTGGTGCGATGACGCCCGGCCACCAGGCGATGGTCGGAGTCCGTACTCCCCCCTCGTACAAATCGCGTTTGTAACCGCGGAGCGGACCGTTGGAATCGAAGAATTCGTGCTTGTGTCCACCTTCACTGTGCGGTCCGTTATCTGATGTGAAAATTACGAGCGTATTCCTGTCCAATTCCAGTTCACGAAGCAAGGCAATCAAGCGCCCCACATCTTGGTCTAGTTTCGTCACCATGGCCGCGAAACCCTTTTCGGGTTCAGGCCAGTCCTTGTCCGCGAATTGCCCAAGCTCAGGTATTTCCATACCGTTGCCGGTCACGCGTCCACCTTCGTTGTTGGCATGCGGCAAGGTCCAGTGAACGTGCATTAGGAATGGTCCCTGCCGTTGGTCGCGGATGAACTGCAGCATGGAGTCGGTTATCACGTCGTGTGAATAGGTAACACGCTTTGACGAAACACGTCCACGGCCATCGGGATAGTCACCGATTTCGTTGCCAGCCAGCGGAACGCTCCGATCGTTGAGCCAAAGATGCGTAGGATAGAAATTGTGGGCTTCGCTTTGGTCGAGATAGCCCATCCAAAAGTCGAAACCATTCCTGTTCGGATGTCCGGTAGTACCCGGTCCTCCCATTGCCCATTTGCCAACACCGCCGGTCGCGTACCCAGCTTGCTTGAGCAATTCAGCCACGGTCACGTCCTCGGGCTGGAACACGTATTGTGCATTCGAATCGATGGCCGTATGCCCCATGTGCTGGCCGGTCCACAAGCTGAGACGTGACGGACGGCACACTGTGCATCCGGCGTAGTAGCTGGTCAGCTTGAGGCCTTGTTGGGCCAACCGGTCCAAGTTGGGTGTGGCGATGATAGTTTGTCCATAGCAACCAAGATCGCCGTAACCCAAATCGTCAGCCATGATGTAGACCAAATTGGGTCGCGGAGGCGGCTGCTGTGCTTGGCCTGAAATGCAAAAGGTGAGACAGAACCAAATGATCATGCCAAATCGAGCTGCGTGGTGCATGGGCAGTTATCCCAAGAATTTCTTTTAGTGCCATCAAAAAAATTTCACCAGAGCTCCCAGGCACCGGCATAGAGCACATAGGCGACCAGCGCTGCGTTGCTAACCGCATGCGCAACAATGCACTGCCACAAATCGCGTTTCCAATAGAGCAAGCCGTTTATCAGCAAGCAATAGGTTGCTGCGGCCAACCATTCAGGATGCGCTAGCGTAAACATAGCCGTGACAATGGCGCAGGACGAGAACGTGTAGTCCCCAATGCCAACGCGCTCCCATTCTGGATCGATTAGCCAACGCAACAAGAATCCCCGCCAGAAAAGCTCTTCGGCGATGGGCACGATGATTGCAATTCCAAACAGCCGGACGGCGATGAAGGCTACCACTGCCCCAGTATTGGGCAACGCCTCAAAAGGATTGTATCCCACGCGAGCTTCCGGTCGCATGAATTTGGGAAGGTACTGGGCAACCGCCTGTTCGACACCCAAGTTGCATAATACGATCCACAACGCGATCCCAATCAATCCAATCACCACGCCCGGCAGCACTCGCCAATGAAAGCGCACACATTCGCGATCCGATTTCTCGGCCTGCAACCAGAGCCACGAAATGACGATGGCAATGATGCAAACGACACAGGCGTAGCCGATTGGATAACCAGTATCTAGTCGACCAATGATGGTGGTGCCCAACAGATACAGCACCA
The DNA here is from genome assembly GCA_020426625.1 of Planctomycetales bacterium. GTDB lineage: Bacteria > Planctomycetota > Planctomycetia > Pirellulales > Pirellulaceae > Aureliella. The sequence continues at coordinate 7,597 of JAGQPR010000113.1, forward strand.
TTGGAACAATAAACAACTTTCCCAACGCGAACTCGCTTAGGACCTGGGGAAAATAACTTAGAGACTTATTGTAAGCACCGACGCACAAGTTTTCTGATACTTGAACACCGTGGCTTGAGGGGAGAGAACGTTGCGACCGCTTCGCGTGTGCTGGAATGCACTAATCGTGCTTGTGGGGATGCTGTTCGTAGTGTTGCCGCAACAAGTCCTTGCCATAGTCATTGCCGTTGGGTGTACGAACAACGGTGTGGATATGTTCTCGCGTGGGTTCGTTGCTACGAAAAGGAGCCACTCGACGCTGGTGATCAAATTCAATCAATACGACCGGACTATGAATGCGGTAATAGTAAACGCTATCCGCAGTCGTGCCGCCAATCCATGCGAAGTAGGTGCGTTCCAAATGCGATTCGATTTCCGCCATGCGCACCTTGGCATGTCCCTGGCGGAGATTGCCGATGAATTCGTCCACAACATTCAGTAACAGCTGCCGTTGCTCAGCCGTCAGTTCCGAGCAGGAAAGACCTGCATAATCGAGAGTTACATTGTCTTTGTAGGCTTCGGTGAGATTGTTATTCCCAGGCTTATCGCGCATCAAAATAGCTTTTGCCTGCTGCGATTTACTGAGCGACTGCATTAGCTGCAATCCTTTGCTCTGCTCATCCTGAAGCACGATGGTTCCTTTGAACCGGCCTTCTGTAGCTTCGATTGGCTCCGACCCCATAAAAACAGGACTCATCACCACTTGGTCCCCCAGCACGAAAAAGTTGATCACCAAATGATGGCCATCGACCTGCCAACCCCAGGGTGTCGTGGAAGAGGGTTCCCCCATCACCGTTATCCAATACAACCATTCGCCATACTCATCGAAGTTGTTACTCAGCTCCGCTAGCGTACCATTCAATTTCATGATGTCCTGAGATTTCTTGAGCCCTTTGGCACTGAGGCTAGCTCGCATCAAGGCAAATGCCAACTCGCGTTGGTGCTCGGACATTTCGTCAAAGCCGACTCCCTGCCGTTGATAGAAATGCCGATTGTCCCACAAACGCCATTCACGATCATCGACCGGATAGAGGGTTCGCGACCTTTGCTCTGACGTAAGTCCTTGCAAGAAAGCATTGGTCGCTGCGACGATTGGGGCAGTGTCGACTCCGGTAGACTTGATCGAAAACAATCCAGCCTCCGGCCCTTGACTCGTCACTATGCCAACGAGTGGTTCGTTAACGCTGGCTTGATCATTACCGCGACCACCGCGCGGCCCAGGCCCACCAGGCGGCTGAGAAAACAGAATCGACACTCCAACAACGCCCAGGAAGGCGACGGCCAAAGTGCCCAACAACCACTGTTTCATAATCTCCACCTTTCACGGCAACATGAAAATTTCTCAGCATGGTAAGCACCAACGCATAAGTTTCTGAGACTTGACCAACCGTGGCTAAGGCCAAAGCGGCTGACTATGCGAAAAAACGGCACTTCTCGCCGCTCACCACCGAAAAGCTCTCGTTCTCAGGCTCTACCTGGGAACGCACTGCCTCAGAGGCTCTGCCTTGCAATTTCATCTCGCAAGGCAGGCAGAGCCTGCGAAGGATTAGGTTCCCGAGCTGAGCTCGGGAACCAGATAGTGGCGGTCGGCGAGAAGTAAGGGAAAAACTTCTGCGTAAATGCTGTGTCTTCAGACTACTGCTTCCGAAACGGTTAGCGAGCATGATACCTCTTTTTGCAATCAGACTCAAAGCCGTGGAGCCACCCCGAAGACTGCCACGCTTTCGCTGTCAAAGGGCGTATCCAGACGCGTCAGAACGCGATCATCAACCAATCGCTGGATGTCCGCGGGTTGTGGCCAATCGCTGAATCCGTAGTTTCCCGGACTGCGATAGCGCGCTATTTCTGACCAATTGACCAGGACATGGGTAATTCCGCGGCTGCGCAGCTGCTTGAGCTGTTCTTCAGGCGACTTGTCACGCAGCCACCCCTCGGCCGGATGAGTGTTGAAACAGGTCGCATAAGCGATGGGAACCTCAAACGAGAAAGCCATGGCATCGCCGAGGAGTAGTAACTTGGTTGATGCTGGATCCAGTGTGCCGTTGGCCCATGCGGCAACTGGACTGACCAATCCCGACTCATTCACGTCACGAGCTTGCTCGCGCAGCGACCGTAGCTGAACAAACAATCGATTGTCGCATAACCCGGCTCCGGCAATCGACAGAGCGATTCCATACAGAATGCCAACCAACGCGATGGCCTGCGGCACCGCTGCCGGCATAACGCTTGCCATCTGAGTCATTCCCAGCGCGGCTAGGCAGGCTACCAGAGGCACGATAGGCAGCCAAAAGCGATCAATGCGATGCGTGGCAAGCCACCAAACCAGGAGAATCCATAGTGTCATGACAACGCAACCAGTCAACCACCGCGCTGTCAGCGGCTCGAGCGCAAGTTGCCGGTCAAATCGCTGCCAATACGGTACCAAGAACAAAGTACCGCATAGCCCGAGAAAAACGAGGCTGGGATTTATGAGCGGTGAAGTCAACGTCAATTGCTCGGCAGCGTTCAACAATTGCGGCCAAGAAAATGCCACGTCGGCGTTAGCGCCACCGGGTCGATGGGCTGCAACCCATCGTTGCGCTTGTTCAACATCAAACCCCCTCCCTCCAAAATACTGGTACATCAACGGGTACACTGGATTGCCTGCGACTACGGCATTCTTGACCAACCATGGCAGGCATGTCAGGCTTAGCCCGCAGAACACGGCAAGTGCGCTTGGCAGAAACCCCAGACGCATGAGAGAAGAGCTCCCCCCACCCTGCCCCGCCTGAGAAGCGGGCGAGGCTCTTTTGTTTCGCGCTTCGGAATCCACTGTCAGATCTTGTAGCTTGCTACTTTTTAGGTACGGCAAGAGACACGCCAAAAGAACAACCAATAGCATCGGAACGACGGCAAAGATGAATCCCGGGTATTTGCAGGCGGCAGCGGCACCTGCGAACAAAGCGCCTAAGAACACTTGCGGAAAGGGGCTCCGCACGCGGCAACCCCTCTGAATGAGCGGCTCGATCGCGACCCAGGTTGCCAGCACATAGGTTGACAGAACCATGTCAATCAGCCCCGCCCAGGATACGTGCACACTTCCCGGCACAGCTAGCAGCAGGCCAGCCGCTGACCAACCGCGAAGCTTGCCCAACCGGTCGGCAACCACGCTACCGACCAACGCGGCACACAACAAGGAATAGCTACCGATAATTGATTTGCCGATTAAAGCTCCCCACCAGACGGCATTGGCTCCTCCAATAAGCGTCATAGCGGCTAGCGTGTGCATTTCTGCACCCAGCGGCATGTTGGCGTAGACGTTGTGATTGACGAAGCCTATTCGTCCCGCTTCATGAAATTCCTTGGGAGCTTGAAGATGGTATTCCAGTACGTCAAATTCCCAGGCGGGTAATGCCGATCCTAGAACGTAGAGAGCAGCCAAAATGCAAGCCGCAATTTGCACCCAGCGGAACATAAATGCACTGAGCACACCATCAGCCCCGAGGAGATGGCGAACGCCGAATTGTTCACCGTCGGGCGGAAGGCTAGGCTGTCTGGCAGCAGACAAGTCCCGTTTGCGGGCCCTGTTCTGAAGAAATCCACTGAGCAGCATCAGTCCGCCGACGCTTATCACCAACGGCCAGCGACTTGCCAAGCAACCTGCCATCCCCAAAAACAGCATTGTCGTCGAGAGGATTGCCAGGCCTGCCAGTGTGGCTAGGACGATTCGTTGCAGTTTCGAGCACGTGGAGAGGAAGCTGACACATGCCCAGCCGATCCACGCGGCGATCGTCAGCCAAGCGGCCGCCCCAGCCAAGATCGGTAGGCGATCGAGGAGCCCCAAATCCGTCCCATCGCCAAATACGCCCCACATCAAATCCGGAATTACCAGTAGGTCCACCAGCCGGTTGTGAGCCTGACCTTGGGCATCCACAAAGCCGAACAACGACGTTTGCTGTAGAAAGGTCAAGATATAGCCGAAAAAGCCGATGACCAACGCTATGGACAGCACCAAACGCGGTGCTTGGGACGTCGGTCCGGAAACCTGCTTCGTCTTTTTAGTCTTCATCGAGTGGCGAAGCAATTTCCGAGTGATATGGTTGATTAGAATATGATCGTGGCCGCATAATTGCTTCAGTTTATCGACTTTCTCGCGACTTGGTGCCACTGCCAGGCAAACTTTGTGCCATAGTCTCGCAAGCTTTGAAGATGTCGCCGCGCTAAGACCGGTTAAGATCACGACGAACAGCAATTGTTAAAGAAACCCACATGACGCAGATAATGGAAGGCATCTACACTCCGAACATTACTCCAATCGATGCCCGCGGCCAGGTCGACGAAGATCGTCTGTGCGCCTACGTCGACTGGCTGATCGCGCGCGGTGTACACGGCTTGTACCCCAACGGATCGACTGGTGAGTTTACACGTTTTACAGCTCCCGAGCGTCGCCGGATCATCGAGGTCTTGTGCCAACACGTAGGCAAGCGCGTGCCCATATTGGCTGGGGCTGCCGAAGCAAACGTTCGTGAAACGATCGATGCTTGCGATACCTACGGTGCGATGGGAGTGCGAGCCGTGGCGATCGTTGCTCCTTTCTACTACAAGTTGAGCCAAGAAGCCGTCTATCAGTACTTCAAGGAAATTGCCGACAATGTCAGCGTCGACGTTACGCTGTACAACATTCCGCTGTTTGCGTCGCCAATCGAAGTCGCCACCGTTCGGAGACTGGCCCTAGATTGTCCGCGAGTCGTCGGCATCAAGGACAGCTCCGGGGACATTCCCCAAATGATGCGAATGATTGCCGCCGTTCGTCCTCAGCGGCCCGAGTTTTCATTCTTGACCGGCTGGGACGCAGCTCTGGCCCCAATGCTACTCATCGGATGCAATGGCGGCACGAACGCCACCAGCGGTGTCGTCCCGGAATTGACACGAGCTATCTACGACGCCTGTACGCGTGGACAATGGGACCGCGCCATGCAATTGCAATATCGATTGCTGCCGCTGTTTGACGCCATGATCAGCCAGCCAGAATTCCCCGAAGGCTTTCGCAGAGGTGCTTTAACGCGAGGCTGGGACCTTGGACGCAGCCGTCAACCACTTTCGCCTGAACAAATCAAAACAGCGCAACAAACACAGGCTCAGCTCTCTCAGATTCTGGCTGAGCTAAACGATTGGATGCCAGACATCGCGCCTGCAGCGAGCGATGAGACGACATCGGCCAATATTGCAGCGGACGACTTCATAGAAAAAGTAGTCCGCGAAGTTATGCAACAACTGAAAGGATAATCGAGGCGGTTGAGTATCCAACCGGAGCAAAGATGCGCATGGCAAGTAGTATGTCTACTTAGCGCACGTTACTAGGTCGCTCGTACGACGACGGCCGTGGCGTTGTCTCGGCCCGATTCGGCAACGGCAGCCATCACGATCCTCTCTGCGACTGACGGCCCTTGCTCGTTAGATTCAGCGGTTGCTTGGCTTTTCAATTGTTCTTCGATTGCATGATCCCAGAGGCCATCGGTAACGCCGTCGCTGCACAGCAGGAATTGGTCGCCTGGATCGTAATCGAGCACACCAATATGAGGATGAAGGTAGCGGTGCCCAGCACCAAGTGCCTGGGAAAGTACATTCTTGCGGGGATGGGACCTAGCTTGCCGCTCATTGATTTTTCCGGTCCGGCGTAGCCAACCGACATGGCTGTGGTCCTCGGTAATCTGCTTCAATTGTCCCCCGGCGGGTAAATGGTAAATCCGACTATCGCCGATATGACCGAAATAGACACGCCCTCGTCGAAACCACGCCAAGGTCAACGTCGCGCCCATGTCCCGGCAATTGTGGTCGTAATGGCCAAGGTTAAGCAATTCTTGATGGATGCTTGTAAATAATTCCATGATAATATCGTCGCTGTAGGCAGCGAAGCGATCTTCTCCCAAGCCGAATTGTTGAGGCAGCTGAAGTGCGATCTTGGCTACCGTGGCCCGGCTAGCGAATTCACCGGAGCGTTCGCCACCCATTCCATCGCTGACTGCAAAAATAAAATCGGACCGCTCCAACGAAGCCGAACCACGCTTGCCCAAATAGCGAATGCCTTTGTCATCCAGCAGCATTCCTAAGAATGCATCTTCGTTGTTGGGGCGGAACCGCCCTGGATGCGTAGTGCCGGACCATTCGATTTCTTTTGCGGATGTACTTCGCTGCTCTACAGACGTGGTACTGTCCGCAAATTCGGGCTCGAGAATCTCAGCAAACTCGAAATCAATTACGCAAAACTTACCGTCTTTGGCTCGATACGTGATATTTCGCAAAAAGGGATCGTCGTGTCGAACTCCGAACTTTTGGAGCTCGTCAAAGATTTCTTGCACTCGTTCGTCAGTGATGTGCTGCACTCGCGCCCCGCAGTTGGAGGTAACAATCTCGAGGGTTGCCTGGTTGGAATCCAACAGACGAGGAACGAATGGGCAACGTCGCTTTTCCAAATACTTGAGCACGCGAACCTCATTCGCAAACCGACTTTCGGCGTTGGGACCCCGAAAGAGCTTGTGGACTTTGCCATCAAATCCGATGCGAACTAGTGCTCGCTGAGTGTTCTTGGCTTCATGCATGTTCTATGTTGGGCGCATCTAAGAGGACACAAGATTTCCGAGTCGCATAGTTTTCAGCAAGATCTTGTAGGGTGCATTTTCTTGCAATTGTTCAGGTGGGTTTTGTGGTTGAAAGCTTGGCCAAGATCGCCCCAGGCGCCCGCTAGCACTTTCTCCCGAATTCAGTTTAGCAAATAAAAAAAAAAGCCGCCCAACCAAAGCCGGGCGGCAACGAGTGTTCAGCGAATCCACTGTCTTAGCGATCAGCCCACTTCTTTGATTGTCTTGAGAACTCGGGAAACGATCTTGTATGGATCCGCTTGTGAATTCGGACGTCGATCTTCCAAATATCCTTTGTGGCCATTGTTAACGAAGGAGTGAGGAACTCGCACAGACGCACCACGATTGGCAACGCCCCAGTTGAATTTGTCGATCGACTGTGTTTCGTGCAGTCCGGTCAGTCGCAAATGATTGTCTGGACCGTAAGCTGCAATATGCTCGTTGCAATTCTTTTCAAAAGCTGCCATTAGTTTTGTAAAGTAAGGCTCTCCACCGGTTTCTCGCATGTATTTCGTCGAGAAATTGCAGTGCATACCCGAACCATTCCAGTCGCCAGCAACTGGCTTGCAATGCAGGTTCACGTCCAAACCGTACTTCTCAGCCACCCGCATGATCAAGTAACGAGCCATCCACACATCGTCACCGATCTTCTTCGAACCTTTGGCGAAAACTTGGAATTCCCATTGGCCCTTGGCAACTTCAGCATTGATGCCTTCGTGGTTGATGCCGGCATCCAAACACAGATCGAGATGCTCTTCGACAATTTGCCGCGCAATGTCGCCCACAGCTTTGTAGCCTACGCCACAGTAATATGGGCCCTGTGGTCCAGGATAACCGTCTGCTGGAAAACCAAGAGGGCGACCGTTTTTTGAAAGGAAGTATTCTTGCTCCAGGCCCACCCACAGGTCAGGATCGTCATCCACCGTAGCTCGGAAATTCGATGGGTGTGGAGTGTGATCGGGAAGCAAAACTTCGCACATTACCAGAAAGCCATTCTTGCGGCCTGAATCTGGATAAAGTGCAACTGGCTTCAAGATGCAGTCCGAGCTGTGACCTTCTGCTTGCTGTGTGGAACTACCATCGAAGCCCCATAAATCGCAATCATCTACTGACTGCGGAGCTTTGTCCACGATCTTCGTCTTACCGCGAAGATTCGGTTCGGGCAGGTAACCATCGAGCCATACATACTCTAGTTTGTACTTGTTATCTGATGACATTCACACATACTTTTCAGATAGAACCGCGATACGAGACTGGACATCGGACAATCGAGATTGCCACGCGGATATTCCGATCCGCGACCGAGTCCATGCCCAACAAATAAAGTCCCTACCCAAGACTTCCACAGAACAACACCTGTGCCAAATGGGCAATCGGTATTGTTTATAGCTTTCGCTGGCATGCACTCGGCGACGTCGGCAACTAAGCTATCACGAGAAAAGCGGCACAGCAAGCGACATTGCACCATGCAAAAGGAACTTTCGGGCATTCGCCAATCCGCAAACTCCCCCTGCGTTGATTACAGCGGCGGATTCCACCTGTGATGGCCGCGTCGACAGCAATATGCTTGTGCGAGTTCCAAGCAGCTCCGGACGACGACCCTATCCACGATGTTCGCAGGCAGCTGCGCTGGAATCAAGATACCTGTGGCGACCAGGTTCAAAGCAACGTGGTGTTCGTTAGAAAAGCGATTTCGCCAAACACTATCGTCCGCTGAACAACCGTTAACTCCCTTTGCAGGCGTCGATCGCCTCTTTGCTACAACCTTCAGCCAAACAATCTTTGTCGCAGGCCTCGCTCGATTCCGGCTGCGTCCATTCACCAGCATCGCTGGAACTGTGCCCCGCTTCGCGTTGGGTGCACTCAGCTGCAGGTTTTGAACATAGCGAACACGGCGTACCCAATGCCTTGCCCGAGTTGGCCAGTCCACCGCAGCTGCCGCTGATCGCGCGCCGTCCCATCAGTACGCCGACGCCCATCCCCACGATGACCAGCAGGAACACTGAAAGGGTCAGTCCAAATACGAATAGCAAACTCATGGGCTGGTCTCTTCTTCGATATCAAATAGCTCAACAACTTTGTCCAGCTCATCGAAGCTCCGCGAGGTTAACATCTTGAAGCCACCTTCAGCTGACGAGTCATGTACCAGCAGTAAGACCGCCCAGGCGTATTCGTCCGCTGCCTTGAGCCCCTGCTCTTCGCCCAAAACCATCATGGTCGTGGCAACCGCATCAGCCAGAGCGCAGTTGTCAGCGATCACTGAAGCTGAAGCCAAATTGTGATAGGCCGTCTGTCCCGTCCGCGGATCGATTGTGTGCGCCACGCGGCCGTTTCCCAGCTGGTAATAGTTACGATAATTGCCACTGGTGGCAATCGCTTGATCATCCAATTCCAAGGCCATGTGCAATAGCCGCGAGCTGACTGTTGGGCGTTCTATGCCAACTCGCCAGGGTTTCCCATCCGCTTTGGCACCCTTGGTTCGCACTTCGCCACCAATTTCAACAAAGTAAGACCGCACTCCTTCGTCTTCCAATAACTCCGCCACGCGGTCTACGCCGTGTCCCTTAGCAATTGCAGATAGGTCGACTTCAATATCCGCTAAATCCTTGCGAAGCGCTGGTGGTTCCAACCGCACCTGCAGGTGTTGATAACCGCACTTGGCCAGGGTGTCGTTGATAGTCGCCTGATCGGGAACACTGGTTGCCTGCCCCTGCGGACCGAAACCCCACAGATTGACCAGCGGGCTAACTGTAACATCAAACGCACCCTGGCTTGCAGCTGATATATCGATCGCGGTCGCGACGGTCTGGGCAGTCTGAGACGAAACGCTGAACCAATCCAGGGAACGAAAAGCATTGAAATTCGAGATTTCCGAATCATCTCGATACGTCGACATCTGCCGATTCACAGACTCAAGCTCTTGCTCAATACGTTCAGCCAATTCCTCCAGTGGAGGCATCTGTTCGGTGGGAACCAACTTGATCGAGTAGGTGGTGCCCATCGTCTGCCCGCTGAGCATCTGGACCACCGGAAGTTGAACCGCAATGGGATCCTGGCGACAACCAACCGTCGCGCTAAGGATGGTCAGCATTGCGAAGCAACAACAGCGAGATTTCAGGGGCAACCACAGCAAGCGATTATCCACCAAAGTCGTCAAAGGCAATATTTTCAGGCTCAACCCCCAAGTCGTCCAACATCTTGAATACCGCAGCATTCATCATGGGAGGTCCACACAAATAGTATTCGATATCTTCCGGAGCGGGATGATTCTTCAAATAGTTTTCCAAAACTACTTGATGAATAAAGCCGACATAACCCGTCCAGTTGTCTTCGGGCTTTGGTTCCGACAACGCGATGTTGAACTTGAAATTCGGGAACTCTTCCTCGATACCTCGAAAATGGTCGATGTAGAATAACTCGCGAGTGCTCCGTCCACCGTACCAGTAGGAAACCTTACGTTTGGTTTTGCGATTCTTGAACAACTCGAATATGTGGCTCCGCAGCGGTGCCATGCCAGCACCTCCCCCGATATAGACCATTTCCGCATCGGTATCTTTGATGAAGAACTCACCGTAGGGACCACTAATGGTGACCTTGTCACCCGGCTTGAGGCCAAAAATATAGGAACTCATCTTGCCCGGCGGGGTATCCTCTGGAGCTCGCGGTGGAGGAGATGCCACACGCACGTTGAGCATAATGAT